>JBEEFR010000078.1:0-13746 GCA_041166285.1 Actinomycetota bacterium | reverse complement strand
CGACGACCAACGAAGACACGACGATGCGCTCGGTCACGCCACGAACTCCTCGACGGCGGTGCGCAGTTGCTGGCGCTGCTCGTCCGACATCGTGAGTCCGTGACCACCGGTGTCGAAGCACAACTCGGCGCCGTGGCACGCGGCAGTGACCGCCGCTTGTCCCTCAGGATCGTTCGCTGGGTCGTCCAACGCGTAGACCGAAAGGCAACGGAAGCGCGAGGCAACGGCCTCGCGCCGCACGTCGGGATCGCCGAAGAGCGGTGTGATCCAGATGGCCTTTGTGGTCGTCGGGAACTTGTCGCGCACCTCGCCGAACACGCTCGTCCCGAGCGACTTCGCGATCACCAACACTTCGCTCGCGCCGGCGACGGCTTCGGAAACTTGCGGCGCGACGACATCGACGATCTCGTCGCGGTGTTCGGGATACTCGACGATCACCACGCGTGCGCCGCGGTCGCGCACGACGTCGATCGGGATCGCCAGGCCCGGCATATCGGGTCCGTAGCTCGCGCCCGGCAACACGACGACAGCGTCCACGGCCTCTATCAAAGTCGTTATCCGTAGAGGGTGACGAGTTCGCGCCCTTTGGCGGCGAGCGCCGCACGGATCTCCGGCGGGGAGTGCACTTCGATCCCGCCGCCGAGGCCGGCAAGTTCGCCGGACAGCGAGCCGACGTGGTGCCCGCGGATGTCGACTCGCACGCGGCCGTCGGCGTCGGCAGCGCCGATGCGCATGCGCGTGCCGAACATGTAGCGCGCGATGTCGAGGTATCCCGGATCAACCGACGCGGTCGCGACGAGCGGCATCCGCTTGTCCTCGACGGCGTCGATAATGAACCGCCACGCGTCTTCGAGCTCGAACCCGTCGGGCCGTACGACGGTGTCACCGGTATCGACGAGCGAGCGGATGCGGTCGACGCGGAAGGTCCGCAATCCGCTGCGCGTGTTGGCGACGAGGTACCAGTGCGCGCCCTTGGATGCGAGACCAAGAGGGTCGATGACGCGCGTCGTCGCCGATCCGTCACGGGCGACGTAGTCGAGCGAGACCTGGCGCCCCTCGACCACACAACGCTGCGCGTCGTCGAGCAGCGGAGGAGTGCGGGCGACGCGCGGCGCGTCGCCGTCCCAGGCGCGGTCGTACAGCACGCGCTCGCCCGTGGCGTCGGCCGCGTCGCGGAACGGTTCCGGGAGTGCGCGGACGAGCTTGCGCACCGCGGCGCGCACCGCGGGCGACGACGCCGAGGACGGTCCGGCGACCAGGAACAGCGCGCGCGTCTCTTCGGCCGTGAGACCCGACAGGTCGGTCTTGCCGCCGCCGGCGAGGCGCCACCCGCCATTGCGCCCTTGCAACGAATAGATCGGGACCCCGGCTTGGCCGAGCGCTTCGAGGTCGCGGCGCGCCGTGCGCTCCGACACCTCGAGTTCCTCCGCGACCTCGATCGCCGTCACCTGGCCGCGTACTTGCAACAAGTTCAGGATGGCCACCAGACGATCGGCTCGCATGCGGCAAGAATTCCACAAAAACCGGTCAGAAGATGACCGGTTTCGGGGCGCAGTCTGTACGCATGCCAGGACTAACTCCCGCAACCATCACCGAACGCGAGACCCTCGTCGCCTTCCTGCGTCAGCAGCGCTATGTGCTGAAGCTCGCGGCGTACGGGCTGTCCGAAGAACAGGCGCAGGCGACGCCGAGCGCGAGCGCGCTCAGTGTCGGCGGCATCATCAAGCACGTCGCCCTCACCGAGCACCACTGGATGCGGCGCATCGTGCGCGGCGAGCAGTACGGCGACATGGAGGACGAGTACCACAACGGGTTCCGATTCGTCGACGGCGAGACGCTCGAGTCCGTGCTGGCCTTCTACGACGAGGTCGCGGCCGAGACGGAGACGTACGTCGAAACCCACGACCTCGACGAACTCGTCGCCATACCGCGCGGCGTGCCGTGGTTCCCGCAGGACGAGACGCACTGGTCGCTGCGTTGGGTCCTCGTCCACATCATCGAAGAGACGGCCCGTCACGCGGGGCACGCCGACATCGTGCGCGAGTCGATCGACGGATCGAACGCCTTCGCCCTCCTCGCCGACTACGAGACCGCGCACGGCAACCGCCCCGCGTGGGCCGACTACCTGCCGGCGTAACTCACACCTACGGCCCGGGCTTGAGGACGCGGACGCAGCCTTCGTTCTTCGGTCCGTGCTCGACGGGTTCGTCGAGGCAGTGGTCCACCGTCCGTGGGTCACCTCCGACGCCGTCGAAGGGCGCGGTCACGAGGTCTACGTCAAAGCCTACGAGCCGCATCTCTTGCAGCATCAGGGCCGTAGTCGGTCCGCTCGTCGTGCCCGGTTCGCCGTAACCCGCGGCGGTCGCGATGGTGATCCCCAGAGCTTTGCCGTCGGTGCCGACGAGAATGGGGCTGCCACTGTCGCCGCCGTAGAACGCGATCGAGTGCAGGTACCAACCGATCCATCCCCAGCGGTCCCCGTACGTAAATTCGAACACGCCGCGTTTGGCTCGTGTCGCCTGGGTGTGGCGCATGAAGGCTGCCTGCCCGTATTGAAACGTCGGTTCACCGCCCATGACTCCGAAGGGATCGGCGACGCCGGTCGGCCCACCCCACGCGCGCACGGCGGCGTCGACGTCGCCGTAGTGGTCGCGGTCGACGCGAAGCAGCGCCATGTCGGTGAGGCTGAACGACTCACCCTCGCGGCTGTACACGAGGGTGGTGATCGGCCCGTAGCCCGAGATCGGCACCTTGTCGCCGACGCTGAACTCGCGCACGTTGTGAGCCGCCGTTGCGATGTACAGCGTCCCGTCTGTTCGGTCGCGGAACACGAAGTTGAGCGAAGCAACGCCCGAACTCGTCTCGTGCAGGATTGCTCCGCCCGGCTGCAGCGGCGAGTAGTGGTGCGCCTGCGCCGAGCCACTGCTCACGAGCGCGACGACGACAGTCGCGGTGACCGCGAGCACGCGGCGGCGCCGCCCAGCGACCGCGGCGAGTACCAAAACACCGCCGACGTCGAGCGCGACGTACGAGCGCGTGTGCGTCGCCCGCGCTGCGGCGGCTCGCGGCGTCACCACGTTCGCGGCGGCCGCCGCGGTCGAGCGCGGCGAACCGATTGTGGTGTGCTGGGACGCCGGAACGACGGCGGGCGTCGTCGCGTCGCGCGGAACGCGGCAGCCAATGCCGAACGGACCACGAACACCTCCGGCACCGCGCACGACGACACCGAAGACCGCGTCCGGCCCGGATTCGCCGATCAGGCCCGGCGCGGACGTCGCAAACGCGACCGTCGCGCCGTCGCCACTGAGGTCGGGCGACACCGAACCAAAGCGGAGGCGACCGGCCGATCCCGGGTCCTGCCCCGCCGACGTGACCGAAGCCCGCGTCGTCGCGCGTGCAGCACGGTCACGGACAAAGACGTCGAGCGCGTCATTGTGGTCACCGGCCGCGAGCATTTGCGCGTCGCTCTCGAACGCGACGCGGTCGCCGGTCGCGCTTATGGCTGCGCCCGACGCGCCGTGGCCGTCCGCTTGCGTGCCGTCGCTCGCGAGCGACACCTTGCTCATGCTGTTGGTACGGCGGTCGAGTACGAACACGTCGGGCTCCATCAACCCGCGCACGCCCGGTGCGTTGTTGGTATCGCCCGCGACGAGATTGGTCGATGTGCTCTCGAACGCGATCGTGTTCCCGTCAGCGGAGATCGCCGGCCGGTAAGCCAGCCCGTCTTGCGCGTGCTCGCCCGGCGGCACGCTGACGAGTCGCGTGATTTTCCCGTCGAGACTGCGAAGCACGATGTTGCGGTCGTAGTAGATGCCGTCGCGTACGTTCGCTTTGGGGCTGAGCGCGTAGAACCACTGACCGAAGTCTTCGGTCGTTTCGAACGCGACGAGGCCGTTGTTGCTCATCGCCGGCGCGTACGAGCCGAGGTTGACCGCTTCGCCGTGCGCCGGCATCGACACGCGCTGCGTCGTCGCGGCGGCGACGTCGCGCACGTACACGTCCAGCATCGCGTTTTTGTCCTGAGGCCCCAGGTTCGCCGCGCTCGACTGAAACGCGACGTACCGGCCGTCCGGGCTGATCGAGGGGTGGCTCGACGCGCCCGACGCGCTCACGCCGGCCGGGGTGGCGGAAATGAGCTTCGTCGTGCGCGCCACGCGATCGCGTAGGAAGACATCGGTCTGTCCGCGTCCGTCGTCGCCTGGCGCAGCATTGCGAGATTCACTCTCGAACGCGACGTACCTGCCGTCGTCGCTGATCGACGGCCGAGACGAACGGCCGTCGCCGCCCGAAACCCGTTCGACCGCGCCCGACACGGTGTTCTGGACGTAGACGTCGAGCGTCCGATTCGTGTCCTCGGGGACGAGTGCGGCGTTCGTGCTGAATGCGATGATCGAACCGTCGTAGGAAAGCGACGGTGCCTCGAACGGCGACACGCCCACCGGCACGCACCCCACGTCAGGGGCGGCTGCCGCCGCAGTCGCAGGCGCGAGCGCGAAGAAAGCGACAAGAACTACCGACGCCCAGCGCACCGACTTAGTTTCGCGTGAATCAGGCGCGTTCGCCGTGACGGCCGGCGCCTGACGCGAATCGCTGCGCGCCGGCTTGGGTCTCGCCGGAACGGATGACTTCGATCCCTCCGGCGTACTCGCGCTCAATGGCGTGGTCGAGGTCGAGGGTCCACTGCTCGAACACCGACCGACGATCGGCGCGCAGACAATTCGGTGGGAGCTCCGCCAACTCCTTCGCCAACGCCACCGCCGCCGACAACGCTTCACCGTCGGGCACGACGCGGTTCGCCAGCCCGATGCGCAGCGCTTCCTCGGCGCCGACGCCGCGGCCGGTCAGGATCATGTCGAGCGCGTGCGACTGCCCGATCAAACGCGGCAGCCGGATCGTGCCGCCGTCGATCAGGGGGACGCCCCAGCGCCGGCAGTACACGCCGAACGTCGCCGACTCGGCGGCGACGCGCAGGTCGCACCACACCGCGAGCTCGATGCCGCCAGCCACCGCGAACCCCTCGACGGCAGCGATAGTGGGTTTGCTGAGCAGCAGCCGCGTCGGGCCCATCGGGCCCTCGTTGTCCTTGCGCGGACGGTCGCCCGCGGCGCCGTCGGCGACCTTCTTGAGATCGGCGCCGGCGCAGAAGGTTCCCTCCGCGCCCGTGAGGACGGCGGCGTACTGCGAGTCGTCGGCGTCGAAGGCCAGGAATGCTTCGTACAACTCGCCCGCCGTCGCGCGGTCGACCGCGTTGCGCGCGTGCGGACGATTGATCGTCACGATCGTGACGGGACCGTCACGATCGACGAGAACAGAATCGCTCATGCCCGAGTCTGCCCCGGAAGCGGTGCGTTCGCTACGGACCGGTGGGTGCTGGCGCGGGGTGCGCGTCAACACTCACGCGCACGCGCGTGCCGTCCTGGCTGCCGAGGTCGACTTTTACGGGTGTGAGGGCAAACAACGCTGCGCACAAAAGCTTGCGCACAGCGTTGAACTCACACGACGACGTCGTCGCGTTGGGTCCGATCTCGACGACCCGTTCGCCTGCCACACCGACATAGACGTCTTCGTCTAGTGAGATGCCGCGCTCCGCGCGTGCCGGCGCCGCGGTAAAGCCGAGCGCGACGGCTGCGATCATTCCGATAACACAGATTCGACGACGCATCGCCAACCTCCCCCGCTTGCTTGCCCCTGCGAGGCCCAGGCTACCGCCCGCAGGACAGCTTGAACAGGTCGTGCGCGAACACGATGGTGCCGTCGAACTCGGCGGCCGCTTCGTCGATCCACTCCTGCTCGGTGCCGGGCAACGGCGCCGGAACAGGGTGGTTCAGCACGAGCGTTTTAACGCCGGCGCGCGCCGCGGTGCCGCCAGCGCCCGGAAGGTCGGAGTGGTAGTCGAGGATGTCCTTGAAGCGCTGCACGGGCACCATCTCGACGAGTCCGCGGCGCACGACGGTCTGTACGTAGATGTCGGCGTCGCGCGCCAACGCATCCAGCCCCGCGCACGGCAGCGTGTCGCCGGGCCAGCACACGGCGGCGCCGTCGGCCTCGATGCGGTAACCGACGGCCGGCCGTACGACGCCGTGGTCGACGAGGCCACCAACGATGCGCACACCATCGGCCTCGAAGGCGACTCCGTCGGAAACCTCGGTGACGTCGACCGTTGGCGGCTCGTTGATGTCCGCGTGATGTTCGATGCGGTAACCGATGTCAGCGCGCATCGCCGCGATCGTCGCGTCGACGAACGCATGCGTCCCGGGGGGTCCGATGACGCGCAGGTTTCGGCCGGCGCTGCCCGGCATGACCCACCAGGTGGTCAGCACGTCGTTGAAGTCGGTGGTGTGATCGGAGTGGAGGTGGGTCAACAACACCGCGGTGAGCTGCGGCACCATGAGACCGGCGCCGCTGAGCCGCATCAACACCCCGCGGCCGCAGTCGACCATGAACTTGTAGGGGCCGGTTTCGATGAGTCCGCTCGGTCCCGCCCGTTCCGCATCGGGGATCGGCGAACCACTCCCGAGAATCGTCACGTCCACGTACGGACAACGTAGACCCCTCCCGTAGAATTACAGGTTCCGTGACTGACTTTGCCCAGCCCTACGATCTGCTCGCGGGGCTGAACCCCGTTCAGCGGGAGGCCGCGACACACACCGGCGGGCCGCTGCTCATCGTGGCCGGCGCGGGGTCGGGGAAAACGCGCGTCCTGACGCACCGCATCGCGTGGTTGATCCGCGAGCAGAACGTTTCGCCGTGGTCGATCCTCGCCATCACGTTCACGAACAAGGCCGCCGACGAGATGCGCAACCGTGTCGGCGGACTCATCGGGCCCGTTGCCGACAAGATGTGGATCTCGACGTTCCACTCAGCGTGCGTGCGGATGCTGCGGCGCGACGCCCACCGTCTCGGGTACCGCTCGGGCTTCACCATTTACGACGATGCCGACGCGCTGCGGCTGATGGGATACGTCTTGCGCGATCAGGGCGTCGACACGAAGCGCCACACGCCGCGCTCGGTGCTCAACGCCGTCAGCGCGGCGAAGAACGAGCTAATCGACTTCGACACGTACACGCGTAACGCCGAGTCGCCGCCCGAGCGCAAGCTGATCGCGCCGGCGTACACCGAGTATCAGCGCCGGCTCACTGCCGCCAACGCCATGGACTTCGACGATCTCCTGATGGTGGCCGTCAGCCTGTTGCAGGCCGACCCGCAGGCGCTCGCCGAGTGGCAGGACCGGTTCCAACACATCCTCGTCGACGAGTACCAGGACACCAACCGCGCACAGAACGAACTGGTGCTTCTGCTCGGAGCGCGCCACCACAGCGTGTGCGTCGTCGGCGACTCCGACCAGTCGATCTACGCATTCCGCGGCGCCGACATCCGCAACATCCTCGACTTCGAGAACGCGTTCCCCGACACGACCGTGATCGTGCTCGACCAGAACTATCGGTCGACGCAGAACATCCTCGACGCCGCCAACTCGTTGATCTCCAACAACCTGGCGCGCAAGCCGAAGCACCTGTGGACGGAGTCGGGCGGCGGCGATCCGATCGTCCACTACCGCGCCGACGACGAACGCGACGAGGCCGCGTGGATCACCGATCGCGTGGTGACTCAGCAGCGCAGCGGCGGCCGCTGGGCCGATGTCGCCATCTTCTACCGCACGAACGCGCAGAGCCGAGCGCTCGAAGAAGAACTGACGCGTCGCAACGTGCCCTACAAGGTCATCGGCGGCACGAAGTTCTACGACCGGCGCGAAGTCAAGGATCTCCTGGCGTACTTACGCGCGGTGGTGAATCCCGAGGACGAAGTCTCGATGAAGCGCATCCTCAACGTGCCCAAGCGCGGCATCGGCGACACATCGGTCGGCAAGCTCGACGCCTACGCGACGCGCCACGGCCTGCCCTTCCATCGCGCGTTGGAAGAAGCAGAACGCGCCGGTGTCGGCGGTAAGGCGCTCGGCGGCATCAACGAGTTGCTCGTCTCGATGGCGTACCTGCGGGCGATGGCGAAGGAGGAAGTGGCGCCGGCGACGTTGCTGCAAAACGTCATCGACCGCACCGGATACGTCCGCCTTCTCGAAGCGGAGAACACGATCGAGTCGGCGGGCCGCATCGAGAACATTTCCGAGTTGCTCGGCTCAGCCGAGCAGTACGACACACTCGACGGGTTCCTCGAAGCCGTCGCGCTCGTGAGCGACGCCGACGAGCTCGACCCCGACGCGTCGCAGGTCGTGTTGATGACGCTGCACACCGCCAAGGGGCTGGAGTTTCCGATCGTGTTCCTCACCGGACTCGAAGACGGCGTGTTCCCGCACACCCGCGCCCTCAGCGACCCCGACGAACTCGAGGAAGAACGTCGCTTGGCCTACGTCGGCATCACGCGCGCCGAACGCCAGCTGTACATCACGAACGCGTTCACGCGCATGCTGTGGGGGCAGACGCAGTACAACCCGCCGAGCCGCTTCTTGAAGGAGTTACCCGAGCATCTCGTCGAAGTGATCGAGTCGAGCCCGCGCACCAGCGGTGGAAGTTCGGGTGGGTGGTCCACGGCGCGCGCCGGGAACGATCGAATGCGCGGACGCGACCGCATCGTTGAGTCCGCAATGCGCGCGGGACGCGGCGACACGCCGGCCAAGACGAAGGGCGCAGAGACGCTCGGCCTCAAGATCGGCGACGACGTCGTGCACGAGAGTTGGGGCGAAGGGATCGTCGTCGACATGGTCGGCGCGGGCGACCGCGCCGAGATCGTTATCCGATTCCCAGGCGTCGGCGAAAAGCGGTTGCTGCTGGCTTGGGCGCCGCTGAAGCGCGCTTGATCCTGCGCTCGAACAGCGGCAGCGACGCCGCGGATGCGGGCGGGCGCAGCAACTCTTCGGTCACCTGATTGACCACGTCTCCGTCGAGCAGCATGCCCATGTGCCCCATCCCGGGGATGAGCACGTTGCGGGCGTTGAGCGCGGGAACGTCGATGCGCCCCGCGCCCATGGGCTGAATGAGCGCGTCCGAGTCGCCGTAGAACGCCACCCAGCGCACGTTCGTCGGAACGACGCGGTCGTTGAGCCGACGGATCACCCACGAGTTCGGCCGGCACTCTTTCGCCGTGCGCCCACCGGGCACGAAGGCAGCGATCGTTCCCTTGTGCGGCGACGCCAGCGTGATCGCAGTGTTCACGGTGCGATCGCCACCCATCTCCTGCACGTACCAACGGCTGACGAGCCCACCGAGGCTGTGGCCGACGAGGTTGACCTTGTCGGCACCGGTCAGCGCCCGAATCTTGTCCACGCGATCCGACAGCTTCGCCGCGATCGCGGGGATGTCGTGGACCAGCGGGTTGTAGTTCATCGTGTGGATGCTGGTGAAGCCGGCGCGCTTGAGCGCCTTGCGCAACATGAACCACGCCGAAGAGTTGTGCCCGTAGCCGTGTACGAGCAGGACGGGCGTGTCGAGGCTTTGGTCACCCGACGGCGTGCCCGTGCGCAACCCTGCGTGCAGAAATCCCTGCGGATACGCGACCACGCACCGAGCGACGGAGGACGCCTCGTGGGCCGTCGCTCGTAGAAACGGGTGCATATCTCCCTTTCGGTTGCCTTGAGGGAAGTCTCCAATTGTCAGGCAACTAAGGGGTGGATACCCGTTTTCGGAAGTCCACTATCACTTGCCCCTTCACAACCTTCGCCTCGAAGCGGCGCAATCCCTGCCCGGTCGCCGGATATGCGCGCCCGTCGCACGGATCCGTGAAGGCGCTTCCGTTCCATTCGAGTTGACACTTACGCGGCGCTTCAGGCGCGTGCGCCTCGATGGCGCGCCACCCTTCGTAGAACGGTTTGCCGCGCTGATGGTCGACGTAGATGTCGATCGAGTTGTTGCGGAGGTCTTGGAACAGCAGCGGAAACGCGTCGGCGCGAATACGCGCTTCGAGCGTTTTGGCGTAACCGACCCTGAAGGTGTTGCTGCCCAAGTGCACGTCGCGATTGGGGCGCGTCGCGAAACGAAGTGTCAACACGGTCAAGAAAATGGCCAACGTGCCGATGATCACTACAGACACGGCGACCGCGCGTCGCCGCCGAGCGCGCTCCGCTCGGCTGAGAAGACGGACCGGTGGTCCCGCGAAATTGGACGAGTTTTCGTCCATGCCCGTCATCGCAGCCAGCGCATCGTCAGCGCGTCATGGCGGCGTGCGCGGTCGCCTGCCTGCGCGTGGTCGAGCGCGGCCAACAGTTGCGTGCGCACCGTCTCCACATCACCGGTCACGACGCCGTCGATGGCACCGAGCTCGAGCAACTCCGCCGCGGTGATCTTGAGCAGCTTGGCGAACTCGGGAGCGCGCTTCGGATCGCGGCCCAGGATCACGGCCGCGCCCTCGGGCGCGATGACGCTGAAGACCGAGTCGGGCAACAGGAACAGGCGATCGCACGCGGCGAGCGCGAGCGCGCCACCGCTTCCGCCTTCGCCGACGCACAGCGCGATCGACGGCACGCGTAGGGATGCTTGGGCGACGAAGGTCTTCGCGATCTCCGACGCGATGCCGCCGCGCTCGGCGTCGGGGCCCGGTTCGGCTCCGGGGGTGTCGACCAGCGAGACAAACGGCAGGCCGAGGCGGTCTGCCATCTTCAACGCGCGCCGCGCCAGTTGGTACGCCTTCGGCGTCAGCCGTCCGGCGCCGATGTGGCGGTCGCAGGCGACCATGATCACTCGCTTGCCCGCGAGCGTGGCGATGCCGGCGCGCAGTACGGCGTCGAGGCCCTTGAGTTCGACCCAGCTGTCGCACAACGCCGCGGCCCACTGCCAGCCCGAAGGACGTCGCTCGCTACGCACGTGTTGCACGGCTGCCCACGCGTCCGTCGGCGCGGTGAGATCGACGTCGACCGCGTGCAGCGCGCGCGGGAAGGGATCGGACGCTTCCGGCGGCAGGTTGCGCAGCCCGAGCACACCTTCGACCCAGCGCGGCTGGTCGATCTCAGAAACGATGGCGTCGATTCGTCCGGCCTTGAAGGCCGATTCGGCCGAGTGGCTGTCGGTGTTGACGTCGACGTTGAGCGTCTCGTGCACGATGCGGGGACCGGCGAAGCCGATGAGCGCGCCCGGCGACGCCGCGCGCACGTCGCCCAACGACCCGTACGACGCGTAGACGCCGCCCGTGGTCGGGGAGCGCATGAGCGCCACTTGCAGTAGGCCGGCGTGGGCATGGTCGACGGCAGCCGCGGCAGTGCGCGCCATCTGCGTCAGCGCGACCATCCCTTCCTGCAGCCGCGCCCCACCTGACGTCGTGACGACGACGACGGGCAGACGTTCGTCCTTCGCCCGGCGGAAGGCCCGCACGACGCGCTCGCCGTGCGCCGCCCCCATGGACCCGCCCATGACGTCGAAGCGGCCCTCGATGAGCGCGTAGTGCTCAGTGCGCCCCGTACGGACCGATTCGTTCTCGGGCGCGTCGTAGTCCGGGAACCCGAGGGGGTCGTCGCCGCGCAAACCGACGTCCCATTTCTCGACAAAGGGGTGGAGAGCCACGCTCTCCTAGTATCCATCGCCGTGGAACGTCCTTATCGTGTTGTGGTTGCCAATCCCGGCCTGGACGGGCACGACCGCGGCGCAAAGGTGATTGCGCGCGCGCTCCGCGACGCCGGGTTCGAAGTCATCTACACGGGTCTGCACCAGACGCCGGAGCAGATCGTCGAGACGACGATCCAGGAAGACGCGGACGCCGTCGGGCTGTCGCTGCTGTCGGGCGCGCACATGACGCTGTTCCCGCGCGTGCTCGAGCAGTTGAAAGCGCGCGGCGCCGAACACGTCGTGCTGTTCGGTGGCGGCATCATCCCCGACGCCGACGTCGTGACGCTCAAAGACATGGGCGTCGCCGAGATCTTCACCCCCGGTGCGCCGCTGGCGTCGATCACCGACTGGCTGGCCGACACCCTCGACAAGAAAGAGAACGCGTAGTGGATCTGTTCGAGTATCAGGGCAAGCAGTACTTCGCCCGTTATGGGATCTCGGTCTCGGCCGGCGGTGTCGCCGACACCGTCGACGACGCGGTCGCGCAGGCCGAGGCCGCCGGCTATCCCGTCGTCGTGAAGGCGCAGGTGCAAGTGGGTGGCCGCGGCAAGGCGGGCGGCATCAAGCTGGCCGACAACGCTGACGAAGTGCGCGAGCACGCCGGCAACATCCTCGGCCTCGACATCAAGGGCCACGTCGTGCGTCGCTTGTGGGTCGAGCACGCGTCCGACATCGCCGAGGAGTACTACGCCAGCTTCACGCTCGACCGTTCGGCGAAGAAGCACCTCGCCATGGTGTCGAAGGAGGGCGGTGTCGAGATCGAGACCGTCGCCGAAGAGAATCCCGACGCCATCGCCCGACTGCACATCGATCCGGTCGACGGTCTGACCGAAGCAAACGCACGCACGCTCGTCGAAGAGGCAGGACTCAATCCAAACGCGCACGACGGGGCAGTGCAGATGTTGTTGAACCTGTGGCGGTGTTACACCGAGGGCGATTGCGATCTCGCCGAGATCAACCCGCTCATCTTGACCCCCGACGGCAAGGTGCACGCGCTCGACGCCAAGGTGTCGCTCGACGACAACGCGAAGTTCCGTCATCCGGAGTGGGAAGAGTTCGAAGGCGTCGCCCAGGTCGACCCCCGCGAAGCGATGGCGAAGGCGCAGGGCCTGCAGTACGTCGGCCTCGACGGCGACGTCGGCATCATCGCCAACGGCGCGGGACTCGCGATGTCGACCTGCGACGTCGTGAACCAAGTGGGCGGTTCACCCGCGAACTTCCTCGACATCGGCGGCGGCGCTTCGGCCGAAGTGATGGCCGGCGCATTGGAAGTGATCAACGCCGACGCCAACGTGAAGTCCATCTTCATCAACATCTTCGGTGGCATCACCAAGGGCGAGGACGTCGCCAACGGCATCGTGCAGGCGCTGGGCAAGGTCGACATCAAGGCGCCGATCGTGATCCGCCTCGACGGCACGAACGCAGAGCAGGGCAGGGAAATTCTGAAGAGCTACGAGTCCGACAAGCTGATCTCCGTCGCCACCATGGTGGGCGCCGCCGAGAAGGCCGTGGCCTTGGCAGGGGGCAAGTAGATGTCGATTTTCGTCAACAAGGACACCAAGGTCATCGTCCAAGGGATCACCGGGTCGCAAGGCCGGTTCTACGCGCTGCGCAACCGCGACTACGGGACGCAGGTCGTCGGCGGCGTGTCGCCGAAAAAAGCGGGCGAGAACGTCGAGGGCATCCCCGTGTACGCGTCGGTGAAGGAAGCCGTCGCCGAGACGGGTGCGACCGTGAGCATGATCCTCGTGCCGGCACCGTTCGCCAAGGACGCAGTGTTGGAGGCGGCCGAGGCAGGTATCGAGTTGATCGTGCCGCTCACGGAGGGCATCCCGGCCCAGGACGAGGCGCTGTTCTACAACACCGTGAAGCGCAGTCATCCGAACGCCCGGATCCTTGGTCCGAACTGCCCCGGCCTCGTGACGATCGGCGAGTGCAACATCGGCTTCATTCCCGCCGAGGTCGCCCTGCCCGGTCCTGTCGGAATCGTGTCGCGCTCCGGCACCCTGACGTACCAGGCGTTGAAAGAGCTGGGCGAGAAGGGCATCGGCGTGACGACGTGCGTCGGCATCGGCGGCGACCCCGTCCCCGGTACGTCGTTCATCGACTGTCTCGCGGCGTTCGAGCAGGACCCCGACACGAAGGCCGTGATCATGTTCGGCGAGATCGGCGGCTCCGCGGAAGAAGAGGCAGCCGACTT
>JBEEFR010000077.1:0-9399 GCA_041166285.1 Actinomycetota bacterium | reverse complement strand
CCCGAAGGCGCTCGAGTTCCTCATCAACATCGGTGGCAGCGACCTCCAGGAGATCTTCAGCCCGAAGGAGTACGTCTCGTTCTTCCTGAAGATCATGCTGGCGTTCGGGCTCGCCTTTGAGTTCCCGGTAGTCCTCGTGTTCCTCGAGTTGGTGCGCGTGCTGTCGGCGAAGCAGCTGAGCTCGTGGCGTCGGCCCGCGATTGTGATCATCGTGGCGGCGGCCGCGGTCATCACCCCGAGCCAGGATCCGTACTCGCTGTTCGGGATGGCGATTCCGATGTACATCTTCTACGAGCTGTCGATCCTGATCGGTCGCCTGCTGAAGCGATGACCACCGACGTGCGTCAGCGGTTCGAGTCCGGGCTCGCGTTTTCGCTCGACGCGTTCCAGGCCGATGCGATGGACGCCATCGACAGAGGTCACTCCGTCCTCGTCGCCGCACCGACCGGCTCAGGCAAGACCGTTGTCGCGGAGTACGCGATCGAGTGTGCGCTGGCGCAAGGCGCGCGCGCCTTCTACACGACGCCGCTCAAAGCGCTGTCGAACCAGAAGTTCAACGATCTGGTGGCGCGCCACGGCGCGGCGCGCGTGGGACTCATGACCGGCGACACCGTCGTACGTCCCGACGCCGACGTGATCGTGATGACCACCGAGGTGCTGCGCAACATGATCTACGCGCGCTCGTCGAGCCTCGACCGCCTCCGGTGGGTGATCCTCGACGAGGTCCACTACCTCCAGAACCCGTACCGCGGCGCGGTGTGGGAGGAAGTGATCATCCACCTGCCGCAGTCGGTCGACCTCGTGTGCCTGTCGGCCACCGTGAGCAACGCCGAAGACGTCGCCGACTGGATCGGCACCGTGCGCGGGACCACCGAGGCCATCATCGACGAGACGCGGCCGGTGCAACTCGAGCACTTGTACCTCGCCGGCGAGCGCGACTCCGAGCGCATGCATCTCGTGCCGACGTTCGTCGACGACGTTCCGAACAAGTTCGCGGCGCGTCTCGACAGCGCCACGGATCGCGACGGGCGCAGCGATCGCGGCCGGCGGTGGCGCAAGATCTACACGCCTCGTCGGGTCGAGGTGGCGCGCGTGCTCGACGATCACGACATGTTGCCGGCGGTGTACTTCATCTTCAGCCGCAAGGGGTGCGACGAGGCGGTGCGGCAGTGCGTGAACGCCGGACTGCGGCTCACGACTCCGGAGGAGCGCAAACAGATCCGTGCGACGGTCGACGCGCACCTCTCGCGCCTCGCCGACGCCGATCTCGACGCCCTCGGCTACGACAGCTGGTTGGCCGGACTCGAGATGGGATTCGCCTCTCACCACGCGGGGCTCGTGCCGCCGATGAAAGAGGCGGTCGAGGCGTTGTTCGCCGCCGCACTCGTCAAGCTCGTGTTCGCCACGGAGACGCTGTCGCTCGGCATCAACATGCCGGCGCGCTCGGTGGTGATCGAGAAGCTGACGAAGTTCACCGGTGATCGCCACGAGATGCTGACGGCGGGGGAGTACACGCAGTTCACGGGCCGCGCCGGACGTCGCGGGCTCGACGACGTCGGATACGCCGTCGTGTTGTGGTCGCCGTTCGTGTCCTTCGAGCAAGTGGCGGCGTTGGCGTCACGCCGGACCTACGCGCTGCGTTCCTCGTTCCGCCCGACGTACAACATGGCCGCGAACCTGATCCGTCGCTACGCCCCCGACGAAGCGCGTCATCTGCTCAACCTGTCGTTCGCGCAGTACCGCGCCGACCGCGTGATCGTGCAGCAGGAAGCGGCGATCGAGCGCCTCGTGCACGACATCGCGCGCGCGTACGCGCAGGCCGAGTGCGAGCAGGGCGACGTCAAGGAGTACCGACTCCTCGTCGCCGAGGCCGAGCAAGCGCGGCGCGACGCGCCGTCGGACACGCGCCTCATCGTCGACGCCATCAACCGCTTGCGGCCCGGTGACATCGTCTTCGTTCCGACCCATCGCACCAAGGGCAAGGTCGCGGTACTCGGTCCGCCGCGCGGCAAAGGAGTGAGCGGCCTGACGTTGCCCGTCGTCACCGACGACGGTCGCCGGATGCAGCTGCGCGTGAAAGACTTTCCGATCCCCCCGCGGCGAGCGGGGCACATCAAACTCCCGGCGCCGTTCGATCCCGGTGCAGCGCGGTTCTTGCGCGCCGCCGCCGAACTCGTGCGCAGCGCGGAGGTCACCGAACCCGACGACGTCAAGACGTACACGCCCAAATGGATGGGTGGGCGGGCGCGGGCGCGGGGTCGGACGCCGTCGGAGCGCCTGGCGACGATGCATCCCGTCGCTGCGTGTCCCGACGCGCCGCAACACTTGCGCGCGCTGGCGCGCGCTGAGCGACTCGAGCGCAGCCTCGTGGCGGAACGGCGACAGCGCCGCAGCGATGAAGCGTCGCTCGGCCGTCAGCTCGACCGCGTGTTGACGGTGTTGAGCGAGCTGGGTTTCGTCGAGGGCTGGGCGCTGACCGAAGCCGGCGAGCGCCTGGCGCGGCTGTACCACGAGTGCGATTTGCTCATCGCCGACTGCATCGGTGCCGGATTCTTCGACGCCCTGAGTGCGAACGAGCTCGCCGGGCTGGCGTCGGTCTTCACGTTCGAAGCGCGCGGCGTCGACGTGGGCGGCCTGCCGATCCCTCCGGGGCTGCACACCCGGATCACCGAGATCGAAGCGCACTTGGCGCGTCTCGCTGGGCTGGAGAAGCGCGCGCACCTTCCGCTCACGCGCGACATCGACGAGGGCTTCGTCGGCGCGGCGTACGCGTGGGCGAACGGTGACCCGCTCGCAGAAGTCCTCGCCGACGGGATCACGGGTGGCGACTTCGTGCGCAACATCAAGCAGTTGGTCGACCTGCTGCGTCAGATCGCGCTCGTCGCCCCTCTGCCGGCGACGGCGAAGGCAGCGACGCAGGCCGCGGATGCGCTGTTCCGCGGTGTCGTGGTGGCGTCGTCGGTCGTGAGCACGCGTGGTGATTAAGCCCGGGCAACCATGGGGCGAGCCCGCGGGTCACACAGCGGAGGAGGTCGTTGCCGACAGCGACCGAGCGATGTCGCGCGCCCTCGACGAGGCGCGCCGCGGCAACCACCCGTTCCCGACCTTTCGCGTCACCGGCGGCGATCTGTTCCGCACGCTCGGCGGCGCCAGCGGGATGGCGTTCCCGCTCGACGTCGGTGAAGTCTTGATCGACGGACGACTCCACTTCTTCGCCGCCCACGTACTGATCCAACCGACGGGATGGCGACACTTCGTCGTCGCCATGAACACGCCGTGGATGGGTGAGTGGAACTTCGGGCCGAAGGCGCACCCCAACGACGGCGTGCTCGACGTCTACGAGGCGAACCTCAACCGCTTCGAGTGGCGTCAGGTGCGCCGTCGGCTTCCGACGGGGTCGCACCTCCCGCACCCGCGCATCGAAGGCCACCGCACAAAAGCGATGATGTTCGAGTTCGCGAAGGGTGCGGCCGTCAAGATCGACGGCGAAGCCGTCGGGGCCGCCAAACACTTCGCCCTCCGAGTGCTCCCCGACGCCATCACCGTCATAGCGTGATCAGGCGCCTTGTTCTCTTGGCAATCCTCGGCGGCGGCGTCGTAACACTTCTCGCCGCGACGGTCGCTTTCCCGGCGCTCCGACAGCGACAGCACGACGTTCGGGCGGAGTGCGCCGCCGAGTTCGAGACGGACAAGACGAACCTCTCGGGCTACCACTGGTCGTGGGCGCCACCTGGCTGGGTGTGCGAGTTCGACCTTGACCCGCGCCGGGGGCACCCCACGCCATACGAACGGCGGCTACCGCTCTCCGCCTAGCGACGCGACAAACCCGTCAACCAGTGCCGCCGCGCCTGAACGCGCGCCCGAACGCGAACGACCGTGATGAACAACGACGGGCCGAGCAGCGCGAGGAACGCAAAGCTCAGGGCGTAATTGGCGATGCCGCCGCGAGCGACGAGCAGCGGAAGGGCCGCGACAATGAAGAGCGGCAGTACGCAACGCGTCAGGAACCACAACGTGGCGATTGATCCGGCGAGCAGGCGCCGCGAGTTCACACCGACATTGTGCCGCCCCTTCGAGAGGTCCAGACGCAAGCACCTTTAGCGGTGTGATTGATCGAATCTTCGGCTCGATCACGCCGCCAAAGGTGCTCGAAACGCTGAGTGAGTCATAGCGTGAGCGCGATGGATGCGTGGATTCTCGACGAGTCGCCCGGCAGCTATCGGTGCGGCGACATCGAACTGCCAGCGCTGGCGCGCGACGAGGTGCGCGTGCGCGTGGTCGCGTCGGCGCTCAATCACATGGACATCTGGGTGACGAAGGGGATGCCGAAGCCGCACACGCCCCACGTGCCGGGAGCCGACGGCGCCGGCGTCATCGACGGAGTCGGCGACGAAGTGACGAACGTGGCGGTGGGCGATGAAGTGGTGATCAATCCCGCGGTGTCGTGCCGCAAATGCGACTACTGCCTCGCCGGTGAGAGCCCGCTGTGCAAACAGTTCGGCATCCTTGGCGAGCACCGTTGGGGGACGCACGCGGAGCATGTGGTCGTGCCCGCGGCGAACGTCGTCGCCAAGCCGCCCACGCTCGATTGGCCCGAAGCCGCGGCGTTCGGCCTGTGCTGGCTCACGGCGTGGCGCATGCTGCGCCGGGCGCGCCTCACCGCCGGCGAAACGATGCTCGTCGTCGGCGTCGGTGGTGGAGTGAGCACGGCGGGGCTCGTGCTCGGAGTGGCGAGCGGCGCGACCGTGTACGCGACGTCGCGCGACGAAGCGAAACGCCGGCGCGCCGTCGAGATGGGCGCGGCCGAGGCGTTCGACTCGAACGAACGCTGGCCGGTGCAGGCCGACGTCGTGTTCGAGAACGTCGGCGCGGCGACGTGGGACAGCTCGATCCGCGCGCTCAAGCCCGGAGGGCGGCTCGTCACGTGCGGAGGCACGGCGGGCAGCACCGTCGAGATCTCACTGCCGCGCCTGTTCTTCAAGCAACACGAGATCATCGGCTCGACCATGGGCTCCTACGCCGAGTTCGACGCCGTACTCGGCCTCGTCGCCGCGGGGGTCCCAGTCCCCATCGACGAAGTCTTCGACGGCCTCGACGCCTACCCGGCCGCGCTCGAACGCCTCCAAGCCGGCGACCAGTCCGGCAAGATCGTCATCCGCCACTAGCCCCCCAACCCGAACTGGTCTGACGAAACGACCGGAAACGACACTCCCGCCCGACCAGTTCGGGTGGGAGTGGCGTCCAATCCGCGCTCGACCCGTCCAGTGGTCGTACTCTGCGGAGTCCCATGACGAGGTACGCCGTAGAGACCTTCACGCCCGATGAGGCGGTGATCCTGCGGCGGTACTTCACGAACCTCGATCAGCCCGTCTTCGCCCTCACGAACCTCCCCGAGGTGGTCAAAGGCGCCCTTTTCGCCCGTTACAGCCGTTCGGCGAAGAGTCTGCGGCGGCTGTTCCTCGACGAGTTCGTCGGCGAGCTCGACATGACGGGCGACCTGACTGTCGACGCCACGATGGGGCTCAACCGAGCCGAGGAGCTGTACCGCAAGGTCTTCTTCGAATACGGCGACGACTCGGTTGCCCAGCTCGGCGGCGTGCACCTGGCGTGCGAGCAGTCCTCGAACCTGCTGACCAAGGTGCTCGAGTGGGGACGCCTCATGGCGTACCTCGAGCAGTCGACCCGCTACATCGCCTACGACGCGCGCCTCGGCAACGGGCGCTACCGCTACTACCGCGACCCCGAGATCCTGAAGTCGGCGCACGGCACCCGCTACATCGGCGACATGGACCGCATGTTCGACACGTACGCCGAGCTTGTGCCAGCCATGCAGCAGCACTACCGCAAGGTGTACCCGCAGCAGGCGGGCGACTCCGACTTCGTCTGGAAGAAGGCGATCGAGGCCAAGGCGTTCGACGCCGTGCGCGGGTTGCTGCCGGCGGCGTCGCTCAGCAACGTCGGCATCTACGGCACCGGACAGGCGTACGAGCAACTGCTGCTGCGCATGAACGCGCACCCTCTGCCCGAGGCGCGTGACTACGCGCAGATGATGCTGCACGAGTTGCGCAAGGTGATCCCGTCGTTCCTGACGCGCGTCGACCTCGAAGACCGGGGCCTGCGGTGGTCGAAGTACCTCGAAGACAATCGTGAAGCCATGGACGCCATCGCCGACGAGTTGTTCGGCAACACGATGGTGCCGCCCGTCGACGAAGTCACGCTCGTGCGCTGGGACCCCGACGCCGAGGACCGCATGGTTGCAGCGATGCTGTATCCGTACACGCACCAACCGCAGTCGGTCATCGACGCACGCGTCGAGCAGATGAGCGCCGACGAGAAGGTGCGAATCGTGAAGGCCTACGTCGGCGACCGCACCAACCGGCGTCACCGTCCGGGGCGCGCCCTCGAGAACGTCTGGTACCGGTTCGACATCCTCAGCGATTACGGCGCATTCCGCGACCTGCAGCGCCACCGCATGCTCACGATCGAGTGGCAGAACCTGTCGCCGCAGTTCGGCTACGACGTGCCCCGCGACGTGCTCGACGCCGGCCTCGAAGCCACGTACGAGGAGTCGATGGACCGCTCGGCGGACCTCCACGACGCGTTGTGCGACGAGTTCCCGCACCAGGCGGGGTACGCCGTCTCCCTCGCGTTCAAGGTCCGCTACGCCATGACGCTCAACGCCCGCGCAGCAATGCAAATGCTCGAACTGCGCACCGAGCGCCAGGGACATCCGTCCTATCGCAAGGTGTGCCAGCAGATGCACAACCTCATCGCGTCACAAGCGGGACACCACGCGGTGGCCGAGATGATGCGATACGTGGACCACGAGGCGTACGACCTCGAGCGCCTCGAATCCGAACGGCGCGCCGAAACGCGTCGTGCATCCATAGACGCCTGACTATCGTTCGCCTGGTGCCGACAAAGCGGAGTGAAGGAGCCGACGAGGCGATCATTTCGCTGCGCGGGGTCACCAAGTCGTTTGGCTCCCACACCGTCCTGAAGGACATCTCCTTCGACGTGCCCAAAGGCCGGATCACGGCGATCATGGGGCCGTCCGGCACCGGCAAGTCAGTGCTGCTGAAGAACATCATCGGACTGTTGCGGCCGGACGCGGGCGAGATCTGGGTCGACGGCGAGCAGACCGTCGGTATGTCCGAGAAGGACCTGTACCGGGTACGGCGCAAGTTCGGCGTCCTGTTCCAGGACGGCGCGCTCTTCGGCTCCATGGACCTCTACGACAACATCGCCTTCCCGCTGCGTGAGCACACGCGCAAGTCCGAACGCGAGATCCGCGACATCGTTATGGAGAAGTCGGACCTCGTCGGCCTGCTCGACCACATGAAGAAGGTGCCCGGTGAAGTCTCGGGCGGCATGAAGAAGCGCGCCGGCTTGGCGCGCGCCCTCGTGCTCGACCCCGAGATCGTCCTGTTCGACGAACCCGACTCCGGGCTCGACCCCGTGCGCGTCGCCTACCTCGACGAACTGGTCGTCGACGTGCAGAAGGAGACGGGCGCGACCTTCTTCATCATCACGCACAACATCCCGTCCGTCATGCGTACCGCCGAGTTCATCGGCGTCCTGTTCCGGTCCGGACTCGTCAAGTTCGCGTCGAAGGACGACATGAAGACCACGGACAACAAGATCATCCGTCAGTTCCTCGCCGGGCGCGCCAAGGGCCCCATCGGGATGGACGAGATGGCGACCGACGACGACGCCGGCGACGACTCCGATACCACGTACGAAATCCTGAGCGTCTAGGCCGCGCATGGCGACGACGCTCAGCGACTTCACCGACAAGCCGGCGACGCTGGTCCGCGAGACCGGCAACATGTTCGCCATCGCGCTCGAAGCGCTGCGGCGGACGTGGGACGTGCGTCAGTGGGGCAAGGAGTACCTCGAGCAGTGCTGGTTCATCGCCAAGGTGACCAGCATCCCCGTCGTGCTCATCGCTATCCCGTTCGGCGCGGTCATCGCGCTGCACGTCGGATCCTTCAGCCGTCAGCTCGGTGCCGAGTCGAACACCGGCGCGGCGATGGTGCTCGCCATCGTGCGTGAGGCCGCGCCGGTCGCCGTCGCGTTGCTGATCGCCGGTGCCGGTGGCTCGGCGATGACGGCGGACCTCGGTTCGCGCAAGATTCGTGACGAGATCGCGGCCATGGAAGTGATGGCCGTCAACCCGATTCACCGGCTGGTGACGCCGCGCCTGTGGGCGGCGGCGACCGTCTCGGTGTTGCTCGTGCCACTCGTCAGCCTCGCCGGCCTCGCCGGTGGTTTCGTGTTCAACGTCGTCGTGCAGAAGGTGACCGCCGGCGCGTACTTCTCGGGCTTCACTGTGCTCGTGCAGCTCGCCGACCTGTGGTCGGCGCTGGCGAAAGCATTCCTGTTCGGACTCGTCGCCGCCATGGTCGCTTGTTACAAGGGCCTCTACGCCAAGGGCGGACCGAAGGGCGTCGGCGACGCCGTCAACCAATCCGTCGTCGTCAGCTTCATCCTCATCTTCTTCGTCAACTTCGTGATGACGACGCTCTACTTCGCGGTCGTCCCGCAAAAGTTCTAGATGCAGACCGTTCGCACCGCGCGGCTCCGGTTCTCCGCCGTGTTCGAGGAGATCGGCCGGCAGATGGAGTTCTACCTGCGGATCATGCGCGACGTGATCACGATGCAGGTGTTCCGCCGCGGCTACAGCAAGCAGCTGGCGCAGTTGATCTCCGACATCACGATCGGCGCCGGCGCTCTCATCGTCGGCGGCGGCATGGTGTTCGTGATCCTGTCGATGTCGTTCTTCACCGGCACCGAAGTCGGTCTGCAGGGCTTCAAAGGCCTCGAACAGATCGGCGCGCAGGCCTTCACCGGACTCGTCGGCTCGTTCGCCAACACGCGCGAAGTGACGCCGATCATCGCCGGCGTGGCGTTCGCCGCCCAGGTGGGCGCGGGCTTCACGGCAGAACTCGGCGCCATGCGCATCTCCGACGAGATCGACGCGCTCGAAGTGATGTCGGTGCCGAGCTTCGTGTACCTCGTGTGCACGCGCGTGGTGGCAGCGCTGATCACGATCATCCCGCTGTACCTGTTCTCGCTGTTCGCCAGCTTCCAGGCGACGAAGCTCGTCACGACGAAGTTCTTCGGCCTATCGCCGGGCATCTACAACCACTACTTCCGCCTGTACCTGCCGCCGATCGACGTCTTCTACAGCCTGGCGAAGGCGTGCATCTACGCCGTCGTCGTGTCGCTGAGCCCCTGCTACTACGGCTATTACGCGTCGGGCGGGCCGGCGGGGGTGGGAGTGGACGTGGGCCGCGCCATTCGCCTGTGGATCGTGACCTTGGTGATCCTCAACCTAGTGCTGTCCATCATCTTCTGGGGCGGCGGTAACAGCGTGAGGATCGCGGGTTGACGGAA
>JBEEFR010000076.1:0-8049 GCA_041166285.1 Actinomycetota bacterium | reverse complement strand
TCATCCAGTTCGAGTCGGCCGAGTCGCAGCGGGCCTGGGCGCATGACGTCGAGCACCGGGTCGCACAAGCGCAAGGCCGCGAGGCGTTCTACAACGAATACCGCATCGTCGTCGCCGACGTGACCAGCGACCGGTCCTGGCAGCGGTAGACGCTGCCTGGCGCGTTCGCGCCGGTGATCGCGCTACACCCCTTCCGTAGAGTCCCCTCTACGCACTTCCCCCGTGTGTTCCATCACGGGGAGAAGTGTGTCCATGTCCATTCACACGTCAACGGAGAGCCTCGAACGGCTCGTCCTAATGCTCGACTTCGACCTCGGCGACGTCGACGAGCTGCCAACGGGCGACTCCGCCCAGATCGTCCGGGTGACGTCCAGCAGCGAAATCGCGCTGAAGTCCCTCGACGGGGAACATCCCTTCGACGCGCTGATCGGCTTCGACGCACCTCCCGACTGGGAGGTCTTCGGCGTCGTCGCGCCCGGCTGGGGCACGTACTACGAGGGGCCGCGCAAGGGTGAGCGCCGTCGTGTCCGCGCGATCTTCGTCGCCAGCCGTCGCGGCGAGGAGGCGTCGCTGTTGCGCTTCGCCGGCGACGACGAGGGCATCGTCATGCGCGAGCCCCAGTCGGCGGGCCGGGTCGCCGACTGCGTGCGCCGAGCCCTCGACATCCCCACGGCACCGGCCGCCAATGCATCGCTCGTCGCCTACTGGTTCGACCGCGTCCTGCAAAAGCTCGCGGCGCGGCGTCACCCTTCGGCGCGCGACCGCGGGCTTGTCGACGTCGACGAGATCGACGAACTCGTCGACGGCCAGCCGATGTCGTGGGAAGACGAGCGGTGGCGCGTCGTCCAGGCCGAAGGCAACCTCCACATGGACGGCGCCGTCGCCGCGTGGATGGACGCGGGCATGTTCGCCCGGTTCATGCTGGCCGAGATGGTCGATCCCGCCGAGTCGATGCGGGCGGCCAAACCGGCGTGCACTCCCGAGGGGTGGACCTACCTGCTGCAGTGCTTCCTCGGCGCCGCCACGGAGGTCGACGACAACATCGAAGACGTCGACGCCGAGTTCGCGTTCGAGGACGAAGACGTGGACGAGCCGTTCTAGGACGCTTCGGCGGCGGCCTTCACGCGCTCGAGCGTCGTGCGCATGCCCTCGACCATGAGGCCTTCGCGTTCGCGGCCGATCAGGCCGCTCTTGGTGATGCCGCTGATCAAGAAGTTCCGCTTCTTGTGGGGCTCGCGATATTCGGTGACACGCGTGCCGCCCTCGGGCAGGTCCTCGAATCGGTAGCCCCAGCGCATCGACGACGTCGACACTTCCCATTCGAGGGCCGACTGGTCGTCGCACTTCGAGATCTTCGAGATGGTGGGCCACGTCACTAGGCCGTGGCGGTTGATGCCCATGAAGCGGGCGCCGACCGCGGGCCGCTTCACGCGGCCCAGCCACACGATGCGGCGCAGCTCAGGGCTCCACCGACCCATGTTGCCGAAGTCGGCGACCAAGTCCCAGACCTTGGCGCGCGGCGCTTTGACGTCGATCGACACTTCGTCCATGGGGCGGCACGGTAGTCATAGATTCACTGCGATGGTTCCTTACTCCCGCGGCCTGCACGAGGTCGCCGACGGCGTGCACGCGTGGCTGCTCCCCGACGGCGGCTGGGGGCTGAGCAACGCCGGCTTGATCACGTCCGCGGGCGACAGCCTGCTCGTCGACACGCTGTTCGACCTCGCGCTGACCGGTGAGATGCTGGAGGCGATGCGGGGCGTCACGCGCACCGCTCCGATCGCGACTGTCGTCAACACGCACGCCAACGGTGATCATTGTTACGGCAACTCGTTGCTGCCCGACGCCGAGATCGTTGCGTCGGCAGCGGCGGCGAAGGAGATGGACGAGACGCCGCCGGCGGTGCTGGCGGCGATGGTGAAGGCGGCCCCGCAGATGGAACCGGTGCTCGGGCGCTGGATCGAGGCCGCGTTCGGTCCGTACGCCTTCGACGGCATCGAACTGCGGGCGCCAACGCTGACCTTCGACGGCGTTCTGTCGGTTGCGCTGGGAGACCGGAGCGTCGAATTGCTCGAGGTCGGCCCGGCGCACACCGCCGGCGACGTCATCGCCCACGTGCCTGACGCCGCGGTCGTGTTCACCGGCGACATCGTGTTCCACAAGGGCACGCCGATCATGTGGGCGGGCCCCGTCGAGAACTGGATCGCGGCGTGCGACCGGATCTGCGCGCTCGAGCCGGCGGTCGTCGTGCCGGGGCACGGACCGGTCACCGACACCGCCGGCGTACGCGAAACGCGTGACTACCTGGCGTACATACGCGACGAAGCCACCAAGCGCCGCGACGCCCGCATGGACTATCTCGCCGCCGCAAAAGACATCGACCTCCGTGCGTTCGCCGACCTCGGAGAGAAAGGCCGCATCGTGGTGAACGTGCACAACATCTACCGCGACCTCGACCCGTCGATGGAGCCGGCCGACGTGATGACGCTGTTCACGCAGATGGCGGAGTACGAAGCGGCGCGGCCTTAGCCCGCGGTGAAGCTCGCCGGGTTCGAGTAGTCGAGCAGCAAGTCGCGCGGCTCGCACGGGTTTGCATAGTCAGCGACGGGCATCGCACTGACCCGTAACGTCCGACCGGAAAGCCAGTCGTCGACGATGAAGCTGGCGATGACGGCCTTGCCGTTGGCGTCGCTCTGCGAGAACGCGGTAGACGGATTCCAGGTCCACGCGGTGTCCGGGGTGACCCACTCGACGCGCACGCTGATGTTCGTGTTCGGGTGCAACGGGTCGACCACGGTGACGAACATGTGGTCCGGGTTCGACTGCAGGATCTTGATGCTGATGTCGCACTGGTCGTAGACGGGGCCGAGCGTGGCGCGGCGACGCCCGAGGGTGGTCGGCACGGCAACCGCGGCGTGGCGAACCGTCGGCGACGTGGCCCGCGCCACTGTCGAAGTGGTCGGCGCAACCGTCGTCGACGTCGACGTCGACGAGGTGGTCGTCGTCGGCGCCTCCGTGGTCGACGTCGACGTGGAGGTCGTCGTCGGGTGCGACGAATCGGCGTTGGCGAAGTGGACTGCACCCGCCGTCGTGGACAGGACCACGAGGGCGGCGGCCGCGGCGAACAGCAGCGCGCGCGTGCGCGAAGAAGGGATGGTCACCGAGTCCTATCGACAGAGATCCCAACGACGTGAGATTCGGTCGGCGCAAGCGGCCAGAATGGCGTCGTGGCCCACTACCCCGCCGTCGTGATCGATCCCCTGTTCGCCGACGGTCCGGACGCGATGGTCGACCTGTGCGAGCGCTTCGGCCGGTACGGGATGTACTCGCAGGAACACGTCGAGTCCGACATCGGCAGGGGCATCGGCCAACGCCACGACAGCGTGCTGAACTTCATCAAGACCGGCGGCCGCTTCGGCAGGCACGAAGACTTGAAGACGCTGGCACGGCGCACGAACTACTTCCGAGAGGAGTACGCCTACGGGCAGCGCACGCTGATCGACGGCATCGAGCCGTACCTCAACCATCCGGCGTTTGCCGAGGCGGCGCGCGCCGTGCACGGACGGCCGATCGTCGAGCCGGCGATCGTGTTCGCCAACCTGATGGTGCCGGGACAGGAGTTGGCGACACACACCGACGTGCCCGAATTCCGCGGCGCCAACCGCAAGGTGATGCCGCAGTGGTTGCTGGTGGCCATGCACCACTCCGGCATGTTCGACGCGTGGTCGATGCCGATCGCGACCGGCGTCGCCTGGTTCCACAACTGCGACGGCGGCGAGTTCGCGTACTACCCCGACGGCGCCGACGCGCCCGCCGTCGCCCACACCGTGCGCAGCAACACGGCGCTGGTGTTCGACGCCGACTCCGTCTTCCACGGCGTCGACCGCATCGCGTCCACGAGCGATGACATGCCGCCGCTCAAGCCGGGCATGCACCTGACCTACGCCGGCGACAAGCAGTGGGTCGTCCTCGCCGACGACGACACGACTGAAGTCGTGCGCTACCGGTGGGACGAGCTGCGGTTCTCCGTGTCGTGGAAGGCGTACTGCTTCGAAGACGAGCGCCAGCGCGACACGTGGCGCGCCAACAGCGATGACCTGAATCTCGACGTCGTGCTCAATCGCTTCATCGCCGACCTGCGCGCCCGCGAGCGGATTCTCGGTCCGATTCCGAGCCAGCCCGAGCTGGCGCTGATGATCATCGACGAGTACATCGTCTTCCCGGAGGCGGTGCCGGCGTGAGTCCGGTGCGGACACGCTTCGACGCCAAGGAGGCGACGGTCGAGGGCGTCGTCAAGGCGATGCGGTCCGAGGGTTACTGCATCGTCGAGAACATGCTCTCCAAGAAACAGGTCAAGGAGACCAAGGCCGATCTGCTCGACGTGCTCGGCTACACGCCGAAGGGGCGCAACCCGTTCGAAGGTTTCGAGACGCAGCGCATCTACGCGTTGTTCGCCAAGACGCGCATGTTCGACCAGTGGGCGATCCACCCGCTGTTGCTCGGCGTACTCGACGAGATCCTCGGCTACTACCAGCTGTCGGCGCCCGTCGGGATCTTCATCGGCGCCGGCGAGAAGGCGCAGGGCCTCCACAAGGACCAGTCGGTGTATCCGCTGCCGAACGACTTCCGTCCGGTCGTGGTCAACACGATGTGGGCGCTCGACGAGTTCACCAAGCAGAACGGCGCGACGCGGCTGATCCCCAAGAGCCACAAGTGGACCGACCGCATCCCAACGGGCAAAGAGAAGTTCGTCTACGCCGAGATGCCGGCGGGATCGGTGATGTTCTATCCGGGAAACGCGTGGCACTCGGGCGGTGCCAACGAGACGAACAAGCCGCGCCTGGGCGTCATCCTCGAGTTCGTGGCGTCGTGGTTGCGCGCCCAGGAAAACCACATCCTCGCCGTGCCGCGCGAGACCGTCGAAGAGTTGCCGGAGCGACTGCAAGAACTGCTCGGTTACAACATCTTCCCGGCGTTCGTCGGTTACGTCGACGGCCGTCACCCGCGCCGCTTCATCTCTGAACCGGTCCGTCGCTAACGTCAGGCGATGCCAGAAACCGAGTTCTTCACGGACGCCGACGGCGTCGAGGTGGCGTTCTACCGCTGGATGCCTTCGACCGACCCGAAGGCGATCGTGCTCATCGCCCACGGCGCGTCCGAACACGGCGCGCGCTACGAACGCTTCGCGTCGTTCCTCACCGACCACGGCTTCGCAGTGTTCGCCCAAGACCACCGCGGCCACGGCAACACCGCCAAGTCAACCGGCGCCGGCATTCTCGGACCGAGCGGGTGGAAGGGCGCCATCGAGGACGAGCACGAGATCAACGTGTTGGCGCGCGCCGCGGTGCCCGACGTGCCCGTCGTGCTGTTCGCCCACTCGATGGGATCGTTCCTCGCACAGCAATATCTGCAGACCTACAGCAGCGAGGTCGACGGCGCGGTGTTGTCGGCCACGACGGGCGACATGGGCGACCTCAAGGGAACCGTGGAGTTGCTCGACGCCATCATCCCCGACGCCGGCGCCGACTCTCCTGCGCCGACCTTCGCGACGTTCAACGAACAGTTCGCGCCAACGCGCACCGAGTTCGACTGGCTGAGCCGCGACCCTGACGAGGTCGACAAGTACATCGCCGACCCCCTGTGCGGTGACGACATCCCGCTCACACTCGGTTTCGCGCGCAGCATGCTCGGCGACCTCGCCGACGTCTGGAACCCCGCGAACGAAGCGAAGATCCGCAAGGACCTGCCGTTGCTGTTCATCACGGGGGAGATGGACCCTGTCTCGCAAAACGCGTCGACGGTGCGCCTGCTGGAGCAGCGCTACCGCGACCACGGCATGACCGACGTGACGGCGATCTACTACCCCGACGCACGCCACGAACTGCTGAACGAGATCAACCGCGACGACGTCCAGAACGACGTCCTCGAGTGGATCGAGCGCGTCGTCAGCTGACGGTCAGTTCGGTGTGCATTCCTCCGGCATAGTGGCCGGGCACATTGCAGATGAAGACGTAGCGACCCGCGCTCAGGTGCAGCGTGATGCTCTTGGAGCTGCCGGGCTTGATGTCTTCTGCCTCCGGGTCCATGTGCGTGACACCATCGCCGTCCTCGTCCACGTTGCCGTCCTTCAGCGGAAGCTTGTCGACGGGCAGGTCGGTCCGGAACGCGACCAGTTCGTGCGGCACCGTGCCGTTGTTCGTCGACGTCACACGGACGGTGCCGGCCGGCACGCTCGCCTTGTCGAGCGCGATCACGAACTCCTTTTCGGTCGCGCCCAGCGCCGTGGTCGGCCCGTTCTGCTTGTCCGGCTTCGCGTCCGGCTTGGAGTCGTCACCACCTCCGCACGCTGCGCTCGTCGCACCCATCGCCAGGATCGCCGTTATCGCAATCGCCCGCACTCGCACGGTCTTGAGCATCTCGTCTCCTCGGGTCACACCGCCGACGCCCACGGTACCGCTGACCCCTAGCGTGGCGCTGGGACTCTAGGGCCGCGGCGCTGCGACGAACCTCGCCGGGTCACCGATGAAGCGGTCGCGACAGCGGTCAGAGCAGAACCAGTAATCGACGCCGTCGTGGGTGGCGTGCGCCGGCGCGTTCGTGGTCTGCACTTGCATGCCGCACACGACGTCAATGGCGAAGCCGGCGTCGCCCGCGGGGCGTTGGCGCGACAGCCACAACATCACGCCGAACACGACGATGAAGACGAAGTTCAAATAGGTCGTGTAGTTCCACTCGAACGTGCGGTGCACGAACTCGCCGTGGAAGGGCGGCGCGGGCACGATGTCGAGCGCCGCGAACAAGCCGTGCACGGCGAGGCCGGCGACGGCCATGACGAACCAGAACAACCCGAGCACGCGTAGCGTCAGCGCGGTGCCGTAGTACTTGCGGTAGATCAGCAACAGCGGCAGCGTGATGAGGTCGGCGAAGATGAACGCGATCACGCCGCCGAAGCCGAGCCCGCCGTGCCACAACGCCGCGGCGAGCGGCACATTGCCGACCGAGCACACGAAGCTCACGATGGCGATGAAGGGGCCGACGATCACGTTCTCGACCGCCGTCCAAGGCCCGTGCCCGGTGAAGAAGACCTTCTCCCAGATCTCGTGGCTGACGAACACGGTGATGAACCCGGCGATGAGGTAGCCGAGGACCAATTCTCTTCGCAGCATGTTCAAGTCGGCGAGCGCATAGCGCGCGGCGTCGGCCCATCCCGCTTTGGTCTTCGAGTCGGCGACGTGCTGGTGCTCGTGGCCGGTCGCGGCCGTAAGCCGTTCACGCGCTGCGCTCGTCAACCGCCGCGTGAAGACGAAGGACCCCAGCACGACGAGCAACACGATCATGATCGGACCGCCGATGAACTCCGCCGCCATGAACTGCCATCCGATGAGCACGAGCAGCACGAGGCCGAGCTCGAGTACGAGGTTGGTGCTGGCGAACATGAACACCATCGCCGTGATGAAGTCGGCGCCCTTCTGGAACAGTGATTTCGCCATCGCCGTCGCGGCGTACGAGCACGACGACGACACGGCGCCGATGCCCGCGGCCTGCGCGACGGCCTTGGGCCGGTGGTTCCCGAACCGGCGCTCCATCGCCTCGCGCGGCACGAACGCCTGCACGACGCCGGACAGGCCGAAACCGAGCACGAGCGCCCACAGCGTTTCCCACAGCATGAAGAACGCCATCTTCAGCGCCTCCCACACGTCGGGGCCGAAGGCGCCCTTCGAGATCACGACTTCACCAACCGAGCGATGGCCGCCGACGCCTCCGCGATGCGGTCGCTGTCAGTGAGGCAGTGCGTCAGGTGGTCGTCGAGCAGTTGCAGCGCCACGGCCTGGAGAGCTTTGGTCGCGGCCGACACCTGGTCGAGAATGTCGATGCAGTACTTGTCCTCTTCCACCATGCGCTGGAGGCCACGGACCTGGCCCTCGACCCGGCGGAGTCGTTTGAGGATCGCTGCCTTGTCTTCGGTGTATCCGTGCATACCCCCCTAGGGTATATCAAAGTTCGCGACGCGCCAATAGCTCGACTGGATCCTGCATCCGCACCATGCCG
>JBEEFR010000075.1:0-3463 GCA_041166285.1 Actinomycetota bacterium | reverse complement strand
ACCCGAGAACGGCTACCTCAAGCAATTACTCGGAGGAGGTAGTACGCAGCCGGGAGGCAGAACAGCATTGCGTCGAAGCGGTCGAGCACGCCGCCGTGACCCGGCAGCAGCGACCCCATGTCCTTGATCCCGAGGTCACGCTTGATCATCGACTCGGCGAGATCGCCCAACGGCGCGGCGAGCGACACCACGATCGCCAGCCACAGCGCCTTGCCGCCATCCCACGGATGCACGTGCGGGATGAAACCGAGAATGAGCACGGTCACGACGATCGAGGCCACGGCGCCACCGATGACGCCTTCGATGGTTTTGTTCGGGCTGATCTCAGGCGCCAGCGGACGGCTGCCCATGCGGCTGCCGGCGAAGTACGCGCCGGTGTCGTTGGCGACGACGGCGATGACGACGCCGAGCAGCAACGCCACGCCCGTGTGGTTGTGGCCCTTGCCGACGCCGAGCAGCAGCGCGGCATAGCTGCCGAACACGCCCGTCCACAAGAACGCCAACAGCGTCGCGGCGACGTTGACGGTCGGTCGCGCGTGCACGACACGAATCAGGTACCACGCGAAGGTCGCGGCCGTGACGAGGACGATGGCCAACAAGACCGCCGTTTCACCCTTTTGGTACGCCGCCACCATGATCCCGAGTGTTCCGACCAGGCCGACGAGCGTGGCCGGCTGGTACCCGGCGCGGCGCAATACGTCGTACAGCTCGGCCGCCGCCATCACAACGACGCCGATCGCGATCAGCATCGACCACGCGGGGCCGAGCTTGAACAGGATCAGCGCGATCACGCCGAGACCACCGGCGAGCAGCAACGCCGCCTGCATGTCGCGCGGTGCCGTTGTGGTCGCAGCGGCGCTGCGCGGCGACGGCGCGGCGCGTGTCGGGCGCGGCGGGCGCGGCCGCGGCGGCTGTGCACCGCCACCACCGGCGCCCGAAGGCTTCAACCGGATCGGCGCGATCTCGTCGTCGACGCCGAGGTCGCCGAAGGAGTCGGCGTCGTCTTCGTCGTCGAAGTCGAACATCGATGCCGATCCGGGGCGGCTCTCGTCGAGCGCACCCATCGGCGGCTCGTCACCGGCGAGCACGGACGCGTCGTCGAATCCCGCGTCGTCCCAGGCATCGTGCTGGTCACGCCAGCGCGGCGCGCCGCCGGACAGCGCGGTCCACGCCGACAAATCGTCGCCGCCGTCGCCGCCCTCGGTGAGATCGAGGTCGACGTCGCTCTCGCCGAACCGGCCCGACAGCACCGCGGGCACCTCTCCGGTAGGCGGCTCGGTCCAGTGCGGGAGGTTCGGGGGCGCGGCGACCGGGATCGTGGTGGTCTCCTCGCTGTCGTCGCGCGGGAACAGCGGCGTGTCGGCCGGGGCCGGTCGCTCGAATCGCAGCGGTTCGGGCGGCGCCACCGGCTCGCCAGCGCGCTGGGCGGTGACGGCGGCGGCGGCTTCCTCGGCCCCGAGGATGCGCACGCCCTCGACCCGCGGTCGAGGAGGCTCGCCCTCCTCGTCGAAGTTGTTATCCCACTCGTCCATCGCTCCCCCTCCGGCCTGCGCTCAGACCGCGAGCAGTTCTTGCTCTTTGGCGGCCAGCAGGCGGTCGATGTCGGCGATCGACTGCTGGGTGATCTTTTCGAGATCCTTCTCGGCCCGATCGAGTTCGTCGGTAGTTATGTCGCCGTCCTTCTCCAGCCCCTCGAGCGCCTTGCGGGCGGCGCGGCGTTCGTTGCGCACCGCGACGCGGGCTTCTTCGGCCTTCGAGTGAACGAGCTTGACCATCTCCTTGCGGCGGTCCTGGGTCAGCTCGGGAAAGGTGATGCGGATGACGCTGCCGTCGCTGCTGGGCTGAATGCCCAGGTCGGAGTTGCTGATCGCCTTCTCGATGTCTTTGATCGAGTTCTTGTCGAACGGCGAGATCACCAGCAGCCGCGGCTCGGGCACGCTGAACGACGCGATCTGCTGGAGCGGCGTGGGCGTGCCGTAGTAGTCGGCGCGCAGATTCTCGACGATGGTCGAAGAAGCCCGGCCCGTCCGCACGGTCGCCATGTCGTGGCTGGCGTGCGACACCGACTGGGCCATCTTGTCCTTGCATTCGGCCAGCGTCAGGCCGATGAGCGAATCATCTTCCATCAGGTAATCAGCGTACCTATGCCCTCACCCTGCAGGGCGCGACCGATGTTGCCGGGCGTCATCAGGTCGAACACGAGGATCGGCAGTCCGTTGTCCATGCAGAACGTGATGGCGGTCATGTCCATGGCGCGAAGGTCCTGGTTGACGACCTCCATGAACGACACCTCGTCGAGCTTCACGGCGTTGGGGTCGCGCCGCGGATCCGCGGTGTAGACGCCGTCGACGCCGCCGTGGGTGCCCTTGAGCAGGACGCCAGCCTCGATTTCGACGGCTCGCAACGCCGCCGGCGTGTCGGTGGTGAAGAACGGGTTGCCCATCCCCGCGGCGAAGATGACGATGCGCCCCTTTTCGAGGTGGCGGATGGCGCGGCGGCGAATGTACGGCTCGGCGATCTGCGCCATCCCGATCGCCGATTGCACGCGGACCTGCGCGCCTTGGCGCTCGAGGGCGTCCTGCAGCGCCAAGCCGTTGATGACCGTGGCGAGCATGCCCATGTAGTCGGCCTGGGCGCGGTCCATCCCCTCGCCGGCTCCTGTGGCGCCGCGCCAGATGTTGCCGCCGCCGACGACGACGGCAATCTCGACGTTCAGTTCCTCACGTGCGGTCGCCAACTCCGCGGCGATGCGGTCGACGATCTCCATGTCGATCGTGTCGATGGTCGACGAAGACGCGAACGCCTCACCGGAAAGCTTGAGTACGACCCGGGGCCACCGCGGTTTCGCCACGGTGATGTGTCTACTCGCCGATCAGGATCTGGGCGAACCGCACGATCTTGGTGTCACCCAACTGCTGGGCGATCGACTGCTTCGGTTCTTTGGCGAACGGCTGGTCGAGCAGCACGCCGCCGGGCTGGCGCTTGAACCAGCCGCCGAGCTTGCCCTCGACGATCTTTTCGATCGCCGCTTCGGGCTTGCCCTCGTTGCGCGTTTCCTTCTCGAGCTGCTCGCGCTCGGCCGCAACCGTGGCGGCGTCGACCTCGTCCCGGCTCACGGCGCCCGGACGGCTGAACGCCGCCGTCAGCGCGATGTCATGCGCCAGTTCCGTGGTGCCGCCGTCGAGCTCGATGAGGATGCCGTTGACGCCGCGACCGTTTTGCACGTGCAGGTACGTGTCGAGCACGTGGCCTTCGGGCGCCTCGAAGCGAACGACCTCGCCGAGGGCGATGTTCTCCTTCAGCGTCACGACGAGGTCGTCGAGTTGGTCCTGGAGCTCGCCAACCGCGGCCTCGTTTTTGTCGACGACGAGTTGCGCCATGTCGTTGGCGAGGTTGACGAACTTGTCGGACTTGGCCACGAAGTCGGTCTCGCATTTGAGCTGCACGAGCGCGGCGACGTTGC
>JBEEFR010000074.1:0-5967 GCA_041166285.1 Actinomycetota bacterium | reverse complement strand
GAATCGAACCTGGAGAAGAAGTGACGTCGGATTACGCCTGTTGGACGGACAGCGACGTCTGGTCGATGGCTTGCAACTGCGGCGCGGCGACGTGTCGCGGCACTATCGCCGGCAAGGACTGGCAGCGCCCTGAGTTGCAACGCGCGTACGCCGGCCACTGGCCAGCGCACTTGGCGGAGCGGACGACCGCGCCCCACTAGTGAGCGCGGCCAGATGTGCCGCGCTCATAGCGACAAGCGACACTCCTTCGGCGGCGGCCGTGTTACACCCCCTCGACAGACTGCGTCCATGGGCCTCACGTTCAAGCAACAGCTGACCGGCAAGACGCTGCGGTGGGTCATCGTGCTCACGCTTCGCGACGCCGACAAAGCGCTGTCGGTGCGCGAGATCGTGGCGCGAGTCGAGGACCGGTATGTCATCCCCGGCCGCGCCGGAAAGGCGGTGTCGGCCTCGCTGCGATGGGAAGTGCGCCGCGGACGCGTGCGACAGATCCAGCGCGATCTCTACGGCGCGGGTTACATGCCGCGTTCTACCGAATACGGCCTGCGCAAGCGCGTCGACGGCATGGAACCGTCGCTTGTCGCTACAAGCGCGGCACGTACGGCCGCGGCGAGTGAACGCGACGACCTGATCGTTTTGCCGATGAGGAAATCGACTAGTCGCCCCTTACAGTTGTCGGGTGTTCTGGGGACGACGGATTGCAGTTCTTGGCGCGGCCTTGGCCGCGCTCGTATCGATGACGGGCACGACGAGTGCGCACGCCCGGCCGACCGGCGCCGACGTGGTCGCGGCGTGTCGTAGTTCCATCGGCGGCGCGCCCCAGGTGGGCGAGCGGACGTGTCGCACGGGCGAGCAGTTCGTGCGCGGCCCGGCGAACGGGTGCCGCAACCTGGGTCGGAATCCCGAGTGCTACACGCTCGACGGGCGCCGCACCGGTACCGGCCACATGGCGACATACGTCGCCGGGTGGACGCATCGCGCGCTGACGCTGCAACGCGACCTCGACGACAACGTCGCGTTGGCACGCGCCACGATCCCGCACACGCACAACTCGTTCAACGCGTCTGTGTACCTGCCGACGGTGACGAACCAAGACCCGAACCAGATCTACAGCATGCGCGACCAACTCACGATGGACATCCGCGCCATCGAGATGGATCTGCACTGGTTCCCGTCGCCGTACAAGCCGCGCAACATGGGCCAGTCCGTCGTGTTGTGCCATGGCACGCAAGTACTCGGTGTCGACGTCGGCTGTTCGGTCGATCGTCCGTTCCCCGACGGGCTGAAGGAACTGCGCCAGTGGTTGAACGAGCCGGCGAATCGCGACCAGGTCGTGCTGCTGTACCTCGAGAACCAACTCGGGCCGAAGAAGGCCCACGAGATGGCCGCCAAGGAGATCAGCGACGGATTGGGTGATCTCGTCGACCGCCCGTCGCCCGGCAAGCCGTGCGAGCGGTTGGACACGTCGGTGACGCCGGCGTCGGTACGCGCCCGCGGCCACCGCGTGATCATCGTCGGCAACTGCGGGCCCGGCGCGTGGGGTACGTGGGTGCACGAACGCGGACCGTCGTCGAGCTGGGTCGAGTCGTCTTCGGGAAGCGGCGACGACTACCCGGGACTGGCGAAGGATTGCCCGGCCGAACGCGCCCGCACCGGCGCGGGCCACGCGCTCGTGCGCTGGTACGAAGACTCGACGTGGGTTTCGGCGATGGCCGGCGGCGAGTCGAGCCAGCTCACCACGCGCGAGGCCGGCGCGATGGCGCGCTGTGGCGTCAGCCTCATCGGCTTCGACCAACTCACACCCGAAGATCCTCGCCTTAGCGCGATCGTGTGGTCGTGGGCGCCCGGCGAACCGTCCCGCGCCGGATGCGCGGCGTCGGCAGTCGACACGCGCTTTCACGCCGTGGACTGCGGCGAGAAGCACGCATTCGTGTGCATGGTCAACCCCGACCAGTGGCGCGTCACGGCCACCGATGGACCGTTCAGTGCGGGCGCGTCAGCGTGCGCCAAGGCGTTCCCCGGCTCGACCTTCGGCGTCCCGGCGAACGGCTGGGAGAACGCGCTCGTGCGCGCCGCCGCGAGCACGAAGACGGTCTGGCTGAACTACACCAACTGGAGGTGAGCGGTCTCGTTCCACGAGACGAGCGTCGGCTGATCGCCTGTCGTGCGCACGCGCGAGATTGACGCCACGTCGCAGAACAGCCGCCACGCCGCCTGGTCCCCAGTACCGACGGCCCACGCCACCGCTGCCTTGATGGGCGACACGTGGCTGACGACGACGATGTCCGATTGCGCCGCGTCGTTCGCGAGCTCCTCGCAGGCGGCGCGCACGCGCACCCCCACGTCGGCGAGCGACTCACCGTTTGGCGGCGTCCACGCGGAGTCCGACCGCCAGTGCTGCCACACCTCGCCCGGAACGTCGGCGAGCGGCTCGCCGTCGAAGTCGCCGTAGTCGACCTCGATCCAGCGCTCGTCGGTCTCGATTTCGGTGACGCCGCACGCCTGCGCCACCGCGCGCGCCGTCTCGAGGGCGCGCCCCAAGGGGCTGGCGATGACGCGTGCTGGCTTGATCTCCGCCAGCGCGCGACCAACCGCCGCTGCTTGCTGGAGGCCGACCTCGTCGAGAGGTAGATCCAACCGCCCGAGCAGGAGGCGCTGCGCGTTCGCCGTCGTGCGGCCGTGGCGGGCGAGGATGAGCACTAGACGAGTCTGCCTTGGCGCCAGCGTCGGACGACGACCGCCGCGCCGATGACACCCAACGCCTCGCGCACGATCAGCCACGGCGCGGCCGGCTCGATCCCCGTCGCTCCCCAACTGCCGAAGCCTGGCCACCAGAACAGCGACTTGTCGACCCACACGAAGTCGAGGACGAGGTGCGCGAAGAACCCGATGGGCAACGCGATGAGGTGGCGGCGCAGCGCGCGGCGATTGATCGTGGCGAGCATCACCACGGCCAACGACCCGACGGCGAACACCAGCGTGTGTGCGACGCCGCGATGTCCGAGCGGCGCGTCGACAAGGTCGGGGACGACGGCGCCGACGGCGATCAGCCGGTAGTCAAAGCGGGCGTCGCGCAGGACCGCCCACGCGCCCAGCACCGCGAACGCCGCGAACCAGAAGAGCATCTATTCGCGGATTAACAGACGGCCGCACTCTTCGCACGTGTCGTGCCCGCCGGGCGCCAGGCGATTGAAGCGCTCGAGGTCGACCGCCGACAGGCTGAGGTGGCACCCACTGCACACCCCGCCGACCACACGGGCGACGGCGATACCCCCGAGGCGACCGCGCAGCCGCTCGTAGGTCGCCAGCAACGCGGGGTCGACCTGCGCCGCGGCCTCGGCCCGTGCGGCCTCGAGCGCCGCCAGTTCCTTGCCGGCGTCGCCTTCGGCTTCTTGCAGCGCCGCCAGCACAATCGGCGCCTCGACCGCGACTTCTTCGAGGACCCGCTCACTGTGGGCCTGCTCGGCGAGGAGCGTGTCGCGTTGTTCGAGCAGTTCGAGCCCCGACTGCTCCAACTCCCCCGCCTGCGCCTTCAACTGGTCGATCTCGTGGATGATCGCCTGAGCGTCGCGCGTCGCCGAGCCCGGAGCGCGCAGCGCGTTGTCCAGCGCGGCGACGCGCTCCTCCACGGTCGCCAGCGACGCTTCGATCGACGATTCTTCGGCGGCCAGCTTTTCGAGGTCGCCGCCGAGGCGGACGACTTCGGCTTCGGCGTTGTGCCGCCGCTCGTTGAGCGCGTGCGCCGCGGCGCGCTCCGGCAACACGCCGAGCCGGCGGCGAAGATCCTCGATGGCGATGTCGTGGTCCTGGAGGACGAGCAGTTGCGCGCTCACTGGCAGAACGGCGGGTAGTCGTCAGGCCAGTTGTCGGGTTCCTGACAGCCGGGGTCGGTCGGCGGCGGACCGTTGTCCTCCGTCGTCGTGGTGTGCTTCGGCGGCTTCGTGCCGTCGTCGGGACCGGTGCCGCCGTCGACGATCGTCACGCCGGGTTCGCCAACCTGGAGCTCACCGCTGGCCGACGTCACCGGAACGCCGGTTGTGGCCGACGGGCTGAGGTGCATCTGGCGGTTGCCGATCTGCTTCGGATCGGGCGCGGTGAACGCCAGCGCCGGGCGGCCGCTCATCGCGGTGCGCATCATCTGACCGAAAATCCGCGCGGGGTACGTGCCGCCGAACACGCGGCCGACAGAACCGACGCGCGTCATCGACACCGCGCCGACGGGCGAACCCATCCACACCGCGGCGGTGAGTTGTTTGGTGGACCCGACGAACCACGCGTCGGTGAAGTCGGACGTCGTGCCGGTTTTGCCGAACGTCGGCCACTTGCCCGGATTGGCGCGCGTGCCGGTGCCGTTGGTGACGACGCCCCGCAGGATCGACACCGCCTGGCGCGCCACTTGTGTCGACACGCGCTGCTCGCCCTTGGTCGCGCCGCGGAACAACACCCTGCCGTGACGGTCGACGACCTTTTCGACGTAATACGGCTTGTGGTACACGCCGTCCGCCGCGATGGTCGCGTAGGCGGACGCCATCTCGAGCGGCGACACGCCGGTCTCGAGACCGCCGATCGCCATCGCCGGCACCAAGCAGTTGCAGTTCTTGCCGTGGACCTTGAGGTCCGACGTGACACCGAGGTCGTGCGCTGCTTCTTCGATCTTGTCGAGCCCGACGACCGACGCCAGTCGCACGTACGCACAGTTGATCGACCCGGCGGTCGCCGCGGTGAGCGGCATCAGGCCGCCGCCTTCGCCCTCGGAGTTCTCCAACTCGTACGGCGGATTGTCGGGAAACTTGACGGTGCACGGCGACGTGCCGTCGACCATCGTCGCGGGGCCGTAGCCCTGGCGCAGCGCGGCAACGAGGTCGAACGCCTTGAACGCCGAACCCGGCTGGCGGTGCGACTGCGTCGCCAGGTTGAACTTGAAGGCGTCGAAGTCCTTGCCCCCGACGATGGCGCGCACCGCGCCCGTCGCCGGTTCGATCGACGCCACCGCGGCGGTGAACCTTCCTTGCGTGTCGGGCAGGATCTGCTCGACGGCGTCGTGCGCCGCTTGCGCCACGTCAGGATCGAGGGTCGTGTAGATGCGCAGCCCGCCCTTGAACACCGCGTTGTAGCGCTCGGTCTCGGTTTCGCCGAGGCGGTGGTCGTGCAGCAGCGCCTGCTTGACCTCTTCGACGAAGTAGTCGTTCGGCGTCTTCTCCAGGCTCGCGACGTTGTGCGGCAACGGGCGCGCCAGAGCGCGGTCACCGGCAGCCTGGGAGATCACGTTGGCGGCGACGAGTCGCCGTACGACGACCTTGCGACGCTCCTTCGCGGCGTCGGGAAACTTGATCGGGTCGTAGCCGACGGGGTTGCGGATCAGGCCGGCGAGCAGGACGGCATCGCCTTCGTCGAGCTGCGAGGCCTTCTTGTCGAAGTACACCTCGGCCGCGGCCTGCACGCCGTACGCGCCGTTGCCGAAGTAGACGGTGTTGAGGTAGCGCTCGAGTATCTGCTTTTTGGTGTTGTGGTCTTCGAGCCGCCACGCCAGCAGCGCCTCGCGCACCTTGCGGTCGACGGTCTTCTCGGGCGTCAACAGCGAGTTCTTCACGAGCTGCTGCGTGAGCGTCGAACCGCCCTGTCGCACCTCGCCCGACTGGACGTTGGTGGCCAACGCCCGGAACATGCCTCGCAGGTCGATGCCGTGGTGCTTCCAGAACCGGTCGTCCTCGACCCCGATCACGGCGTTGATGACGGCGTCGGGGACCTGCGACAACTTGACCGGCTCACGGTTCTCGTCGGCGTGCAGGTAGGCGAGCGTGCTGCCGTCGCGGCGCAAGACGACCGAGCGCTCGCTCAACTCGCTCATCTGCGCGAGGGCGTCGCCGTGCGAGGTCGTCCAGTCACCGGTGAACGCCCGCGCTTCAGGGATCAGGATCATCAAGCCGAGCGCGAGCAGCGCGCCAGCGATCGCAGCGGTTTTTGCCA
>JBEEFR010000073.1:0-16412 GCA_041166285.1 Actinomycetota bacterium | reverse complement strand
GGTCGGTCGGGGAGCCGATCAACCCCGAGGCATGGATGTGGTACCGCCGGGTGATCGGCGGCGACCAGGCGCCGATCGTCGACACGTGGTGGCAGACGGAGACCGGGGCGATCATGATCAGTCCGCTGCCCGGCATCTCGGCAGAAGTCGTCGACGATGCCGGCAAGGCCGTGCCGCACGGTGGCGGTTATCTCACGCTCACCGAGCCGTGGCCTTCGATGCTGCGCGGCATCTGGGGTGACCCCGAGCGCTACAAGGAGACGTATTGGTCCCGCTTCGAAGGCCGTTACTTCGCCGGCGACGGCGCCAAGACCGATGACGACGGATATTTGTGGCTGCTCGGCCGCGTCGACGACGTCATGAACGTCTCGGGCCACCGCGTGTCGACGACCGAAGTCGAGTCGGCGCTCGTCGACCACCCGTCGGTTGCGGAGGCGGCCGTCGTCGGCGCCAACGATGCGACGACCGGCCAGGCGATCATCGCCTTCGTGACGCTGCGCTCGGGCAACCTCGGTGACGAGGGACACGGGCAAGTCCTGCGCGACCACGTCGCCGTGAAGATCGGGCCCATCGCCAAGCCGAAGACGATCGTGTTCACCGACGACCTGCCGAAGACGCGCTCGGGCAAGATCATGCGCCGGTTGTTGCGCGACGTCGCCGAAGGCCGCGCTCTCGGCGACACCACGACGCTCGCCGATCCGGCGGTCGTCGCCGAGATCGCGAAGCGCGCCCAGACATCCCCCACCGAGGAGTGACGGCGACCCCCAACAACTGGTTGTGGAACAACGGCGCGATCGAACCCGGCCCCGCCGTCATGTTCGACCTCGACGGTGTGCTGTCGGACGCCGTCGGCCGCCAGCACTACATCGAAGGCCCGCGGCGTGACTGGCACGCGTTCTTCGAGGCGTGCGGTGACGACCCGCTCATCGAAGAGGTGGGCCAGCTCTTGCACCTCCTCGACCGCACGCTGCCGATCGTGTTACTGACGGCGCGGCCGCTGCGCGTGCAGGCCCAAACCGTGGGCTGGCTCGAGCGTTACAAGCTGCGTTGGGACCTCCTCATCATGCGCGACTACGGCGACTACGACTACGCGGAGGACTTCAAGTACTACTCGGTGCAGGCGCTCAAGCAGCGCGGCACGGAACTCGTGCTGGCCTTCGAGGACGACCCGCGCAACGTGATGATGCTCCGCTCAGCGGGCGTGCCCTGCGTCTACCTACACTCCGGTTACTACGGCTAACTCGGGGAGGGGCTTATGCCAGAGCCGGTGAGCAACGTCCTGTACAACAGCGCGCGTTGGGACGGATTCGAATTCCGGGACGGCGACATCGTCATCGCCACCCCCGCGAAGTGCGGCACGACGTGGACGCAGCGCATCGTGTCGTTGCTGATCTTCGACACGCCGGAACTCAACCGCCCGATGGCGCGCATCTCGCCCTGGCTCGACATGAACACGCGCCCGCTCGACGACGTCGTGCGCGAGCTCGACGCGCAAACGCACCGACGCTTCGTGAAGTCGCACCTCACCTATGACCTGCTGCCGCACGACGACCGCGTCACGTACATCACGGTCGGCCGCGATCCGCGCGACGTCGCGATCTCGTGGGCGCACCACCTGGACAACATGAACCTTGAGAACTTCATCGGTGAAACCATCGCCGCCGTCGGACCCGACGTCCTCTCCACCATGGATCCCGGGGAGATACCTGACACCTCGGGGACTATGACGGACCGGTTCTGGCGGTGGATCGACGGAGAGGGCGACATGGGACTCACCGGGCTCGTCGATCACTTGAAGCCGTTCTGGGATCATCGCGACGACGACAACATCGTGATCCTTCACTACGCCGACCTCCAGCGCGACCTCGTCGGTCAGATGGAATACGTCGCGCAACGCCTCGGCATCGAACGCAGCCGCGCCCGGTTGGAGGAACTCGCGCCCTACGCATCGTTCGACGAGATGAAGGCGTCGGCCGAGAACACCGCGCCGAACGGCGACCAGACTTTTTGGAAGAGCACATCGGACTTCTTCCGCATCGGCACCACCGGGCAGTGGCGCGAGTTCATCGCCGAAGACGACCTCCCGCGCTACGAGAAGCGCCTGCACGAACTCGTCGACAGCGACTTCGCCCACTGGCTCGAGTTCGGCTCGCTGGGCTGACGGTGCCGGAGCACCTGCGCACGCTGTTCTTCGACAGCGCGCGTTGGGACGGCTTCACGTTCCGCGACGACGACATCATCATCGCCACGCCCGCGAAGTGCGGGACGACGTGGACGCAACGCATCGTGTCGCTCCTCGTCTTCGACTCGGTCGACTTGCCGCAGCCATTGGCGCACGTTTCTCCGTGGCTCGACATGCTCACTCGTCCGCTTGAAGACGTCGTCGCGGAACTCGACGCGCAAACGCACCGTCGCTTCATCAAGACGCATCTGGCCTTTGACTACCTTCCCTTCGACGAGCGCGTGACGTACATCACCGTGGGCCGCGACCCTCGCGACGCCGCGGTGTCGCGCCGCAATCACTGGGACAACATGGACGTCGAAAAGGTCATCGAGGAGCGCGTCGCCGTAGTCGGCAATGAAGTCGTCGAGGCGAATGCCCCGTCCTCGGACGGTGGTTGGTTCCGCGAGTTCTTAGGCGACAGCTTGCCGGCGCTCGTTCGAACGCTTGGCACGTACTGGCAGCAGCGCCACCGCAGCAACGTGGTCCTGCTGCACTACGCCGACTTGCAGCGCGACCTCGTCGGCCAGATGGCGTACCTCGCCGAACGACTCGGTATCGAACGCTCGCGTTCGCGCCTCGAAGAACTCGCGCCCGCCGCGAGCTTCGACACGATGAAGGCGCAAGCGCGTGACGTCGCGCCGAACGCCGACCAAACGTTCTGGCGCAACACGACCGACTTCTTCCGGACGGGCACGAGCGGCCAATGGCGCGACCTCGTGAGCCACGACGACCTCGCGCGCTACGAAGCGCGCCTGCGCGAACTCGCCGAGCCCGAGTTCGCCCACTGGCTCGAACACGGCACATTGGGCTGACAGGGAACTCGCAGAAACGCGGCGTACCGTGTTCGGCAAATGAGTAAGAACACGATTAAGACGTTCGTATTGCTGGCGGCGCTCGGGGGCTTCCTCGTGTTCGTCGGCGGCATCTTCAAGGGCACCGGCGGCGCCACGCTCGGGCTGCTGATCGGCCTCGTGTTCTGCGGCGGGTCGTACTGGTTCTCCGACACGCTGGCCATCAAGGCGGCGCGCGCGGTGCCCGTCACCGAGCAGGAAATGCCCGACTACTACCGCATCGTGCGCGAGCTGACGCAGAAGGCGGACATGCCGATGCCGAAGCTGTACGTGTCGCCGGAGGTGCAGCCGAACGCGTTCGCCACCGGCCGCAACCCCGAGCACGCGGCGGTCGCCGTGACGCAGGGCATTTTGCAGATCTGCGACTGGGACGAACTGCGGGGCGTGCTCGCCCACGAGATCAGCCACGTGGGCAATCGCGACATCCTCATCGGTTCAGTCGCCGCCGCGATCGCCACCGGCATCATGTTCATCACGCGTATCGGGATGTTCTTCGGCGGTGGGCGCGATCGCGATCGCAACCCGATCGTCGACATCGCGCTGTTGGTGCTCGCTCCGCTCGCAGCGATGTTCATCCAGATGGCGATCACGCGCAGCCGTGAGTACGAAGCGGACCGATCGGGCGCGCGCCTCATCGGCGACGGCGAACCATTGGCGCGGGCGCTCGGGAAGTTGGAGACGGCTGCGCAGCGCGTGCCCATGAACGTGTCGCCCGCGGAAGCCACCCTGTTCATCGTCAATCCGCTGACCGGTCGCAAGGCGCAGTTCGGCAACCTCTTCCGCACGCATCCGCCCACCGAAGATCGCATCGCCCGCCTGCGCGGAGGGGACTGGAAGCACTAAAACCGCCCAATCCGGGCCGCTGAACGCGGGGAACCCCGGTGTTGTCGGTAATCTCTACGCCCGACCATGCGTACCACTAAGCACTTGGCGCGCGGGGCCTTCGGTCTGGCCATCGTTCTCCTCCTCGGCTACGTCGCCGTGGCTAGTGACGCGTCCGCCGATCTGGTCGATCCCACGCCGACGTCGACGACGGTTCCGCTCGCTCCGACGACGACGTCACCCGAAAAGACGAACCCGGCTACGCCCCCGCCGAACTCCGGTGGCGGCGACGACCCGGGCAACGCCACGGGCGTGATCCCGCCCGGCTACGCCAAGATCATCGCGTCCGTGAAGCGCAGTAGGGCGAACAACACGAATGGTCTGATGGCCGCGCTGCAACCGTTGGTCGACGCCGGAATGACGCCAACCCAAGCCGCCATCGCGGGGTTCGGACATTTCCCCGTTGCCGGTTCCGCCAACTTCACCGACGACTGGCTGAACCCGCGGTTCACGCCCGTGTTCCACCTGCACGAAGGCACCGACATTTTCGCGGCGATGGGCACGCCGGTTCGCAGCCCGGTCGAGGGCCTCGTCCGCCACTCTTCGGGCGGCGCCGGAGGTACCGCGGCGTACGTCACGACGAAGGAAGGCCACGAGCTGTACTTCGCGCACCTGTCGGCGTACTCCGATGTCAAGCCGGGCGACGCCGTGAAAGTCGGCGACGTCATCGGCTTCGTCGGTGACACGGGCAACGCTGCCGGCGGTCCCGCGCACTTGCACTTCGAGATTCATCCGCGGGGCAAAGGTCCCGTGAACCCGAAGCCGTACCTCGATCAGTGGGTCGCGCAGGCGGTCGCTTCGGCGCCGCTGGTTGTGTCGTCGCGCACGGGCGCGGGGGCCGCGCCCGCCCCAACGGTCCCGGCCGCGCTGTCGACCACGGTCGAGCGGATCGCGCCGCCGCGCGCGCAGCTCGCGTGGGCCAGCTCCGCGAACCCGACGGGGGGCGCGTTGCGCCTGGCCGAAGTCGAAGCTGCGGTGGCGTCACTGCACGTCGACTGGACCAGCCGCGCCGCGGCTGCCGCCGCCCGGGAGAGGCAACGCGCCGACGCCGACCGCGCGGCGAAGCTGCTGCTGCGTCCGCTCACGCCGCCCGGACTTCTCGACGTGCTGGGGATGCGCTAGTCAGTCGCGGAAGTTGTTGAACTGCAGCGGGATGCCGAGGTCGGCCTCTTTCAACGCTGCGATCACGGCTTGCAGGTCGTCGCGTTTCTTGCCCGTGACGCGCACCTGATCGCCCTGGGTCTGGCTCTGGACGCCCTTTAGCCCGAGGTTCTTGATCGTCGAGTTGACCTGCTTCGCCTTGTCCGACGAGATGCCGGCGACGAGCTTGATTTCCTGGCGGGCCGTGCCCTTCGCCGCTTCTTCGATCTTGCCGGGCTCCATCGCCTTCAACGAGATCGACCGTTTGACCATCTTTTCTTCGAGCACCTGATAGACGGCGCGGAGGCGATCGTCGGTGGCGGAGTGCAGCGTGATGCTGTCGGTCCCGAGTTCGATCGTCGAGTCGGTGTTCTTGAAGTCGAACCGCGTACTGACTTCGCGCTGCGCCTGATCGACGGCGTTGCGGACCTCTTGCATGTCGATTTCGGAAACGACATCAAAGCTCGGCATGCCGTCACGCTATCCTCGACGGTCCAAGGGGTCGTTGCCCGAGTGGCCAAAGGGAGCAGACTGTAAATCTGCCGGCTCAGCCTACGGAGGTTCAAATCCTTCACGGCCCACCATTTCGTTAACAGAATGAAGACGTGACGATCAGAGTCATCCTCGCGGAGGACCACGCGTTGTTCCGCGAGGGCGTCCACCAACTCGTCAACCGAGAGGCTGACCTCGAAGTCGTCGGCACCGCGTCCGACGAATCCGAGTTGCTCAGCCTCGTCGACGAGCTGGCGCCCGACGTCGTCGTCACCGACATTCGCATGCCTCCGACGGGAACCGACGAAGGCGTGCGCGCCGCCGGTCGCTTCAGCGAGTCGCACCCCAAGATGGGCGTGGTCGTGCTCAGTCAGTACTCGAGCCCGGCGTACGCGCTGGCGCTGCTCGACAAAGGCTCGGCGGGACGCGCCTACCTGTTGAAGGACAGCGTCGCGGACGTGGACCAACTCGTGAACGCCATTCGCGCCGTTGCCGACGGAGGATCCGTCATCGATCCATCCGTGGTCGACTCGCTCGTGTCGGCGCGATCGAAGAAAACCGAAGGTCTCGGCCGGCTGACGCCGCGCGAACACGAAGTACTCGGCGAGATGGCCCAGGGGAAAAGCAACGGTGCGATCGCCAATGCCCTCGTGCTCTCGGAGCGTGCCGTCGAAAAGCACATCAACTCGATCTTTTCGAAGCTCGGCCTCACCGAGGAACCGCAGACCAATCGTCGGGTAAAAGCCGTGCTCATGCTGCTTTCGTCCGAGACCTGACCCCAGCGTGGGGGTGGTAGCACCACCCCATAACGCCTGTCGGCATCCTTTCGGCGTTTTTCGTCACAGCGCACACTGACAAGGTGGAAGGCGATTCGGCCGTGCGCGTAGTGATCGTCGACGATCAGGCGCCGTTTCGCGAGGCCGCGCGGGCCGTGGTCGAGCGTGCCAAGGAATTCGAGTTGATCGGCGAAGCCGACTCGGGCGAGGACGCGGTCGACGTGGTCGACCGGTTGCGCCCTGATCTCGTCTTGATGGACATCAACATGGGTGGCATCAGCGGCATCGAGGCGACAAGCCGCATCACGGACGCACACCCAGAGGTCACGGTGTTCCTGCTGTCGACCTACAACGAGGACGACCTGCCTCCCGACGTCCGCACGTGCGGTGCCGCCGCCTACATGAACAAGGAAAACTTCGGCGGGCGCCTGCTGCGCACGACGTGGGAAGCCGGCGGCCAGGACGGCTGGCGCAACCGCCTTTCCGTCGCGTAACTGTTTAGCGAGCGGCCGCGATCTTGTAGGCCTGCACCAACGACTCGCGGCCCTTCACCAGTTGCGGCTCGAGCGCCGTCACTTCGGGCGGTGACACGAGGTCCTTCATCGTCGCTTCCGACAACACCGTCTCGCCGGGCTCGGCGAACTGTTGGAGCCGTTGCGACAGGTTCACGGTGTCGCCCACGACGGTGTACTCGATGCGCTCTTCGGAACCGAGCAGCGCGGCGGCGACGTCGCCGGTCGACACGCCGATGCCCAAGCCGAACGGCGGCAAGCCGTCGACTTCCCACCGGGCGTTCAACTCGTTCTGTTGCGCGTGCATCGCCGCCGCGGCCTCGACGGCCTTCGCGGCGTGATCTTCCATGGCCACCGGAGCGCCGAAGACCGCCATCACGGCGTCGCCGACGAACTGCATGACGGTGCCGCCAGCCGCGATGATCGCCCGGTTCATCTCGCCGCGGTGCGCGTTCAGCTGGCCCGCGAGCCGCGCCGGATCGGCGTTTTCCGCGATCGTCGTGTACCCGCGGATATCGGACATCACGACGGTGACGCGGAGGTTCTCGGTCTCGCCGATGCGACCACCGTCGCGGCGCACCTTGTCGGCGAGGCCCGTCGGGAGCAGCCGCGACAGCGTCTCGCCCGTTTCTTCCCGCGACACGATCGCGTCGTGGAGCATGCGCAACCGCTTCAGACCGCCACCGCTCCCGCCGCTGGACGCTTGGTCGGCGATCCGCATGAACAACTTGTCGACTTCGTCGGCCGCTGCCGCGGGCGTCGTGTTGCGCGCGACGGCGATCGCCTTGATCGGCCGGCCCTCGGCGACGAGTTGCAGCAACGCCTCTTCCTGCTCGGTCAGCTCGCTGCCCTTGGTGACCGGGCGCACGAGCATGGACACAATCGACGGATCGATCATGGATCCGCCGCTGACGACTTCGACGATGGCGCGGAACAACTGGTCGCCTTCGGCGATGCGGTCCTTCAACAGGTACGCGTAGCCGGACGCGTCTTCCGCCAGCAACGACACCGCATAGTCAGGGTCGTCGTACTGCGACAGGATGACGATGCCGGTGCCGGGATGCCGCTTCCGGATCTCTTTCGCTGCGTCGATACCTTCACGGGAGAAGTTCGGCGGCATGCGGATGTCGGTGACGACGACGTTGGGGGCGGTTGCCTCGGCGCCGGCGACCAGCTCGTCGTAGTCCGCGGCGACGCCGACAACTTCGAGGCTCTTGTTCGACGACAAGAGCGCGCGAACGCCTTCCCGCACGATGAGGTTGTCATCGGCGAGGAACACCGTGATCGTTTCCCCCTCCACGGTCTTAGATTCTGCGGGACCGCGTGCCCGCGAACAAGCCGGGCGACCACCGTCTTGAGAGGGGTGCCAGCACTACTTTCACCACACCAGCCTGTGCCCTGGGTCGTCGACATCTAGCCGCGTACGTTGCCGGTGTGCGGTTGAAGACCCTTGTGCGTGCGTCGCTCGTCACATGGTTGTTGGTGTTGAGTGGTTGTGCGGGCAGTGCGCGTGCCGGTGAAGTGGAGGTGAGTGCGAAAGAGATGCGGTTCACGCCCTCGACGCTGCACGTCGCCGCCGGACGCCACACGATCGTCGTGCACGACCGCGGAAAGCTCACGCACACGTTCAGCCTCAACGCGCTGGGACGAGAGGTCACGATCCATCCGGGCAAGACACGGACGCTAACCGTGGATCTGCAACCCGGCAGTTATCGCTACGTCTGCCGCATCCTCGATCATGAGGGTCTCGGCATGCACGGCGTCCTGCGCGTCAGCGCGAAGTAGAGAAGGAGAACAGCATGCGCATCGAAACCTCGGTCATGGCGGTGTCCTGGATCCCGTCAGAAGCAATCACCTCGTTGACGCTGAAAGCGCCGTTCGAGATGGGCGTCTCGCACTACGACGAGCCGCTACCCGATCACATCGACAACATCACCGAGTTGCGTGACGCCGACCGCTTCCGGTTCGCCAACATCCTGCGTGCGTGGATCGACGTCAGCGATGCAGGCAAGATCCTCGGCTACGGCTACGCAGGCGGCAGCATGATCGGCGCGACGACTCTCCGTCTCGGCAAGAAAGAGATGACCTTTGGCGCCCACGCGTACCCCGACATTCAGCGGGAACCCGTCGTGACGGACAAATCCGTCACGTTCGTGCAGACCGGCGGCGGCTGCACGGGTGTGCCGGCCCCGCGCCGAGTGTCGAAGCCACCGTTCGTGCAATGGGAGGCGCCGACGGCGTGGTCGACGCTGCAATTGACGATCAACACCGACGGCACTTCTGCGGGCGAACTCATCGGAGCGAGCCCGTTCCCGCGTCACTGGATCTACGACGACAAGGGCGCGCTGGTCGGCAAGACCGGACTCATCGACTTCAACGAGTGGTACCGCAAGGCGTTCGACAAGCACACGCCTTGGGGTGACGAGGACTCCCCGGCGTACGTCACGACGGTTGCCACCGCGTTGGAGCAGGAACTGTCGAACCGCGTCATGCGCGACGGCGCGAAGCCGAAGTATCGGAAGCTGAAGCAGGGCGAGACGCTCGTCGAGCAGGGCGACAAGGGTGACGAGATGTTCTTGCTGCTCGACGGCATCCTCGAAGCCGAGGTCGACGGGAACGTCGTTGGCGACCTCGGGCCCGGTGCGATCCTCGGCGAGCGCGCGCTGATCGAAACCGGAGTCCGCACCGCGACACTGCGCGCCGCCACCAACGCACGCGTCGCAATCGTGGACTCGTCGGTGGTCGAGCCCGAGTTGCTCGCCCAGCTCGCCCAAGACGTCCACCATCGGGAGGACACCAAGTAGTGAGTGTCGGCACCGCCGACCAGGCCGACGCAATCGTCATCGGTTCGGGACCCAACGGTCTCGTCGCGGCGACGATGCTGGCTCGCGCCGGCTGGTCGGTGACGGTGCTCGAAGGCAACGACGTGTCGGGCGGCGCGATCGCGTCCGAAGCGCTCACGGCGCCGGGGTACGTGCACGATCCCTACTCGGCGTTCTACGGGATGTTGCACGCGTCACCGGTGTTCACCGAATTAGGTCTCGACCGGCGCGTCGAATGGGCGCGCTTCGACGCGCCGATGGCGGCCGCGGTCAGCCCCGAACGCGCGGGAATTTGTTACGCGGACGTGGATCGCACCGCCAAGTCGCTGGCGGAGTTCGCGCCGCGTGACGCCGACGCGTGGCGCGAACTCGTCGGTTGGTGGGACAAGGTCGGCCAACACTTCCTTCGGATGATGCTGTCTCCGCTCGGCGCCGTCGGACCGACGCTGCGCGTCGGGCGCGCCGTGAAGGTCAAAGGCGGCCTCGCGCTGGCACAGATGATGCTGGCGCCGATCGAAACTGTTGCGTCGCAACGGTTCTCGTCGGTCGAGGCGCAAACGTTGGTGTGCGCGGGCGCGTGTCACGCCGACGTGTCGACGGCTGCTCCGGGAAGCTCACCGGGCGCGTTGATCCTCGCACTGATCTCGCAAACGAAGAACATGCCGGTGCCCGTCGGTGGTGCGGGCAAGCTCGCCGAAGCGTTCACGGCGGCAGCGACCGAGGCGGGCGTTGTCGTTGTGACCGGAGCGAAGGTCGCGCGTGTCGTGGTCCGCAACGGTCGGGCGGTCGGGGTCGAAACCGACGACGGGCGTTCCTTCAGCGCGCGTCGCGCCGTCGTCGCCGACACCAACGCGCGGAAATTGTTCGGTGAGCTGGTACACGAAGACGAACTTCCACCGGAGTTCGTGTCACGACTGTCGTGGTTTCGTCCGGGGTCGGGCATGTTCAAGCTCGACCTCGCGCTCGACGCGCCACCGTCGTGGATCGCCGACGGCCTCGGTGTCTCCGGCCACCTTCATCTCGTCGGCACCCCCGGGGACATGGCGCGCGCCTACGGCGAGATCGAAGCGGGGTTGTTGCCGACCGAACCGATGCTCATCGTCGGTCAGCAGACGCTTGCCGATCCGTCGCGTGCGCCCGCCGGTGGCCACACGTTGTGGGTCGAGACCCACGTGCCGTCGCGCCCACGGGAAGGGTCGTGGGACGAATGTCGCGGCCGCTTCGAAGAGCGCGTGGTCGATCGCCTCGAAGCGTTCGCGCCCGGACTGCGCAGTCACATCGTCGGCTCGGCGGTCAACACACCGCCCGACTTCGAGGCGCGCAATCCCAACCTCGTCGGCGGCGATCTCGGCGGCGGGACGATGTCATTGCAACAACAGCTCGTGTTCCGCCCCGTCAGGGGATGGTTCCGATACAACACGCCCGTCAAGGGCTTGTATTTGTGTTCGGCGTCGGCCCATCCGGGCGGCGGCGTACACGGCATGGCAGGACGCAACTGCGCGCAGCGCGTGTTGCGGCATCGATCAGTGACGGGGAGGTCACGTTGAGAAGGTTGCAGGCCGGACTACTCGCCGGTGTACTCGCAGTAATGGGACTCGGTGCGTGTAGCAGCGGCGGCGGGAACAGTCGCACGATCGAGGTCGACTATCACTCGGACGACTTCGCCGGTTCGTTCCTCGGCTACTACCCGCGTGAAGTCACCGTGAAGCCGGGGATGACGCTCAAGTTCCATCAGACGTGGACGGGCGAGCCGCACTCAGTGTCGTTCGGCACGCTGATCGACAACGGCATCAAGCCGGTGCTTCCGCTGCTCGACAACGTGGCCGCAGGCAAGGAACCGCTGCCGCAAGAACCGCCGCCCGAATACGACCAGAAGCTGTTCGAGGAGCGGTTGCCGAGTTTCTTCGGGCAGGGCGACTCGATCAGCCAAGCCGCGGCGAAGCCGTGCTTTGCGAAGACCGAAGCGCAGCTGCCGCTGGACCAGAAGGCGTGCGCCAAGGCGAATGAGACGCAGCCCGAGTTCACAGGCTCGTACGCGTACTACTCGAGCGGCTTCATCCCGTTCCAGGGGTCGCGCGGCAATACGTACGAGATCAAGATCGCCGACAACGCCAAGGAAGGGACGTACTACTACTACTGCAACGTCCACGGCGTTCCGATGGGTGGCAAGGTCACGATCAAGAAGGGGGCGACCGTCGAGTCGCAGGCGGCGCTCAACCGTCGCGGCAAGGCCGAGGCCGACCGCGTCGCCAAGCCGCTGCTCGCGGCGTATCGGAAGGAACTCGCGGGCAAGAGTGAGTTGAAGGGGAACCTCGCGGGTTCCGGCGACGATTCGACCGAGGGCGTCGAAGGCGTCGTCAACGAGTTCACGCCGCGGACCATCACGTCGAAGGTGGGCGACAAGGTCACATGGACCTTCGACGGCAACCATACGATCAGCTTCAACGTGCCGCCGTATACGCCCCTGTTCAAGAACAACAAGAAGGGCGAGCTTCAGTTCAACGGTGCACTCGACAAGGCTGTCGGCGGCTGGCCCGGCGCGCCTGAAGGCCACGGTGAGTTCGACGGTCCACCTCCGCCACCGATCCATCTCGACGCCGGCGACTTTGACGGATCAGGCGGCCTCAAATCGTCCGGGACGGGTTTCAACACCGGTGACACCTATTCCGTCACGTTCACCAAAGCGGGCACGTATCCGTACGCGTGCCTCATCCATCCAGGCATGATCGGCAAGGTGGTCGTGAAGTAATGATCCGTCGCGGACTCGTCGTAGTGGTGCTCGCCCTCATCGGTGCGAATCTCGCCGCGTGCTCCAGCAGCACCGGCAGCACGCGCACGGTGCAGGTCGACTTCAACTACGACGAGTTCGCGGGGTCGTTCCTCGAGTACTTCCCGTCACACGTCACCGTGCGTCCCGGCATGACGGTTCGCTTCGATCAGACGTGGACGGGCGCGCCGCACACTGTGTCGTTCGCGCCGCGAGAAACAGTCGACCAGCTGCCGCGGTTCTTCGAGCGGGGCGGCGTCGTCAATCAGGACGCGGCGCAGCCTTGTTACGTGAAGTCGCTCGCCGATCTTCCGGCAGATCACTCGCCGTGCCCGGGCCGTGCCGCGCAACCCGCGTTCGACGGGTCATACGCGTACTACTCCAGCGGTCTGATCTTGCCGACGGGAAAGCGTGCCAACCGTTTCGACGTGAAGATCGCCGACAACGCCAAGGACGGCACGTACTTCTACTACTGCTCGATTCACGGCATCCCGATGGGCGGCGAAGTCACGATCTCTCGCAGCGCCACCGTGCCGTCGCAGAAACAGCTGAATCGCACGGGGCGCGCCGAGGCGCAGCAACTCGCCGCACCGATACTCGCCGAATACCGCAAGGAACGCAGCGGCCACGCTGCCTTCAACGGAAATCTCGCGGGCAGCGGAGACCCGTCGCTGCAAGCGGCCCAAGCCGAGGTGAACGAGTTCACGCCGCGGGTGATCAAGACGCGCGTCGGCAAGAAAGTGACGTGGACGTTCGTCGGCAACCACTCCATCTCGTTCAACGTCCCGCCGTTCGCGCCGCTCTACAAGGTGCTGAAGAACGGCGACATCATCGCCAACGACGAACTCGACAAGGCGCGCGGCGGCTGGCCGGGCGCGCCGCCGGGCCACCGCCCGTATCCGTCGGTCACCGACAGCCTGGTGCAACTCGACGCCGGCAACTTCGACGGTTCGGGAGGACTCAAATCGTCGGGTATCGGCTTCAACACCGGTGACACGTACTCGGTCACCTTTACCAAGCGCGGCACGTACGCGTACGCCTGCCTGATTCATCCAGGCATGATCGGCAAGGTGGTGGTCACGTAACCGCCGTCGCAGTTCCGGTTGCCCCGGTCGAGACCGACCGGCCCGCCCCCGCGGCGGTGTTGCAGCTCTCACCGAGAGCGTTGTTCTTCATGCGCGTCGTGTTCGTCGCGCTATTCGTCGCGTCGTTCGTGCTCATCGCGCTCGGCGTCGCGGCGCAGTACGCGTCGTACTCGCACAGCTTCCTCGAACGGTTGCGCGACATCGGGCTCAACCCCACCTTCACGGGCGACGTCGCCAACCGCGTCGCCGACGCGTCGCGCGCCGCGCAGACCGGTCCGCAGTTCGGTCTCGACCTCACCTTCAGTCTGATCAACCTCGCCCTCGCCGGCTTCCTCGCCTGGCTGAGACCCCGCGACGTGGCGGGCCCGCTGCTGGCGTTCGCGCTCGTCGGCACGGCCGCCGTCTGCAACCTCGGCGCCCACACCGTCTACGACGCGGTGCCGGCGAGCAGCTGGCAGTCGATCTCGCACGACACGTACACCGTCGGCACGGCGCTGCTTTACGCGTTCGCGGTAGTCGTGTTCCCGGACGGACGACTGGTGCCGCTGTGGAGCTGGCCGCGGCGCGCGCTGTTGTACATCGCCGTCGCTGCCGGCCTCGCCGCGCTCGCGCTCAACAAGGGCGGCGGCTCAGGACGCGCCATCGCGCTCGTGATGGTGTTCGGTCTCGGCGTGCCGTTGGTCGGTCTCGCGGCGCAGGCGTACCGCTACCGCCACCCGGCAACCGCGACTCACCGCCAACTCTCCCGGCTCCTCGTGCTGGCGCTCACCGTCGCCGTGTTGATCGGCGTTGTCGCCGTGGCGCGTGGCGTGCAGAACGCCAACCGACCGGTCTTCGAAGGACGCGGCATCCAGACCGTCCCGCTGGCGCTGTACCGCGTGTTCCAGTTGGCGCTCACGATCGTTCCGCTGGCGTTGTTCGCCGGCATTTTCCGCTATCGCTTGTTCTCGGTCGACACGCTCGTCACGCGCACGCTCGTATATGGCACGCTGGCCGGCTTCGTGTCGGCCGTGTACATCGGCGTCGTCGTCGGCGTCGGCGGCCTGCTCGGCGCCGGCACCAACGGCAACCTGCCGCTGTCGGTCGCCGCGACGTTCATCGTCGCGGTGGCGTTCGAACCCGCGAAGGGACGGATGGAGCGCCTCGCCAATCGCATCGTCTACGGCCACCGCGCGACGCCGTACGAAGTGCTGTCGGAGTTCTCCGAGCGCGTCGCCGACGCCGTCGCCAGCGAAGAACTGCTCGCCCGCATGGCGCGCGTGCTCGGTGAAGGCACCGGCGCGGAACGCGCCGACGTGTGGCTCGCCGTGGACGACGAGCTGCGACCGACGGCGACGTGGCCCGGCAGCCACGCGACGCTGGCGCCGCTGCAGATCACCGGGCCGCAGATCCCGTGGATCGAAGGCGTGACGAACGCCGTGGCCGTGCGCCATCAAGGCGAGCTCTTCGGCGCGCTCTCGGTGGTGAAGGCGGGCAACGACACGCTGACGCCGACCGAAGACAAGCTGATGGCCGACCTCGGTCGCCAAGCGGGTCTGGTGCTGCGCAACATTCGCCTGACGGCGGAGCTGCGCGCCCGACTCGAAGAGCTGCGAGCGTCCCGTCAGCGCATCGTGGCCGCCGGCGACGAAGAGCGCCGCCGGCTCGAGCGCAACCTCCATGACGGCGCGCAGCAGGAACTGGTCGCGATCAAGGTTCAGCTGTCGCTCGCCGAGGACATGGCCGACGAACTCGAGGGCGACAACGAGCCGTTGCTCGAATTGTTGGCGAAGCTCAAGGCGCAAACCGGCGACGCCGTCGACAGCCTGCGCGACCTCGCGCGCGGCATCTACCCGCCGCTGCTGGCAGCCGAAGGCCTGCCGACGGCGCTCAACGCGCAGGCGCGCAAGTCGCCACTCGACATCACCGTCGAGGCTGATGTCGGTCGCTACCCGCAGGACATAGAGGCGGCCGTCTACTTCTGCTGCCTCGAAGCGTTCCAGAACGCCGCGAAATACGCGGGCGACTGTGCGGTCACGGCGACGCTGCGCGAAGAAGACGGCTTCCTGCGCTTCGACGTGTCGGACAACGGGTGTGGGTTCCACCAAGCCGACACGAAGGCAGGCATGGGTACGCGCAACATGTCCGACCGCGTCGAGTCGCTCGACGGCACCCTTTCGATTTCGTCGGCCCCGGGGTCGGGCACGACGGTGACGGGCAAAGTCCCGATCCCGACTTCGTAGTCTTTCCGAGTGGCGAGAATCGGCGACTATGCCCTCATCGGTGACTGCCACACGGTCGCGCTCGTCGGCCGTGACGCGTCGATCGACTGGTGGTGCCCAGGCCGGTTCGATGCGCCGTCGGTGTTCGGGCGGATCCTCGATCCCGAGGCCGGTCACTGTTCGGTGCGCCTCGACGGCCAACGGTCGTCGAGTCGCAGTTACGTGCAGGACACCAACGTGCTCACCACCGTTCTGTCGAGCGACGACGGCGACCTCGAGATCACCGACTGCATGCCCGTCGAGCACTACGCGGCCGAACATCCCGCGGCCGTGGTGACGCGCCGATGCATCCTGCGCCGCCTCCGATGCCTGTCGGGACACGTCGCCATCAACGTCGAGTCGATCCCGCGCCCCGACTACGGCCGCGTCACCGGCGCTGACTTCATCGCCTCGGTCGAACTCTCCGCCGGCGACTCGATGTGGTTGCGCGTCGACGGCGAGACGTTCGAGACGACGTCCGACGTCGACGCCCACGACGCTGCGAGCCAGCTGAACACAACGATCGCGTTCTGGCGCGAGTGGCTGTCGGGCTGCAGCTACCGAGGCGCGTACGAAGACGTCGTGCGCCGCAGCGCGCTCGTATGCAAGGCGCTGATCTAC
>JBEEFR010000072.1:0-4845 GCA_041166285.1 Actinomycetota bacterium | reverse complement strand
ACCTCGGCACCGCGCTCGTGTTCATCGCCGTCCTGCTCGGTGTGCTCGCCGTCGCCGGTGCGAAGCCCCGCCATCTCGCCGTGCTCACCGCCATCGGGGTGACGGCCGTCGTGCTCGTCTTACAGCTCGGCGTGTTGAAGCAGTACCAACTCGACCGCTTCGGCGCGTTCCTCGACCAGCAGGACTCCGCGCAGCGAGTGGCGTTCAACGTGAACCCCGCGAAGTACAACCTCCAGCAATCCAAGGTCGCGATCGGCTCGGGCGGCATCACCGGCAAGGGATTGTTCAAGGGAACGCAGACGAACCTGCGTTACGTCCCGGAGCAGTCGACCGACTTCATCTTCACCGTCGTCGGTGAAGAGCTCGGCCTGCTCGGGTCGGGCGCGCTCATACTGCTGTTCGCCTTCATCACGTATCGCGTGTGGCGCGCCGCGGCGACGGCGCGGGATCTGTTCGGGACGCTGGTGTGCGTCGGCGTGCTGTGCATGTTCGTGTTCCAGATTTTCGAGAACATCGGGATGACGATGGGCATCATGCCGATCACCGGCATTCCGCTGCCGTTCATCAGCTACGGGGGCAGCTCGACGCTTGCGGCGTTCGCCGGCATCGGTCTCGTCCTGAACGTCGGTATGCGCCGCTTTAGCTAGGGATAAGGTCAGCGCATGCGCAAAGTGTCAATTGCCCTGTTGATGTTGGCCGCCCTGTTGGGGGCGTGCGGCAAGAACGACAATCCCTCCGTCGACAGCCAGACACCGGCGGCGGCGAGCATCAACGTGACGACGAAGGACTTCCAGTTCGCGGACGCTCCCGCGACCGTCACCGTCGACAACTTGGCGAAGCTCACGATCAAGAACGAGGGGACCGAGCCCCACGAGGCCGCCATCATCAAGCTCACCGACGGCAAGACCGTCGACGACGTGAAGACGTTCCTTGGGTCGAAAACTCCTTCAGGCCCTCCGCCGTTCACGCTCGGCGGCGGCACCACGGCGGTTGATCCCGGTGGCAGCGCGTCGGTCACGCAGTCGCTGCCCGCGGGGTCCTACGCGTTCATTTGTTACGTCGCCGGGCAGGACGGTGTCCCGCACTTCGCCAAGGGGATGCTCGCGGGCTTCAGCGTGACCGGGAACTCGACGACGTCGCTGCCGCTGCCTGACGGTGTCAACGCCACAGGCAAGGAGTTCCAGTTCGACCTGCCGGCGCTCAAGGCGGGCACGACGACGATCCGTTTCCGCAACGCCGGCCAGCAGGATCACGTGCTCGGATTCGCCAAGGTCGCCGACGGCAAGACGGCTGACGATGCCCGGAAATGGCTCACCGACCACCAGGGTCCGCCGCCGCTGTCGTTCATGGGCGGGCCGGCGGCCGCGCCCGGTGAGTCGAGCTCGTTCCAGGCCAAATTGAGCAAGGGGACCTACGTCTTCTACTGCCCGGTTCCGGATCAGACCGACCCCAACCAAACGCCGCACTTCACCAAGGGCATGTTCCAGGGCGTAACTATCACGTAGGCACCGGTACACTTTCGGCGTCATGAAGCACGAAGCGACCCTGTGGAGCAGGGTCGAGGCGCTGCTGGCCAACGTGCAGAAGCCCGCGCGGTACATCGGGTGCGAGGACGGGGCACTCACCCCGACCTACGGCCCGGAAACGGTGTCGTGGTTGCTCGTGTATCCCGACACCTACGAAGTCGGGCTGCCGAACCAAGGCCTGCAGATCCTCTACGAGTTGCTCAACGAAGCCGCGGACACCGCGGCCGAGCGCTCGTACGCGCCTTGGACCGACATGGAGGAGCAGATGCGCGCCCACGGCGTGCCGCTGTTCTCGCTCGAGACCCACCGCGCCGCCGCCGACTTCGACGTGCTGGCGTTCAACCTGTCGGCCGAGCTCGTGTACACGAACGTGCTCAACTGCATCGACCTCGCGGGAGTCGCGGTGCGCGCCGCGGATCGCGCCGACGACGACCTGTTCGTGTGCGCCGGCGGGCACTGCACGTTCAATCCCGAGCCGCTGGCGGACTTCGTCGACTTCTTCGTCATCGGCGACGGCGAAGAGGTCGTCACCGAAATCACCGAGTCGCTGCGGGCCTCGCGTGGTGAAGCGCGTGCCGAACGGTTGCGCGCGCTCGGTCGCGTCCCCGGCGTGTACGTGCCGTCGCTGTACGACGTCGTGTACGACGGCTACCGCATCGCGTCGGTGGCGCCGCGCTTCGCCGACGTGCCGGCACGCGTCGACAAGCGCACCATCGCCGATCTCGGCGCGTGGCCCTATCCCAAGCAGCAACTCGTGCCCCTGACCGAAGTCGTGCACGACCGACTCAACGTCGAAGTGTTCCGCGGCTGCACGCGCGGATGCCGTTTCTGCCAGGCGGGGATGATCACGCGTCCGGTGCGCGAGCGGCCCGCTGCGCAGGTGCGCACGATGGTCTCGGAAGGCCTCAAGCGCACGGGCTACGACGAAGTGTCGCTGACGTCGCTGTCGAGCGCCGACTACTCGGGGATCAAGGAAGTGGTCGGCGGCATCATCGACGACCCCGAATGCAGCGGCCAGGTGAGCGTGTCGCTGCCGTCGTTGCGCGTCGACGCGTTCACGGTCGGCATCGCCGGCGAGATCCAGAAGGCGCGTCGAACCGGTCTCACCTTCGCGCCCGAAGCGGGGACGTGGCGCATGCGTCAGGTCATCAACAAACTGATCACCGAAGAAGACCTGTATGCGTCCGTCGACGCCGCGTTCTCGCAGGGGTGGCGGCGCGTGAAGCTCTACTTCCTCATCGGGCTGCCGACCGAGACCGACGAAGACGTGCTCGGGATCGCGGAGTTGGCGCGTCGTTGCGCGGCGATCGGGCGCGGTCACACGAAGGCGGCGACCGTCGTCGCATCCGTCGGCGGTTTCGTGCCGAAGCCGCAGACGCCGTTCCAGTGGTTCGGTCAGGTGCGCGTCGACGAACTCCAGCGGCGCATCTGGCTGCTGAAGGACGAGTTCAAGAAGATCAAGGGCGCGCAGTTGAAATGGCACGATCCCAAGGCGTCGTTGGCCGAGGGCATCGCGTCGCGCGGCGACCGCCGCATGGGCGCCGTCATCGAAGAAGTGTGGCGGCAAGGCGGCGTCTTCCAAGAGTGGTCCGAGTGCTTCTCGCTCGACCGGTGGTTGACGGCGATGGAGAACCACGGCCTGTCGCCCGACGATCACGTGTTCCGCCACCGCGAGCGGGAAGAGATCCTGCCGTGGAGCCACATTGGCGCCGGACTGCACGAAGACTTCCTCTGGGACGACTGGCAGGACGCGTTGGCGGAGTACGGCCTCCCCGACTGCCGGTGGACGCCGTGTTATGACTGCGGCGCATGCACCGAGTTCGGCATCGAACACGTCGTCGCATCGAACGTGCCGCCCGCGGGCGGCTCGCAGGGGACCGGGCAGGACTTGTCGAGAGGCGGCGATGTGCCCGTTACTCTTCTCGCCACACGCGCAGGGGTGTCGCAATGAAGTTGCGCGTGCGGTTCCAAAAGCTGGGCAAGGTGCGCTGGATCAGCCACCGGGACATTGCGCGCTGTGTCGAGCGCGCCGTGCGGCGGGGCAAGCTGCCCGTCGCCTACTCCGAGGGCTTCTCGCCACGCCCTCGCATCGCCTTCGGCTTGGCCCTGCCTACGGGTGCCGAGTCACTGGCGGAATACCTCGACGTCGACTTCGGGGTGAATGAAGTCGACGTCGCTGCGGTCGGATCGGCGCTGTCTGCTGGGCTGCCGGTCGGAATCGACGTCACAGCGACTGCGCCCGTCCCACCGGGTGCGGTGTCGTTGCAAGAGGGCGTCGTCGCCTGCCGCTGGGAGCTCGGCGTGTTCGGCGACCCTATGCCCGACGACTGGTTTGCACAGTCCGCGGCCCGCTTGTTGGCCGCCGACGAACTCGTCGTCACCCGCGAACGCAAGGGACAGATGGTCAGCGACGACCTCCGTCCGAACATCACCGCGCTGAGCGCCGAGGCCCGACCCGACGGGACCCCGATTCTCGCGGTGGAACTATCGACCTACCCGCGCGGCATCCGTCCCGCGGACCTTGGTCACGCACTGGAACTGCCTGTGACGCGCCTCGACGTGCGTCGCACCCACCAATGGATTGCGCCCGATGGCGCGCGTACCGAGCCACTGATGCTCGATGAAACGAGTTACCCATGTCCGAACCTTCCCCCGACTACACACCAACCCCCCGGCGACGTCGTCGTCGCCCGAACCGCGTAGGAGACGCGGCTACAACAACATCGCCCGTCGATCAGCGGCCCGACGATCTGCCCGACCCTCCGTACGAGGGCACGCCCCGTCCGAAGATCGGCGACACCCGGCCCGCGCCGCCGGCGCCCGCACCGGCCGCGACTCCGGCGCAGCCGCGGGGCGAAGGCCAGCGGTCGTCCACATCGGGTGCAGCCCGGCGGCGTCGTCGGCGTGCCGGCGCCCAGCGCCGCACCGAAGTCGAGACCGTCGACGGCCCTTTGGCGCCAACTGGCGACACCGCCGCCGTTAGCGACCAAAAGGCGGAACGGCCGGAACGGGGCGAGCGCCCGGCGCGGTCGCGTACGCGCGGCGGACGCGGGCGGGGACGCGATCGCGACCGCCGCGAAGAAGACGCCGTGTCCGTCGAGGACATGCGCGTGGGCCGCACCCGCGGTGGACGCGCCGTCGGCCGCTATCTCATGTGCGTGCACGTCCGTGACGAGGTCACACAGATCGCCGTCCTCGAAGGGCGGGCGCTAATCGAGCACTACGTGTCGCGTCCGCAGGACGACGCCACGCAGATCGACGGCAACATCTATCTCGGTCGCGTGCAGAACGTGCTGCCGGGCATGGAGGCGGCGTTCGT
>JBEEFR010000071.1:0-6716 GCA_041166285.1 Actinomycetota bacterium | reverse complement strand
GCTTCGCCCACGGACTCCGGACCCGGCTCGTCGAACGACTCGAGCTCGCGCGGCTCGACGAGGATCTCCCGCCTCGGTGTGCGTTCGCGCGTCATCCCCAGTCCCTCACCTAAGAGGCGCGTCTACACCCACTGCTGGCGGAGGGGGCGGGATTCGAACCCGCGGAGGCTTGCACCTCAGTGGTTTTCAAGACCACCGCACTCGACCGGACTATGCGACCCCTCCAGGAAGTGGTGAGGCTACCGCTCGATCTGGCCGCGCAGGCCCGTGAGCCAGGCGTCGGCGGCGCGCCATGACGCCTCGGCGTCGAGGCGACGCGCCGGACCGTGTTCGCCCGCCGCGGGGTAGGAGCCCAGGAACTTCAGGTCGGCGAGCGACGCCCGCAGGTCGCGGAGGCAGTCGAAGACGACCTCGTCGTCGAGGTGGCCTTCGAAGTCGATGATGAAGCAGTAGTTCCCGAGGCCGGCCTTGGTCGGGCGGCTCTCCAACTTCGTGAGGTTGATGTTGCGCGCCGAGAACTGCGAAAGGATCGAGTGCAACGAACCCGGAGTGTCGGCGCGCTGGAAGCACACGATCGACGTCTTGTCGTGACCCGTCGGGGTGGCGATCGCCTTGGGGCGCACGAGCACGAAACGCGTCGAGTTGTCGGGGTGGTCTTCGATGTCGCTGGCGGCGACGGTGAGTCCGTACAGCGACGCCGACAACGCGGGCCCAACCGCGGCGTCGCGTACCGACGGATCGCTCGCCAGCCGTTCGCCGACGATGCGCGCGCCGTCCGCCGTCGACGACGTGGCCACGAACTCCGCCTGCCGAAGGTTGCGGTCTAGCCACTCGCGGCACTGTGCGAACGCGACGGGCAGCGTGAGCACGCGCTCGACGTCACCGAAAGCGAGCCCCGCAGGCGTCAGCAGGTTCATGACGATGCGCTTGACCATCTCGCGCTGGATCAGCAGGTCGTGGTTGAAGATCAGCGCGTCGAGCGTCTCGTTGACCGTGCCTTCGATGGCGTTTTCGATCGGGACGATCGCAGCGTCGACTCGTCCGTCTTCCACTGCCGCCAGCGTCTCGTTCATCGACGCGAACGGGACGTGCTCCGCGTCCGCGAGGTCACTCTCGCCCTGCAGCGCTTCCTCGGTGAAGGTGGCGCGCGGCCCGAGAAAGCCGACGCGTCGCAAGGAAGTCGTCATGGATGGATCGACAACTGGAGCGTCTTGGTGTTGTCCACAGTGGAAGTCTCGCCGCCCAGGGGCCCAATCGTCACGGTCAATACCGCCTCGCCCGGTGACGCCTTCAGCGCGCGCACGTTGATCGCCTGCCGCTTGCCGGGCGTCAGGTCGACGTAGTTGGTCGCCACGTCGGGTGGTCCGTTGTTGACGGACAGCGACGCCACGACCGGCACGTGCTTCTGCGGTTGGTTGCCGATGTTCGCCACGACCACTTGCAGCTTCACGCCGGTCGTCTTCGGCAACAGCAATCGCGTCCCGTCCTTGCCGACCGCCGCCGGGTTGGTTTCGACGAGGATCGTCGACACGTCGACGACCGGATTGACCGATGAATTCGCCTTCAAGATGTTGACGAACGCCGTCAGCTCCGGCTCCTCCCACTGCGTGCCCTCGGGCACCCACGCCGACGGCGCGACCGCCGACGCCGTGCCCTTCGCCATGGTCGTGGCGACGATCTCCGCGAACGCTCGGTAGTTCTGGTCGCCCGCCACGAGGTTCTCTCCCGCTGCCACGAGACGATCGACGACCGCGGAGCGCGACTCGTTGCCGAGCGCGTCGACCATCGCCTTCGAGGCGGCGGACGCGCCGAGCACGCGCAGCTCGAGCGTGGCGACGAGCAAGCTGTGCGCGTCCTGTGCTCCTGCGGGCGGCTCGAGGTCGCGCGCCGCGCTCAGCGTCTGGCGGGCGCCGTTCACGATGTGGTCCAAGCGGCGACGAATGCCCGGACGGCCAAGGTCGGCCGCGCTATCGCGCAGCGACGCCAGGTCGGCGCCTTGCGCGGTCGAATCGGCGATGAGCGGGCGCACGTCGTCGAGGTATCCGAGTTGGCGCAGCTTCTCGTCGCGCGTGCCGCCCGCGATCGCGTGCACCGCGAGCGCGAGCAGGCTCAACACGGTTGCGACGACGAGCACACGGGCGCGTCGCTGACGCGGGGTAAGTCTTCGGGCCACTCGGCCCTAACGCTAAGGGAGTTAGAGGCCTGCGGTCTTATCGAGTTGGCGGATCACGAACGCCATGCCCGTCATCACCTTGTGCGCGAGGTTCCAGTTCTCCTGGCACAGCGCGAGGAAGTCCCACGACGCGATGGCCAGCGCCTTCACCGGGCCCGAGGCGACGATCGTGGCGGTGCGCGGGCCCTTGTCGATCATCGCGATCTCGCCGAAGTACTCGCCGGGGGTGAAGGTCTTGCGCACCTTGCCGTTGACGAGCAGCTTGGCGTTGCCTTCGGTGATCAGAAAGAACGGTCCGCCGGGCTGGCCCTCCCGCACGATCGCCTGGCCGTCGGAGTACACCTCTTCACGGCACCCGTTGAGCACCGCCTTGATGTCGCGGTCGGTCATCGACGAGAACAGCGCCACCTTCTTCAGCGCGGCGACCTGATCGGACTTCTTCTTCAACATCGTTTCCCCGTTTCCCCAGTTGCCCTCGGCCGGTCAGCTTAAGAGGTTCGGCTGCTCCGCCTCGGGTGCCGCGGCCTTCTTCTTCACTGCTTTGGCGGTGCCGTTCTTCTTCGCGGGCGCCGCGGTCTTCTTTACCGGCGCCGTGGTGGGCTTTTTCGCGACCGCCTTCTTCGCGGGCTTCGCCGGCGCCTCGACGGTGGCTTCTTCCTTCGCTGCGACCGGTTCGGTCCCGTTGGGCCGCTGCTTGGCCGTCGGCTTGATGCCGGCGGCAGCGAGCACCTCCGCGTCGACCCCGATCTGGCGCCACGCCGAGAAGCTGATGCCGTGGCGATCGCTGTAGCCGCGGGCGACGCGCACGAACGCCTTCTCGAACTCCGAGATGTCGCTGGTTCCCGTCGTCAACCGCAGCGACTCCGCGTGCAGGTCGATGCGCTCCTGCGTGAGGTGCAACCGCCGAACCGGATCGGCCGACAAAAGCTCGGTGTCGATCTGGTGGATGCGGAAGTGCAGCGACTCGGCGGTCTTCGCGGGGGTGCGGCCCGTGCGCTGCGCGTCCAGCGCAGACAGGTAACGACGGATGACGCGCGCCCGGTCGTGGGCGTTTGCTTCAACAACCATGGGCGGGAACTTACAGGGACGAGGCGGTGTTTACGCTGAGACAATGGACACACGCACTGACGAAGAGTGGAAGCAGCAGCTCAGCCCTGAGGCGTTTCACGTCCTGCGCGAAGCCGGCACTGAGCGCGCCTTCACGGGCAAGTACTGGAACGAATGGCGGGACGGCGAATACGTCTGCGCCGGGTGTGGGGCGAAGTTGTTCGACTCCGTCACGAAGTTCGACGCGGGGTGCGGATGGCCGTCGTTCGACGCCGCGGCCACGCCCGATGCCGTCATCCTGCACGAAGATCGCTCATATGGCATGGTGCGCACTGAAGTGCGCTGTGCGAACTGCAACGGCCACCTCGGCCATATCTTCGACGACGGCCCGACCGAAACCGGCGATCGCTACTGCATGAACTCCGTGTCGATCCGGCTGATCCCGGCAGACGGCTCCGAGGACGAACCGGACACTGGGGACTAACCCATTCATCGCGAGAAAAGCCCGCGTATTTTGTTGACCTTTGTCGTGGTACCTATGTGGTTCAAGCGCGGTGTGACAAATGTCACCGCCCGCCGTTTGACCAGCTAAAAAGTACTGCTCGACTGACCGGAGGGTCACAACCATGGGCTTCAAGCCCTACAGCCGAACTGCGATCGCAGCCTGTGGAGTAGGCGCCGCCGTCCTCGCGGCCGCCTTGACTGGTCCTGGCGTCGCGCCCGCCCTCGCCGGCACGCCCGCGACCCAGCAGACCGCGGGAACGGCGTCGGCAACCGCCACGTCGTACAAGATCAACCCGACCGAAGCGTCGCTGTCGATCGGTATCACCTTCGGAATCTCGCTGGCCGGCTACACGAACCAGGTTTCGCAGGCCGAGTCCCGCGGCATCGACCTCGGCATCATCGGCACAACCCTGGCGGCGCAGGGCTGCTCGGGCGGCGACCCGACCCTCGCCGCAGACAAGCAGCCCCAACCGTTGCGCTCCGACTCCCGTGACGGGAAGCCGGGGACGCAGAGCGCGCCGGAGCAGTTCGACGGCCAGACGGTGCCGATCATCACGAAGTCGACGCAGGCGAACGCGACGCCGTACGCCGAGGCGAACACGACCACGGCGTCGCTGACCGGCCAGGGCGCCTTCGCCTCCATCGAGGGCGCACACAGCCGCGCCGTCACCCAAGTCACGCAAGGCACGCGCGACGCGCTCGCCACCGTCGACCTCGGCAGCATCAACATCGCCGGCGTCGTTGCGCTCGACAACCTGCATTGGGAAGCGCAGTACCAAACCGGCGCGGTCGACAAGACGGTCGGTTCGTTCACGATCGGCTCGCTCAAGGTGCTCGGTCAGTCGCTGCCGACGCAGGATCCGACGAGCGCGCTCGAGGGTGCCAACGCGCTGCTCGCGCCGCTGGGGCTGCAGTTCATCGCACCACGCGCCCACACCGACGCGGGCATCCTGTTCGTCGACCCGCTGATGCTGCGCGTCATCCCGTCCCCGACGCGCGACGGCGTCACCGGCGCGATCCTGTCGGGCGTCCAACCCGTTCGTCAGAACCTGTACACCGCGCTGCTCGGCGCGAGCTGCAGCTTCGCCAGCCCGATCACGGTCAGCGACATCGTCTTGGGCTCGGTCACCGGTGCGGGTTCGTTCTCGCTCGAATTCGGTGGCGTCAACGCCAAGGCCGACGCGCTCAAGACGACGAACCTTCTGCAAGGGTTGCCGTCGCTTTCCAACGCCGTCGGCGGCAGCGACCTCGGCGGGTTCACCGCCTTCGATTCCAACAACACGATCAGCGCGCTGCCGAGCGTGCCGCACACGACCGTGTTGAACGACAGCAAGGGTCACGGCCCATCGCTCGCGGCTACCGAAAAGGGTTCACGCGGCGGAAAGATGGCCCTTGTCGGCTTGCTGGGACTACTGGGGCTACTGCTCTTTGCCGAACGCGACCGTCGAATGATGCGGCACGCGCAACGCATTTCCTAACCACGGAGGCCGAAATTCCATGGCGGTAACTGAGTCCCGCACACCGCGCGGGTCGTTTCAAGTCAACCAACGTTTGCTGCGCGGCTACGGGCCGCTGGCGGTGCTCGCCGCCATGCTCATCCTGATGGCGCTGCTCGTGCCGTCGAAACCGCAGAAGGTCGAGCAAGTCGCGGCGGGCAACGACAGCACTGGCGGCAATGGCACGTCGGTCTCGGGCGAAGACGTCACCGGCACGACCGGCGTGCCCGGTCAAGCAGTCAGCGGCGGCGGCACAGGCGCCAACGGCAAGCCGATCTCGGCGCCGACGGCGTGTCCGCCCGACCGCAAGGATCAGGTCCCGGGTGACCCGTACTCGCCGCCCTGTATCGACTTCGCCGGGAACAACGGCGGCGCGACGTCGACGGGTGTCAACGAGAAAGAGATCCATGTTTCGTATCGCTCGCTGAACGAGAAGGGGTTCCAGCAGACGCTCGCCGAACTCGCGGGTGCGTCGCTGACCGACACTCCCGAGACGATCAAGAACACCGTGACCGCGCTCGCCGAGTACTTCTCGAAGCGGTACGAGTTCTACGGCCGCAAGCTCGTCATCGACTTCTACAAGGGCGTCGGCTCGAACACCGCCGAGCTGCTCGGCGGCGGCCGCGACAAGGCCGAAGCCGATGCGGAAACGGCCAAGTCGCTCAAGGTGTTCGCCGATATGTCGGCGACGTCCGAGCCCTACGCCGACGCCCTCCAGCGTCGCGGCATCCTCGGCTTCGGCGATCCCTACATGTCCACGCCGTGGCACGACCAGCACGCGCCGTACGACTGGAGCCTCGCCGTCGACGGCACGACGGTCGCCAAGCTCGCAGCCGAGTACGCCACCAAACGGCTCGCGTCGAACGGTAAGTGGGGCGTGGCGAAGTACGCCGGCGGGACGCTTGCTACCCAGCCGCGCCAAGTCGCCACGATGGCGCCCGAGAACTCCTGGTACCAGGAGTCGGTGCAGATCGCGAAGGGCGACATCGAGAAGGCGGGCCTGAAGGTCGCCGACAACATCGAGTACCAGCTCGACCTCGGCACGATGTCGAACCAGGCGAACAACCTCATCCCGAAGCTCAAGAGCGAGGGCATCACCACGATCCTGTGTGGTTGCGACCCGGTGTTCCCGGTGTTCATGACCGGTGAGATGAACCGTGAGAACTACTTCCCCGAGGTGATCATCACGGGCACGGCGTTGACCGACGCCGACATCGTCGGCCAGCTGTTCAACCAGGAAGCGGCGAAGCACATGCTCGGCGTGAGCCCGCTCGAAGAGCCGGTGCCGCCGACCCAGACCATCGCCTACGAGGCGTACAAGTCGGTGCGCCCGGGTGACGAGCCCGCGTTCTCCGTCGACCTCATCTACTTCCAGATGCAGATGATGGCGATCGGCATTCAGATGGCCGGGCCGAACCTGACGCCGGCCAACTTCCAGAAGGGCATGTTCGCCTATCCGGGTCGCCTCGGCCCCGTCGGCTTCTGGAGCTTCGGGC
>JBEEFR010000070.1:0-4396 GCA_041166285.1 Actinomycetota bacterium | reverse complement strand
GGTTCGACGGCCCTCGGGGGCGCGACGTCGTATTCGAACTTGGAACCCGACGTGATGTCGGACGGTTCGCGCCGACCGCCGGGGTCGAATCCCTGACGCGCTGAGCGCTTGAGGTCGTCGGCGATCGACCGGATCGGCGCCGGCTGGGTGAAGTCGGTGACTGGCACGTCCTTCAAGGCCTCGCTCATGAACGCCTTCCACGCGCGCGCAGGGATGGTGCCGCCATAGACGCGTGCGACACCCTTGATATGCAGCAACGGCTGGTTCTTCAGCGCGTTGCCCATCCACACCGCGGTGGAGAGCGTCGGCGTGTACCCGACGAACCAGGCATTGGTGTAGTTCTGGCCGGTGCCGGTCTTGCCGGCTGCGGGCCGACCGATGTTCGCGGCGGTTCCCGTGCCGTGGTCGATGACGCCGCGCAACACGTCTGTGACGTTGTCGGCGACGACTTCGTCGAGCACGCGCTTGGCCTTGTCCTTCGCCTTCGTGTTGTCCATGATCGTCTTGCCGTTGCTGTCGACCACCTTGAAGATCGGTGACGCCGGCGCGCGCAGACCGCGATTGGCGAACACGCCGTACGCGGCGGCCATGTCGAGCGGTGCGATGTCGAGGACGCCAAGCGTGTACACGAGGCCCTGCTCGGTCGGGCTGTACCACGCGCCGCCGACGCCGAGCTTCTTTGCCATCTCGGCGACGTTGGCGATGCCGGCGTCCTGCTCAACCTGCACGAACACCGTGTTGACAGACTCGGCGGTCGCTTCTCGCAGCGTGCGTGACCCGCCGCCCTCGCCTTCGGCGTTGCCGATCGGCGAGCAGTCGTTCGCCGGGCTCTTCACGCAGTGAGGAATCGCGTACACGCGCGGCGCGGGATACACCTTGCTCGGCGGGATCCCTTTCTCGAGCGCCGCCGCGAGCGTGAACGCTTTGAACGAAGAACCTGTCTGCCGGCCTGGGCCACCGCCGGGTATCTCGGCGGTCGGGTCCGACCAGCACGACGCGGCGACCTTCACGTTTTCGGGTTTGCCCGTCTGCTTCGGACACCCGCCCAGCGCGAGGTTCACGTTGGCCGCGGGCCCGTTGTAGTAGTCGCGTCCGCCGATCATGGCGCGGACGTAACCGGTCGGCGGTTCGACGGAGACCATCGCCATGTCGATCGGTGGTTGCGTGCCGCCCAGTGCCTCGTCGACCGCTTTCTTCGCCGCCTTCTGCGCCGTCGGGTCGAGCGTCGTGTAGATCTTGAACCCCGCCTTTTCCGGCTTGTACCCGCGCGCTTGGAGATACTTCTCGACGTAGTCGATGAAGTACGGATACGGCCCCCGGTTCTCCTTGATCGGCTGCTGGATCAGCGTGACGGGCCCGGTCGGCTTGCCCTTGGTGACGGGCCACACCGTTTCGGCGACCGCGGCGTCGTGCGCCGGCTGGGTGATGTAGCCCTCTTTGAGCATCAGATCGAGCACGTGGACGCGGCGGATGTTGGCGACGTCGGGGTTGCCACGCGGCTCGTACGCGGACGGCGCGGGGATGATGCCGGCGAGTAGCGCCGACTCCGAAAGCGTCAGGTCCTTCACCGCTTTGTGGAAGTACGTCTCGGCGGCGGCACCGACGCCGTACGCGCCGTCGCCCAAGTAGATGGTGTTGAGGTAGCGGTACAGGATCTCGCCCTTGGAGTACTTGCGATCGACCTGGTTCGCCAGGATCGCCTCACGCACCTTGCGGGTGATCGTGCGCTCCCGGTTCGTGTACGCGTTCTTGACGTACTGCTGCGTGATCGTCGACCCGCCCTGCTCGACGCGGTGACCGCGCAAGTCGGCCACGAGCGCGCGCAAGCTGCCGCGCGGGTCGATGCCCGAGTGCTTGTAGAAGTGCTTGTCCTCCGATGACACGACCGCCTGCTTCAGCGCGATCGGAATCTCACCCGACTTGACCGAGATGTGCTGGTCGAACTCGCGAAGCACGGCGATCTCGTTGCCTTTGGCGTCATAGACGTGGCTGATGCTGCTCGTGGCGCTGGCGTTCTGGCGCGGCAGGTTCACCGGCAACGGCAGGAAGACGAGCGAGAGGATGACGGTGAGCGCGACCGTCGGCGGCACCGTGATGGCGCCGAGGATCAGAACAGAAGCGGACTTGCCGAGTTGCCGAAGCATGGAACGCTGAGCATCCCACGTCGGAGGGTGCTTTTAGACCCCGGCTTGCGCCTTGCGCTCGAGTTCGTTGAGTCCACCCCAGATGCCGTGCTGCTCACGGATGCGGATGGCCATCTCGAGACATGGCGCGCGCACCGAGCACTGCGCGCAGATCGCCTTGGCCCGCGCCTCCCGATATTCCTTCTGCTCTTTGCGCTCGAAGGAGTCGGGTGGGAAGAAGACGGTGGCGTGCGGACCGCGGCACGCAGCCTTGTCCTGCCACGTCTCTTCCGTTCGAATTGCGGTGCTCATGTTTCGGAACCCCCCTTGGCCGAGCAACAGCGCCACGAAATTACGACTCAGATACCAGCGTTACAAGGGCTCATGTTATCGACTGTCAATGATTTCTATAGTCTTTCGCGCCGCCAGACTCGGGTTCGACGTCCAAGACGAGGCCATCGATGCCGACGACACGTATCGCGCCGCCGTCCGCGATCGGCGTGGCGCGGTTCGTGCGCGCCCGCCACGTCCCGCCGCGCACGTTGACGATGCCTTCGGGCGCGAGCGCGCCCACCGCCGTGCCCATCTCGCCGATGAAGCTTTCGCGGCCGATCGTCGGGCTCGAGAAGCGCGCGCGCACCAGCGACGGGAGGCCGGCGAGCACGAATGCGGCTGCAAGTCCGAGCACGCCGACCATCCATGGGATCGGCACGTGCATGCCGTCGCGATAGAGGAAGAAGGTCCCGAACAGCAGGAAGCCCGTCCCGATCGCGGTCCAAGCGCGGGGCGCACCGGCTTGCACGTCGATCCCGAGCCCGACCACTGCGAACACAATCGCGGCGACGGCGACGCCGTTGACGGGGAGTCCTCCGAGGCCAACGGCGCCGAGCGCCAGCAAGATCGCCGCCGTGACCGCCGCGAGGCCAACGCCTGCGGTCGCGAACTCGAGCAGTGCGAGCAGCAGGCCGAACAGCAGCAGCGCGTACGCGGGACCGGGGCTCGTGACGCCGTGGATCGTGCGAGCAGTGAGCGACGGCTTGGCGAAGCGCACGTCGACGAGTGGTTCGCGGCGCGCCACCTTGCTGCCGTTCGGGTGCACCACTTTCGACGGAATCGAGATGCCGGCGCGACCGTCGAGTCCGAGGATGAAGTCGCCAAGCGTCGGCGACTGCAGGTCGACCTTGTGACGTCCGGCGATTTTCGCCCCCGGGGCGACGCCGATCACGTCGGCGTCCGCGATGAGAGACGCCACGGTGGGGCCGACTCGCGCCGCGCGGCTTGGGCCAACCCAGATCGCCATCGGCACATCGGAGGCGTGGATCACTCGCTGCGTGACGGCCCGGGAGGAACTGAGTTGTACGACTAACGCCGCCGCGTGCTCACGCTCTGCGTCGCGAATCGAACGCGACCAGAAGTCGGTTTGCACGCGGTCGAGCAGCCCGTCGATCTGGATGACGCGCACGACGGGCCTATCGGTGGCCGCTGGCGCGGGTACTGCAAGTAGCAAGAGAGCAATTGCGGCAAGCAACGCTCCGACTACCCTGCGCATGCGATCTCCTGGACTCCTGGAAGGAATGGACGTGGACACTGCCGGGTTCTGCCAACAGGCCCGAGTGCTCATCGTCGCCGGGAAGGGCGGCGTCGGCAAAACCACGGTCGCCGCGACCATCGCCCAGATGGCTGCCGACGCCGGGTTACGCGCCCTCATCGTCGAGATCGAAGGCAAAAGCGGTCTCGGCGCTTCCTTCGGCCAAGCCGACGCCCTCGACTACTACGAGCGCGAACTCGCGCCCAACGTCCACGCCCGCACCGTCACTCCCGACTTCGCCCTCGTCGAGTACCTGGAGGACCACGGGCTCAAGCGCGTCAGCAAGCGGCTGGCCAAGTCGGGGGCGCTCGAGGTCGTGTCCTCGGCGATCCCCGGCATCAAGGACATCCTCGTGCTCGGCAAGGTGAAGGCGCTGGCGCGAGAAGACCCCGCCGACGTGATCATCGTCGACGCCCCGGCTGCCGGCCACGCCATCACGTTCCTGGCCTCCGCGCGCGGACTGCTCGACGCGGTACGCGTCGGGCCGATTGTGGAGCAGGCGCGCGATGTCAACGACATGCTGACGAACGCCGAGAAGTGCCAAGTCATCCTGGTGACGCTGCCCGAGGAGACGCCCGTCAACGAGGTCGTCGAGACGGCGTTCGCGCTCGAAGACCGCGTCGGCATCAAGCTGGCGCCGCTCGTGGTCAACGGCGTGTATCCCGTGCTCGATCTCGACATCGGC
>JBEEFR010000069.1:0-4376 GCA_041166285.1 Actinomycetota bacterium | reverse complement strand
TCGCCGGAGGAGGCGCACGCCGTCCGATTGCAGACCAGCATCGGTGCCGCGATCAGCGCGATCGCCGACCGCGTGACGTTCCGGATTCACGGCGCGTGTTACGGCAGCGGCATCGAGCTACCGGCGTTTGCGTCGCGGGTGATCGCGGCGCCGCACACGGTCATCTCGCTGCCGGAGATCGGCCTCGGCCTCATCCCCGGCGCCGGCGGTACCCTGAGCATGACGGCGCGCATCGGCGTGGACCGCATGCGCCAACTCGGCCTGTCCCGCCAACCCATCGAGGCCGAAACTGCCCTCGCCTGGGGCCTTGTCGACGAGATCGAAATAGGGTGACACGCATGTCAGAAACCGACTACCAGTTCGTCACGTACGAGACCGTCGACGACGGCACGATCGCCCGCATCATGCTCAACCGTCCGGAAGCGCGGAACGCGCAGAACCGCGGCATGCTCGTCGAGCTGGACAACGCGTTCCTGCGCGCCGAGGCCGATGACGCTGTGCGCGTCGTCATCCTCGGGGGCATGGGCCCGCTGTTCTCGGCGGGTCACGACATGGGCTCGAAGGTGGCGGCGGAGGAGTGGCAGTCGCACCCGACGTCGAGCACCAACGGCGGCTCCCGCCAAGGCGCGGAGAAGCTGATCCTGCAGGAGTGGCACTACTACTTCCAGAACACGCTGCGGTGGCGCAACCTGCGCAAGATCACGATCGGGCAGGCGCACGGCCCGGTGTTCGCCGCCGGCCTGATGCTGTTGTGGGCGTGCGATCTCATCGTCGGTTCCGAAGAGGTCGTGTTCGCGGACGTTGTCGGGACACGCCTCGGCATGTGCGGGCTCGAGTACTTCGCGCACCCGTGGGAGTTCGGTGCGCGCAAGACCAAAGAGCTGCTGTTGACGGGTGACTCCATCGACATCCACGAAGCGCACCGTCTCGGCATGGTGAGCAAGGTGTTCAAGCGTGACGAACTAGAAGACAACACCCTGGCGTTCGCGCGCCGCATCGCCGCGCTACCCACGATGACGGCGCTGATGATCAAGGAGTCGGTCAACCAGACCGTCGACAACCAGGGCTTCTACAACGCGCTGAACTCGTGCTTCACCCTCCACGAGCTGAACCACTCGCATTGGGCGCAGGTGCACGACAACAAGTACCCGGCGGCGCTCGAAGAGGACGGCATTCCCAACTGGAAGACCGCGCCCCCGACGGTCAACGCCGAAAAGACGTCGGTGAGGGCCGAAGCCGCAAGCTGACACGACTGTTAGATTCCGTCACATGATGAACTTCGACGACGTCGAGGGCATGGATCTCGAAGGTCTCGCTCACCCGCAACCCCTCTTCAAGGCAATGCGCGAAGTCGGCGCTCCGATCGACATGACGGCCGACATGGGCATGTTCGTCGTCGGCAACGCGGAGCACGTGCGCGAAGTCCTGATGCACCCCGAGATCTACTCGTCGGGTGTCGACGCCGTCGACATCGGCCAGATCCGTCCGCTCATCCCGTTGCAGATCGACCCGCCGCAGCACAAGTACTTCCGGCGCCTCATCGACCCGATTTTCGGGCGCGAGACGATCGCTCGCATCGAGCCCGAGACGCGTCGGCTCGTCAAGGAACTCATCGACAAGGTGAAGGACAGCGGAGGCACGAACTTCCACGAGTCGATTTCGGAGCCGCTGCCTTCGACGGTGTTCCTCCAGATCCTCGGCCTGCCGGTGTCGCGCACCAAGGAGTTCATCGCGCTGAAGGACGGCATCGTGCGTCCGCCCGCGAAGGACAATGACGAACGCATCGCCATGGTCAACGAGACCGGTCAGAAGATCTACGCAATGCTCAAGGAGGCGATCGCCGAGCGCGAGAACGATCGCAAGGACGACATCATCTCGATGCTCCTCGACGCGAAGGTCGACGGCGAGCAGCTCACACACGATCAGGTCGAGGACATCCTCTACCTGATGTTCATCGCCGGCCTCGACACCGTTACGTCGTCGCTCGACTGTTTCATCAGCTTCCTCGCCCAGCACCCCGACCATCGCAAGCAACTGGTGGAGGATCCCGGAAAGATTCCGCACGCCATCGAAGAGATGCTGCGGTGGGAGACGCCGGTCACCGGCGTCATCCGCATCACGTCGCAGGACACCGAACTCGGAGGCTGCCCGATCCCGGCCCACACGCAGGTGTCGGTCATCCTCGCTTCGTCGAACACCGACGAGACGGTCTGGGAGCGCGCCGACGAGATCGACTTCGACCGCGACACGAAGGGTCACCTGGCGTTCGGCGGGGGCAACCACCGCTGCCTGGGTGCGCACCTGGCGCGCATGGAACTACGCGTGACCCTCGAGGAGTGGCTGGCGGTCGTGCCTGACTTCTCGATCAAGGAAGGCGTCGCCTTGCGTTACTCGCAGGGCCTGCGTTCGATCGACAACCTCGAAATCGTCTGGTAGCCGGATGGCTGGTCCTCTTGACGGTGTGCGCGTCATCGAAGTCGCGAGCTGGATGTTCATCCCCAGTGGCGGCGCCGTTCTCGTCGACTGGGGCGCCGAGGTACTCAAGGTCGAGCATCCCGAGACGGGCGACCCGCAGCGCGGCCTGATCACGTCGGGACTCATCCCGGGTTCGGGCGGCAAGCCGATGATCAACTTCATGATCGAGCAGCCGAACCGCGGCAAGAAGTCGATCGCCATCGACATCTCGAAGCCCGAAGGTCACGAAGCGCTGATGAAGCTCGTCGAGACCGCCGACGTATTCCTCACGAACTATCTGCCGCCCATTCGGCGCAAGCTCAAGATCGACACCGACGACATCCGCGCCCGCAACCCGAACATCATCATCGCCCGCGGATCGGGTCAGGGCCCGAAGGGTCCCGACGCCGAAGCCGGTGGGTTCGACGGCGCGTCGTTCTGGGCGCGCGGCGGCGTCGGGATGGTCATGCCGCCCGGTGAAGAAGGGTGGCCGTCGGGTCAGGTCGGGCCGGCGTTCGGCGACGTGATGGGCGGCATGGCAACTGCCGGCGCCATCGCGGCGGCGCTCGTCAAGCGCGAGCGAACGGGCGAGACGTCGATCGTCGACGTGTCGTTGCTGGCAACCGCGATGTGGCAGATCTCGCCGATGATCTTGATGAACAAGTTGTTCGGCATCGAGCGCATCGCCAGCTCCACACGCGGCGCGCCGGGCAACCCCGGCGTCGGCACCTACAAGACGAAGGACGGTCGCTTCGTCGCCATGATGTTGTTGCAGGGCGACCGCTTCTGGGCCGACTGGGTGACGCGTCTCGGGCGTCCCGATCTCGTCGACGACCCGCGCTTCGTCGACTCCGCGGCGCGCGCCGCGAACGCGCTCGAGTGCCAGAAGGAACTCGACGACGCCTTCGGCAAGCTGACGCTCGAAGAACTGCGTAAGGCGTACGACGGATTCGAGGGTGTCTGGTCGCCGTTCCAGACCCTCGCCGAGTTGTACGACGACCCGCAGGTCCTCGCCAACGGTTACCTTCCGACCGCCGACGTCAACGGCGAGCCGTTCCAGATGGTCACGTCGCCCGCCCAGTTCGACGAGACCGCGTTTGAGGTCACCCGCGCCCCCGAGCACGGCGAGCACACCGAGCTCGAGCTGATCGAGGTCGGTTACGACTGGGACCAGCTCGCGGCCATGAAGGAATCCGGAGCGATCCTCTGAGCTTCGACGCCCGCGTCAAAGAACTCGGTTACACGCTGCACGGTCCACACAAGCCGCATGACCCGCTCGACGCGGTCGTCGTGTGGGACGGGATCGCGCGCACGTCGGGCACATTGCCGCGCATCGACGGCAAGCTGACGTGCGTCGGTGTCGTCGGCGACACCGTGTCGGTGGACGACGCGTACGAGGCTGCGGCGGTGTGCGCGCTGAACGCGCTGTGCCTGTTGCGCGACGAGCTCGGCACGCTCGATCGCATCGAACGGATTCTGTCGGTCACGGGCTACGTCGCCAGCGCGCCGGGCTTTGACCAACAACCCGCCGTCATCGATGGCGCGTCGAAGATTCTCGTGGACGTATTCGGTGACGCAGGCCGTCACACGCGCAGCGCCATCGGCGTCGCAGCTCTCCCGCGCGGCGGCGCCGTCGAGATCGAAGTCACCGCTGCGGTGCGAAAGGATTAACTATGGCTATGGACGTGCGGTCGATTGAAGACGTGGAACCCGTCATCGAACACAACGGGACGGTGCCAGTGTGGTGGCTCGTGCAGCCCCGCGAGATGCTCGAGATCACCAAGGGTGGTCACCTCGAGTTGGTGAGCGAGTTCGAGGTGGCGGGCGGCGGGTACGTCGACCCGCACAATCACCCGACGCACGAGTTCTATTACGTCACCTCGGGGCGAGGGATCATGGAGATCGAGGGCGAGGAGCGCGTC
>JBEEFR010000068.1:0-18445 GCA_041166285.1 Actinomycetota bacterium | reverse complement strand
CGGCGTGCCCTTGGACTTCGTCGTTGGCCAACGGCCACCACCAGAAACCGCTGTGATTTCCCCGCGCCGGTAATCGTGGTGTGTGACGAATTCCGTCTCGGAGCGACGGAAACCCCGGCACATGGGTAACAGAACCGCATGAAATTTCGTAGGGACGTCGCGCTCGACACTTCCCAGATCAGCGACGAGCGAAGTGGTGGCTTCGGTGGCCTCCCCGGCGGGGGCATGGCGCTCGGAGGCGGCGCCGGTCTCATCGGGCTCGTCATCGCGCTGTTGCTGAACTTCACAGGCGGCGCGTCGTCGGGTCTGGACTCCCGCTCGTCGTACACCGACGACCTCGCCACCCAGTGCACGACCGGTGCCGACGCGAACACGCGCACCGACTGCCGCGTCGTCGGCATCGTCAACAGCGTGCAGAAGTTCTGGACCGACGAGTTCGCGGCGAGCAACCAGACCTACGAACAGGCGCGCACGCGCCTGTTCAGTGGTCAGGTGTCGACGGGTTGCGGTGCGGCCAGCGCGGCGGTGGGACCGTTCTATTGCCCGTCGGACGGCTACGTGTATCTCGACCTTGGTTTCTTCGACGACCTGCGCACGAAGTTCGGCGCGCAGGGTGGACCGTTCGCGGAGGCCTACGTCGTCGCCCACGAGTACGGCCACCACGTGCAAGATCTGATGGGCACGATGTCGCGCGTGCGCCAAGGTGTCACGGGGGCCGACAGCGACTCAGTGCGTCTCGAACTGCAGGCCGACTGCTACGCCGGCGTGTGGGCGAACCACGCCGTCGAGACGGGCTACATCACCGAGTTGACCGACGCCGACATCACCGACGGACTCGACGCGGCCGCCGCCGTGGGCGACGACCGCATCCAGTCCGAGTTCCAAGGCCACGTCGATCGCGAAACGTGGACACACGGATCGTCGGCGGAGCGCCAGCGCTGGTTCAGCACCGGCTACCGCGCCGGCGATCCGGCGTCGTGCGACACGTTCCGTGGGTCGCTGTAGCGGCTACCTGCCCGGCTGGGGAACGACCCGCAGGTAGGGCTTCACGGCGTCCCACCCGTTGGGGAAGAGTTCCTTCGCTTCGTCGTCGGTGACCGCTGAGCCGATGACGACGTCCTGGCCTTGTTCCCAGTTGGCCGGCGTCGCGACCTTGTGCTTGGCCGTCAGCTGAAGGCTGTCGATGACGCGCAGGATCTCGTTGAAGTTGCGACCGGTCGACGCGGGATACGTCAGCGTGAGCTTGACCTTCTTGTCGGGGCCGATCACGAAGACCGAGCGCACGGTGAGCGTGTCGTTGGCGTTCGGGTGGATCATGTCGTAGAGGTCGGCGACCTTGCGGTCGGGGTCGGCGATCATCGGGAAGTTCACGGCCGCGCCCTGCGTCTCTTCGATGTCCTTCGCCCAGCCCTCGTGGCTCTCGGCGCTGTCGACGGACAGGCCGATGACCTTGACGCCGCGCTTGTCGAACTCGGGCTTGATCTTCGCGACGTAGCCGAGCTCCGTCGTGCAGATCGGCGTGTAGTCCTTGGGGTGACTGAAGAGCACGCCCCAGGAATCGCCCAGCCACTCGTGGAACTTGATTTCGCCTTCGGTGGTCTGGGCAGTGAAGTCGGGAGCTTCGTCACCGAGTCGTAGTGCCATTGTTTCTCCTCATGTCGGGGGGTCCCAAAGATAACCGACCAATTTGGTCAGGAATTCCCGCGGCGCGCCTCGGCGCGCTCGCCGGCGGCCTCGCGGGCCTCGGTTACGCCTTCACTGTTATCTGCGGGCGCAACCTCGCCAAGGCGCACCTGAACGTGGCGACGGTGTTGAGCATTCGCTTCGGCATCAGTGGCGTTGTCCTCATCGCCGTCTGCCTCGTGCGCGGCGTTGCGCCGCGGCCGGTGCGCGGCGAGTGGCTCGGAATTTTCCTGCTCGGTGCCATCGGCTACATGACCGAGTCGTCGTTTTTCTTCGCGGCGATCGCGCGCGGCTCGACCGCGGCGGTGACGCTGCTGTTCTACGTCTATCCCGCGTTGGTGACGGTCATCGAAGCCGTACGCGGGCGGCGGTCGCCGTCGCGCGCCGTACTCATCGCGCTGGCGTTGTCGATCACCGGCTCGGCGTTGGTCGCCGGGGCGGGCGGGCACGTCGACATCCAAAAGCTCGGCATCGTGTTCGCGTTGTGCAGCGCCACGACCTTCGCGTCGTACGTGACGGTCGGCGCGCGGCTGAGCGAGCGGAGCGATCCGATGGCAACCGGCGCGTGGGTCGCACTCGGAGCGAGCGCGTCGTTCACGGTGCGCGCCGTGGTCGGTGCCGGGTACTCGGCGACGGCCGGGCACTGGCCGATCCTGCTCGGAAACGGTCTCGCGAATGCTCTGGCGTTCGGGATGATGTTCGCGGCGCTCGGGCTCATTGGGCCGGCGCGCGCGTCGGTGGTGTTGACGATGGAAGCGGTGTTCACCGTCATCCTCAGCTTCGTGATCCTGCACGAGTCGCTCGACCCGTTGCAGATGGTCGGCGCGGTCGGCGTGCTCGCGGCCGCGGTGACGGTCGCGCGGTCGGCGGCGCCCGACGTCGCCGAGACAGAGGCTGTCGTCGCGCCGTAACGTCGGGCGTATGCCGTATATCGCCTCGGATCGCCTGGTTCACGACGCCGACGCGCATGTCGTCGAGACGCCCGACTTCTTTCGGAACTACGCCGATCCCGACATCCGCGCGCGCATCCCCGCCGCCTTCGCGATGAACGTCGCGCCGGGCGAGCCGGACATGATCGAGCAGTTCCGGCAGCGCCACGCGGATCCGGAGTTCCGCGCACGCGATGAAGACGAGATCATGCTGCGCAAGAACTGGAAGGCGACGGGCAGCTTCATCGCAGAAGACCGCCCGGCGGCGCTCGACATGATCGGGGTCGCATCGCAGCTGGTGTTCAACACCTTCACCAATGGCCAGCTGGAGAAAGCCGAGCGCGGCGACGACGTCGAGTACGCGTACGGGCTCGCCCGCGCCCACAACCGCGGCATGCTCGACTTCTGCTCGGTCGACAAGCGACTACTGCCCGTGTGTTACGTGCCGCTCGCCGACTTCGAGCGCGCGTCTGCGATCGCCGGTGAGGCGATTGAGGCTGGGGCCGCGGCGTTGATGATCGCGTCGTCGTGCCCGGTCGGCCACAGCCCGTCGCACATCGCGCTCGACGCCGTGTGGGCCCAGGCGCAAGAAGCCCGCGTGCCGATCGTGTTCCACGTCGGAGGCGGCGGACGCCTGCTCGACCCCGCGTACTTCGAGAACGGGCTGCCGCCGGTGCCCGACTTCCACGGGGGCGACGGCAACTTCCGCAGCGTCAGCTACATGGCGATCCAGTATCCGGTCATGCAGACCGTGTCGACGCTCGTCATCGACGGCGTGTTCGATCGCTTCCCAAGCCTGCAGTGGGGCGTCATCGAGCAGGGCGGTTCGTGGCTGCCGGGTCTGATGCGCGCGCTCGACTCGAGCGCCACGGCGTTCATCAAGAACGAGGAGCGTTTGCAGAAACTGTCGCTCAAGCCCAGCGAGTTCCTGCGCCGGCAACTGAAGGTCACGCCGTACCCGCACGAGGATGCCGGGTGGATCGCGGAGCAGTCCGGGCCCGAGATGACGATGTTCTCCTCCGACTATCCGCACGTCGAAGGCGGTCGCAATCCGATCGGGCGGTTCGACAAATCCCTCGAAGACTGCAGCGAGGACCTGAAGCAACGCTTCTACTGCGACAACTTCCTCGAGATGATGGGCCCGACGCTCAAGCGCCTCGGCGTTCCGAGCGCTGCGTAACGTTCTGCTGCTGGCCCACGGCAGCGGCATCGACGACATCACGGCCATCGCCGTTGGACTGCTCGTGACCTGGTGGTGGCTGCGAAAGCACAGGGCAAAGTGACCCGAACTGAGACCAGATCGCTCGTGGTGGGTACGCCTAGACCGTGCGTAAGAAGATGGCCGTCCTCGTGACCGCCCTGTTCTTGCTGGGGGCGCCGAGGGCGCTCGCGGCGGGCACGTTCGACAAGAACACCGTCGCCGCGAATACCGACGTCAACGTCACGTTGCACGCATCGGTGGACCAGCTCGGGGCGTACGACGACCGCGTGGTGCTCGACATTCCCGCCGGCTTCCGCGTGCTGACGTGTCCGAGTTCCGACGACTTCAGCTGCACGAAATCGACGACCACGCTGACGTGGAAGCGCACGACGCAGGGCGCGCCGGTGCCCCTCGCCGTCGACGATTTCGCGTTCCGCCTGCACACCATCGACCGGCCCGGGCAGTACGCGTTCGTCGTCCACCAGTTCTATTCGGACAACACGACAGCGAACTCTGCGCCGAAGCTCTCCGTGACGAGCGCTGCCGCCCGGCCCACCACGACCACGACGCTTGCCAAGAGCGCCGCGGCGGTTCACACGGCGTCGGTGGCGCCGCCGCCGGCGCGCGCGGGTAGTGCCAGCGTCAGCGGGAGCACCGATGTCGAGCCGCCGTGGCTGACCGAGAGCAACCTCGCGGCGCCCGCGCCCATCGAACTCGGCCGCGAGTCGCCGCGTCGTGGTTCAGCGCCGATGGTTGTGGCGGGGCTTATCGCCGCGGCCGCCGCAGCCGGAGTGTTCTGGTTGCGCCGCCGCGCCGCTCCGACGCTCTAGCCGCGCTGACGGGCGCGGGCGATCTTCTCGGTCGTCTCGCCGAGCGCGAGCGCCAACACTGCAAGGTCGTCGACGAGTTGTTCACGGGTGACGTCGATACGACCGTCGATCCAGTCGAGCAGCACCTCGCTCAACCCGCCGATGAGCATGGCGGCGCCGACGCGACTGACGCGTTCACCGGCGGGCCACGAACCGGCGGCTTCGACGGCGGCCTGCTCGAGCGTCGCGATCGCCATGATGTCGGTCTCGCGGCGGTGGCGGTTCAGCGCGGGATTGCTGACGGCCTCGACGTAGAGGATGCGGGCGCGTCGGCGGTCCTCGTCGATGAAACGGACGATGGCGTCGATGCCGATGCGGGCCACGACGAGCGGCGCCATGTCGGGCGACGCGGAAACCGCAGCGGTCGCGGCGCGCATCCCTTCGACGACGTGGTCGTAGACGGCGATCAGGAGCGCGTCGATGTCGGCGAAGCTCTCGTAGAAGTAGCGCGGGTTGAGCTCGGCCTTGTGGCAGACGGCCCGCACGGTCGTGGCGCTCGCGCCGTCGGTCCCGAGCAGGTCGAACGCGGCGTCCACCAGCAAGGCGCGGCGGCGCGACCGACGCTCGTCGGTGTCCAGACCGCTCCACCGGACATCGCGGCGGGCCGTTTTGCTAGAAACTCGTGTTGGCAACGCCTGTTACCATAACGTAGATTTTGGAAACGAGCGTTACCAATCTCTGGAGGCTGGCGTGGCGAAACATGTGGTCGTAATTGGCGGGGGCGTCGCGGGGCTAGGCACCGCGCTCGCGCTCAACCGCGCCGGTCACCACGTCACGCTGCTCGAGCGCGACCCGCTGCCGGCCACCGCCGACGCGGAAGACGCGTTCAACGCACCGCGCCGCGGGGCGCCGCAGGTACACCAGACGCACGGCTTCCTGGCGCGGATCATGGTGATCCTGCGCGACCGTTACCCCGACGTGCTCGCCAAGCTGATGGCGGCGGGCGCGTTCGCCATGCCGGGCGTCGCCAACTTCGACGACGAACCGCAGCCCGGCGACGAAGACCTCAAGGTGCTGATCGTGCGCCGAACCACCTTCGAGTGGGTGCTGCGCATGGCCGTCGTCGACGAGCCCAACGTGGAGTTGCGCACCGACGCGCCGGTCCACTCGCTTATCGCGGGTGAACCGATGGACGGTGTACCAACGGTCGTGGGGGTGCGACTCGAGGACGGTACCGAGGTGCGGGGCGATCTCGTCGTGTGCGCCGGCGGCCGTCGGTCCGACGTGCCCGGGCTCCTCAAGCCGCTCGGTGTCGACGTGCCCGAGAAGATCGTCGAGAGCGGTCTGATGTACGTGTCGCGGTGGTACTCGTGGCCCGGCGGTCTCGACCTCAAGGAAGCCAAACTCGGGGGCGACCTCGGCTTCGTCAAGTTCCTTGGCATTCCCGGCGACGCCGGCACGCTGTCGGTCACGCTTGCCGTGCGCACCGACGATCACGACCTGCGGCATGCGCTGGCGTCGGAGGAAAACTTCGACCGTGCCTGCGAACTGCTGCCGGGACCCAACCTGTTCTTCCAGGACGGTCGCCCGGAGCCGCGCACCGAAGTCAAGATCATGGGCGGCCTCTTGAACCGCCTGCGCGTCTTCACGAACGCCGACGGCGAGCCGAGTGTCATCGGTTTCCACGCGGTGGGCGACGCGCACACGTGTACCAATCCGCTGTACGGGCGCGGGTGTTCGCTCGCGATGGTCCAAGCCACGTTGCTCACCGACGCGCTGACCGAACACAAAGGCGACGCTCGCGCTGTCGCCGCCGCCTACGAAGCAGCGTGCACGCGCGAGGTCGAGCCTTGGTACGACATCTCCGTCGCCATGGACATGGCGGGCGCCGACCCGATGGGCGTCGCGTCCGACGAGATGACTCCGATGCGCGCGCTGTTCCTTGCGGCGCAGACGGATCCGATCATCGGCCGCGCCTTCGCGCGGTTCTTCAACCTGTTGGCGCTCCCGCAGGAGTTCATGGCTGACCCGGTGATCATGGGCCGCGTCGCCGACGTGATGAGCAACCCCGACAAATACCCGGCGCCGCCGGCGATGGAAGGACCGACGCGCCGCGAACTGCTCGCGGCGCTCGATCACAAAGAGGAGCCTGCGAATGCCTGAGCAAATGATCGACACGAACGGCGTCACGCTGCGCGTCGTCGTCGAAGGCGAAGGCCCGGCAGTGTTGTTGAGCCACGGGTTTCCGGAACTCGGGTACTCGTGGCGCCATCAGATCGGTCCGCTGGCAGAGGCGGGTTATCGCGTCATCGTCCCCGACCAGCGCGGTTACGGCGGCTCGTCGCGTCCCGAAGCGATCGAGGACTACGACATCGTGCATCTCACCGACGACCTCGCCGGGATCCTCGACGCGCTCGGTGAAGAGCGCGCCGTGATGGTCGGACACGACTGGGGTTCCTTCGTCGTCTCGCACATGGCGATGATGCGGCCGGAGCGCACGAGCGGCGTGGTGAACATGAGCGTGCCGTTCACGCCGCGGGGTCCGATGTCGGTTACCGACATGCTCAAGATGGCGATCCCGGAAGACACGTTCTTCTACATCCTCTACTTCCAAGACGTCGGCCCGGCCGACGAGGAGATGGCGCGCGATCCGCGCGACACGATGACGCGACTGCTGTGCGGCGTGAAGCTCGACCCGAACGCCGACGTCGGCTCGATGATGGCGAACGCGCCCAAGAAAGCGGATGTGAAGGGCTTCGTCGACTCGATGCCGCCGGCCCCGGACACGCTGCCCGACTGGATCACCCAGGCGGAACTCGACCACTACGTCGAAGAGTTCACGCGTACCGGCTTCACAGGCGGCATCAACTGGTACCGCAACTTCCACCGCAACTGGGAACTCACGCCGCAGCTCGCCGACGCCAAGGTCGAGGTGCCGGCGTACTTCATCGCCGGCAAGCAGGACCCGGTCATCGGCGGGCGCGACGCGGGCTTCGACAGCCCGACGCTGCTCGACTGGCGCGGCGAAACCGTCATCGACGACGCCGGCCACTGGGTGCAGCAAGAAAAGCCCGCCGAAGTCAACACCGCCCTCATCTCGTTCCTCAACGACGTCTTCCACAAGTAAGGACAACTACTCATGCCTCAGGATTGGCCTCTCAAGTTCGGTGCGTTCTTCGCGCCGTTTCATCCCGTCGGCCAGAGCCCGACGCTCGCGTACGAGTACGACCTCGACCGCGCCGAGTGGCTCGACAAGTTCGGCTACGACGAGGTGTGGTTCGGCGAGCATCACTCCGGTGGTTACGAGCTGATCGGCTCGCCCGAGATCTTCATCGCAGCTGCGGCGCAGCGCACGAAGAACATCAAGCTCGGCACCGGCGTGACGTCGCTGCCGTACCACCATCCGTGGCTTGTCGCCGACCGCTGGGTGCAGCTCGACCACATGACGCGCGGTCGTTGCATCTTCGGCACTGGTCCCGGGGCGCTGCCGACCGACGCCTACATGATGGGAATCGACCCCGTAGACCAGCGCCGCATGATGGAAGAGTCGCTCGAAGCGATCTACGCGCTGTTCAAGGACGAAGAGCCCGTGTCGCGCGAGACCGACTGGTTCGTGATGAAGGACTGCCGCCTCCAGGTGCGGCCCTACACGTACCCGCATCCCGAGATCGCGGTGGCGGCGATGGTGACGCCGTCGGGCCCGCGCCTTGCCGGTCAGCACAACGCGTCGCTGCTGTCGCTGTCGATGCAGGTCGCCGACGGCTTCGCCGCGGTCGGCAAGGCCTGGGGTGTCGTCAACGAACAGGCGGAGAAGGTCGGCCACACGCCCGACCGGAGGTCATGGCGCATCCTCGGCACGATGCACATCGCCGAGACGCGCGACCAGGCGATCGACGACTGCCTCTACGGATTGCGTGAGTTCTCGAACTACTTCGGCGGCGGCGCCGGCTTCGTGCCGCTCGCAGAGAAGGTCGACGGCGACACGAGCGCGCGCGACTTCGTCGAGGCGTACGCAGCGTCGCCGTCGTGCGTCATCGGCACGCCTGACGACGCCATCGAATACATCGAAGGACTCATCGAGCAGTCGGGCGGGTTCGGCACGTTCCTCATGCTCGGACACGACTGGGCGTCGCCGAACCGCACGCAGAACTGCTACCGCCTGTTCGCCGAGAAGGTCATGCCGCACTTCCAGGGGCAGTTGGGCGCGCCGCGCACGAGCCACGACTGGGCGACGGCGAAGCGCAACGAGCTGTTCGGACGCGCTGGCCAAGCGATGATGAACGCCATCCAGAGTCACGTGCAGGAGAAGGAAGAAGAGAAGACCAACGGCAAGGCGAAGAAGAAGCCCGCCGCGAAGAAGAAGGTGGCCAAGTGAGAGCGGTTGCACTCAAGGACGGACGGATTTACGTCAACGACGACGCCCCCGAGCCGAAGCCGGAAACCGGCGACGTCCTCGTCGAGGTGTGCGCGTGCGGCATCTGCGGATCCGACCTCCATTTCGCCAAGCACGGCGCGTCGATGATGGCGCTAGGCAAGGAGATGAAGGGCATGGGGCCGATGGCGGAACTTGGCAGCCCGACGGTCGACTTGTCGCAAGACGTGTGGATGGGCCATGAGTTCTCGGCGCGCATTCTCGAAGCCGGTCCCGACACGCAGACGTTCAAGGAAGGCACCGTCGTGACGTCGATCCCGATCCTGCTCGGCGGCCCGACGATGATCCGTCCGATCGTGTACTCGAACGAAACGATGGGCGGCTACGCCGAGCGCATGCTGCTCTCGGCGCCGATGCTCGTCGAAGTGCCCAATGGGCTCGACCCGAAACTGGCGGCGCTGACCGAGCCGATGGCAGTCGGGATGCACGGCGTCAACCGCTCCGGCATCAAGCCCGGCGAAGGCGCGCTCGTCTTGGGATGCGGCCCCGTTGGTCTGGCCATCATCGCGGGGCTCAAGGTCAAGGGCATCGAGACGATCATCGCGGCCGACTTCTCGCCGAAGCGGCGCGAGATGGCGGTGACGATGGGCGCGACCGAAGCCGTCGACCCGAACGTCGAGACGTCGTGGGACGCGTGGAACCGCGCCGGCGGCGGCAAGCAGCTGCACGTGTTCGAGGCCATCGGTGTTCCCGGGATCCTCAACAACATCCTCCAGTGGGCACCGGCGCGCAGCAAGGTCACGGTGGTGGGCGTGTGCATGGAACCCGACACCGTCATGCCGTTCTTCGCCATCACCAAGGAGATCGACATGCAGTTCTGCCTCGGGTACGACCCGATGGAGTTCGCCGGTTCGTTGCGCTCGATCGCCGAAGGCGAGATCAACGCGGAGCCGATGATCACGCGTGAGGTTGGCCTCGACGGCGTCGCCGATGCGTTTGAAGCGCTGGGCGATCCCGAGCAGGACTGCAAGATCCTCGTCGTCCCGAACGCCTAGCGGCGTTCTGTGAAGGATCGCGGGTGTCATGCACTCGCGATCCTTCACAGAAGCACTCCGGGATTCATGATCCCGTCGGGGTCGAACGCGGTTTTGATGCGCTGGCGAAGTGCTTGCTCGTCGGGTGACTGCGCGAGCGACAGCCAGCGCGTCTTGGCGCGGCCGATGCCGTGCTCGGCGCTGATGCTGCCGCCCATCGCGACGACGAGTTGGAGTACGGCGTCGTCGACGGTCTCGTCGTCGGGTGCCGGACCGAGGACGTTGACGTGCACCGCGGCTTCACCGGCGTGGCCGAAGGCGATGACCTGCGCGTCGCCGACGACGGCCGGAAGCGCGTCGAGGAAATCGGCCATCGTGCCCGGCGCGACGGCGACGTCGAGCTTGTGCGGGACACCGTGGCGGCTGATGGCTTCGGTGTGGCGGTCGCGGTGTTGCCACAACGCGGCGCGCCGCGGCGCGTCAGTGGCCACCGCGACATCGTCGACTCCACTGAGTGACTCGACGGCGGCTGCGAGTTGCGCGGTGGCGTCAGTCGTGTCGGCGGCTTCGACGAGGACATAACCGCCCGCGAGATCGCCGAAGGGCTGCGCAATCCCGAACGCATCGCACACGAGACGGACACCTTCTTCGAAGAACAACTCGATCGACTCCGCCGTCGGTAACACGCGCCGCAGACTCTCGGCGGCGACGCACGCGTCGCGGCGGTTGCCGAAGCGCAGCAGCGCGGTGGCGCGCTCGGTGAGATGCGGCACGAGTCGAACGCGTGCGCGCGTCACAACACCGAGGGTCCCTTCGCTGCCGCATACCAGCGACGGCAAGTGATAACCGGTGTTGTCGCGCAGCGTGCCCGACAGATCGGTAATCACGTCGCCGGTGCCCGTCACGAACTCGACGCCGGTGAGTTGGCGGCGCGTGTCGCCGTGGCGCAGCACGCGCAGCCCGCCGGCGTTGGTGGCGACGTTGCCGCCCATCGTCGCCGTGTCGCGCGCCGAAATGTCGACGCCGTAGTCCCAGCCCGCGTCGCGCGCCGCTGTCTGCAATGCAGACAGCGGAACGCCCGCTTGCGCCGTGATCTGTCCGGCGACGGCATTCACGTCTTCGATGGCGACCATGCGCTCCAGGCTGAGCACGACCTCGCCCGCCGTCGGCACACCGCCGCCGACGAGTCCGGTGTTCCCGCCCTGCGGCACGATTGCGACTTCGCGGTGCCGACCGGCCTCGATGATCGCGGACACTTCGGCGGTGGTGGCCGGACGAACGACCGCCAGAGCGGTTCCGCGGAACCGTCCCGTCCAGTCGACGACGTAACGCTCCATAACCTCCGGATCGTCGACGACGTATTGCCCGCCGACGATCTCGCGCAGGGCTTGGATCACGGGGTCACGCCCGTCGGCGCGTCGCTTGGTCCGAGGTCGGCGAGCCGAGCGTCGTGCGAAGCGAGCGGACGAGCGCGTCGGGGTCGTTGGCGCTGAAAACGATGCGGTCGTACTTCGCGCCGCTCAACGTGATCTCGACGAGCGGCCGGGAGCGGCCGACGACGGCGAAGGTCTTGGTACCGCCGCCGCGGAAGTAGCCGGCGCGGCAAACGCCGGGCACCCCTGTCCCTGCCACGCGCCAACCGAGCGGCGGCGGGTCGGCGACGACTTCGACCGATTGCACGGCCCGCGCAGGCACGGCCACGTGGCCGCGCGCCGCCCACATCTTCGCCAGTCCGACCGGCACGACCCGGAGCTCGTTTCCGTCGACCGACGCCGTCGCCTTCGCGCGACCGGACAACGGCAACAGGCCGATGACCAGGACCGTCACCACGAGCGCCGCGATCGACGCGCTCACCTCCTACTCCTCGGCGTAGAGCTGGGAGCCGGAGGCGACGAACTCTTCGGCCTTTTGCTTCAGACCAATCTGAACCTCCGCATATTCGCGGACGTCCTGGCTGATACGCATCGAGCAGAACTTCGGTCCACACATGGAGCAGAAGTGCGCGGTCTTGGCGGCCTCGGCGGGCAGCGTCTCGTCGTGCATCGAGCGCGCCGTGTCAGGGTCGAGCGACAGATTGAACTGGTCCTGCCAACGGAACTCGAAGCGCGCCTTGCTCAACGCGTTGTCGCGCTCTTGCGCGCGCGGGTGGCCCTTGGCCAAGTCGGCCGCGTGCGCCGCGATCTTGTAGGCGATCACGCCGTCCTTGACGTCGTCGCGGTCGGGCAGACCGAGGTGTTCCTTCGGCGTGACGTAACACAGCATCGCCGTGCCGTACCACCCGATCATCGCCGCGCCGATGGCGGACGTGATGTGGTCGTAGCCGGGCGCGATGTCGGTCGTCAGTGGACCGAGTGTGTAGAACGGCGCCTCGTGGCACAGCTCCAACTGGAGGTCCATGTTCTCTTTGATCTTGTGCATCGGCACGTGACCGGGGCCTTCGATCATCACCTGCACGTCTCGGCGCCACGCGATCTCGGTCAGCTCCCCGAGCGTCGCTAACTCGCCGAGTTGCGCCTCGTCGTTGGCGTCCGCGATCGAACCCGGACGCAGGCCGTCACCGAGTGAGAACGCGATGTCGTACGCCGCGAAGATGTCGCACAGCTCGTCGAAGTGCGTGTAGAGGAAGTTCTCCTCGTGGTGTGCGAGGCACCACGCCGCCATGATGGAACCGCCGCGCGACACGATGCCCGTCACGCGCTTCGCCGTCATCGGCACGTAGCGCAGCAACACGCCGGCGTGGATCGTCATGTAATCGACGCCTTGCTCGGCCTGCTCGATGATCGTGTCGCGGAAGACGTCGAACGTCAGGTCCTCGGCGACACCGTTCACCTTCTCGAGCGCTTGGTAGATCGGGACTGACCCGATGGGAACGGGAGAGTTGCGCAGGATCCACTCGCGCGTGGTGTGGATGCCCTGTCCGGTCGACAGGTCCATCACGGTGTCGGCGCCCCACGTCGTCGCCCACGTGAGCTTGTCGACTTCTTCTTCGACAGATGACGCCACCGCGCTGTTGCCGATGTTGGCGTTGATCTTGACGAGGAAGTTGCGCCCGATCGCCATCGGTTCCGACTCGGGGTGGTTGATGTTCGACGGGATGATGGCGCGGCCAGACGCGACTTCGTCGCGCACGAACTCGCCGGTGACGCCTTCGCGCAGCGCGACGAATTCCATCTCCGGAGTGACGTCACCGCGGCGGGCGTAGTGCATCTGCGTGACGGTGCGCCCCGGTGCCGCGCGCCGGATGACTGGTGCGGGCCCGTGCCACGGCGTCACCGGCTTCGTGCCGCGGCCGTCGTCGCGGGACTGGATCACGCGGCCGGCGACGACCTCGGTGTCGTTGCGGGCGTCGATCCACGCCGTCCGCATCGCCGGCAGTCCGACCGTCGGATCGCTGCCAGGACCCGATGTGTCGTAAATGGCGAACGTCGTGCCGTCCGTGAGATGGACCTCGCGCACCGGCACTCGCACTGACGCGTCGTTGGGCGAGACGAGATACTCCCGTCGCCTGGCTTCATCCATCGTGACTCCCTCCGCAGGTATTACCCCGAGCAGGTTTTGACGGTCGACGCCTCGAGCGTCCTCTCAGCCGGTGACGCCGGCTCCCGTTTCGGGACCCACGCTACCCCCCGAGTTGCTCGCGCAATTCAACGATCTCCGCTTCGAGTGCGGCGACCCGCGCCTCGAGGTCGTCGAGGCGTGACGACGACGGTGCGGCGGCGGCGCGCGCAGCACCGGGCACCTGCTCGGGCACGGGACCCAGCAGGTGGATCCAGCGATCCTGCGACTGACCGGGGCCTCGCCCGACGTTGCGTACGAGCGGCTCCGGCTTGCCGGCGAGACGGTCAAGGACCGACGCCACGCTGTCGGGCGGTTCCCAGTCGGCCAGGCGCTCCGTGCGCGACTTCAACTCGCTCTCCGTTTGGGGGCCGCGCAACATCAACACGCCCAGCAGCGCAACCTCTTCTTTGATCAGCGTGATGTGGTCCTCGACACGGTGGCCGTAGCGGTCGACCGACCGGCCGTGCGACGGCAGAATCGTGCGCAGCAACTGCTTGTCACGCAGCCGGGCGAGCGTCTCTTTCACCTCCGACTCGGCGTAGGCCGTCACCGGCTCGCGCGACGTCGTCTGGTTGCAGCCGGCGACGAGCGCCGCAAAGGTCATCGGGTAGTACTGCGGCGTCGCCAGCTGCTTTTCGATGAGCGTGCCGAGGACCCGTTGTTCTTCCGCGTCGAGGTCGAACATGCCCTCCGGTCTAGTACGGCGACTGGTACGACGTCGTCGCGGACGTTGTCGTGGTCGCGGCGGTTGTCATGACGGCGTTGCCGTCGGCACCGGCGACGTGCCAGATGCCGCCGACGCCTTGGCCGTTAGTGTCCCCCGGCGCGGTGTCGCCGCTGAAGCGGTACAGCGGCCACCCGTTGTACGTGTATTGGTTGGCGGCGTTGTGACTCAACAGCGACGCGTTCAGTCCGTCGCCGACGCCCGCGCCGTCAGAGGTCATCAACGCCGGCCAGTTGGTCGCGCACCCACCGGTGCACGACGAATTCGGCTTCGATGTCGTGTCCTTGTCGAAGAAGTACAGCGTGCGGCCGTCGGCGTCGGTCAGCACCTTGCCGTAGGGATCGATCGTCCGGGAGTCGACCGCGAGCTTGGCGGCGGCCCGCGGGCGAGTCGTCGTCGACGTGCTGGCGTCGGTCTTGGAGTCCTTGCCACACGCGGCGAACACGAGGGACAGGGCCGCGGCGCAAATCAGGATCGTGCGTTTGGTCATCGCATGTACCTACGAACGGGACGGCCAAATGGTTTGCCCGGCGCGCAACGACGGCGGCAACTCGTCGACGACGATGCCGCGGTTGAGCCGCGCCGCCGCGTCGGCGCACGTACGACGAAGCGCGTCGTCGCCGACAAGCGCGAGTTGCTCGACGAGCTCGGCGACTTGCCGCGCCTCGCGCACGAGGTCGCCCGCGCGTGCCTCCGTGCCGCGCAAGGCGTGCCCGAGGTTGCCGGTCTCGGCCCAGCGGTATACCGCGCCGTTGGGCGACGGCGTGAGCGGCAGGTCGAGGTCGTGCTCGACGGCGTTGAGTTCGCGGACGAGGTCGTCGGCGACTCGGTAGGCGTGTCCCACTTTCGGCGTCGGGGCGCGGAAGGCGTGCTCGCTGTGCGCCGACCGCGGCTTGAAGCCCGATGCGAACGCCGCGACCTCCGCAGCGGACAAGCCGTCGAACAGCGCGGCGCGCAGTGCCTCGGCCACGAGGAGTCCTGCGTCGTGGAACAAGCGTGACAATGCGACTCCGGACGGCTCGAGGTCCCATGCTTCGAGGTGGCCGCGTCGACGCAACAATGCGACGTACGCCGCGAGTTCGTCGTCCAGCTCTGTCTCGGCGTTGGCGATTCGCTCCTCGAGGAGTTCGACCCCGGCTTCGGCGCGAGCGCGCCGTGCACCTCCGGCGCGCGGTGGCGGTGTCGCGCGGGGGCTTGGAAGCGCGAGCGCGCATTCGGCGGTGCGCAGCAGGTCGGCGACTTGGCGCGTGAAGCCGCGCGGTGATCGGCCTTCGGCCGGCAACTCGATCTGGGCGACGACGACGGGCGCGGCGCGTAAAGAGCGCGCCGTCATCGTCGTGCGCCTGCCATCCTCGCCTACGACTTCGAGCGTCTCTTGGTCTCGTCGCCGCCGAACGGACCCGACGACGACCGCCGGGCGTCCATACGTGCGTCCGGGGTCAACGATCACGTCGCCCGGGCGGAGGTGCTCGAGTGTTACCGGTTCGTCTGACGCGGTTTCCGGACTGTCGCTCCCCGCGTCGCGCACTCGTTGGCGCGCGACCTCCAGGTCGTCACGTAGATCGGCGACGTGGCGCGCGGCGAGCGACGCGCGTAGCGACGAATGCACGAAGCGTTGTAGCTGTGCGGGGTCGCGGTGGCTGACGAAGGCTGCCACCATTGCCGGCGTCGGGCGGAACCGTGATGTGAGTGTCGGGAGCCGGCCTTTGACGAGCGCGGTCAACTGCGCGAACGACGCGTCGGGCGACCACGGAATCACGACGTATCCCGAGTCGTCGATGCCGCGACGTCCCGCGCGACCCGACAGTTGGGCAAACTCGCCCACGCTGAGGGTCCCGCCGCCTTGGCGCTGCGGACGGACCACACGGTCGATGACGACCGAACGCGCCGGGAGGTTCACGCCGACCGCCAGTGTTTCCGTGGCGAACACGACCTTCACGAGTTCACGCGCGAACGCGACCTCGACGACCTCGCGCTGCACCGGCGCGAGCGCGCCATGATGCGCCGCGACGCCGATCGTGAGCGCGTCGAGCCACGAGTCGAATTCGATGGCCCGGCGTTCCTCGTCGGACATCGCGGCCGTAGCGTCGTGTGCGAGCGCGCGGACTGCGTGCGCTTCGTCGGCGGTCGTGAGCCGCACGCGTGCCTCGACATACGTTGTGACCGCGTTGTCGCAGCCGGCGCGGCTGAGCAGAAACCAAATCGCGGGAAGCTTGTGGTCGCGGCGCAACTCGTCGAGCAGGTCGAGCCGCTCCGGCGTGACCGGACGATTGCGATCGCGCTCGCGCCGGCGCAACGGGCTGTCGTCGCCTCGGCGCACTCGGACGCCGTCCAGCAATTCGGCGGTCGGGTTGGGGCGGTCACCGTCGAAGAGCGGCACCAGCGCCGGCGGGTCGCGCCGCGGATTGCCGAGCGCATAGAGGTGTGTCAGTTCGACGGGCCGCGTGCCTTCCTCGACGAGGTCGGTGGGGCCGTGGACCTGCGCCATCCAGTCGCAGACTGCCGGCGCGCTGGGCAACGTCGCCGACAGGCACACCAACGTGGTGCCAGCGGGCGCGGCAATCACGACCTCTTCCCACACGCCTCCGCGCTGGGGGTCTTGGATCCAGTGGAACTCGTCGAGCACGATCACGCCGACGCGTTGCACTAACGCGGCGTCGGACAACAAGAGCGCGCGCAGGACTTCGGTCGTCATCACGACGACCGGCGCGTCAGGTGAGTCGACGCGGTCGCCCGTCATGAGGCCGACCATGACTCCGGTTGTCCTCGCCAAGTCGGCGCGTTTCTGATTCGACAGCGCTTTCAGCGGTGTCGTGTAAACCGCGGTTTGGCCGCGCGCCAGTGCGGCGCGGATCGCGTGCTCTGCGATGAGGGTCTTGCCCGCGCCGGTGGGCGCGCACACGACGACGGAGTGGCCGCTGTCTAAGTGGTCAATGGCGACGCGCTGGTACGCGTCGAGCGCGAATGGAGATGCTTGCAAAGGGAGAATTTCCTCTCGTCAACCGCTGGCTGGGTTTCATTTGCCGCACCTCCTCTCGTGTCGTGGGTGGCCATGATGGTACTCATGGCGACGGTGTGGATGTGCCCAAATTGCCAGCGCACCTTCGGCAAGACCAACCAGGGGCACATGTGCGCGCCGGCGATGAGCGAGGACGAGTACTTCGCCACGGGGCCGCCGTTCGAGCGCCCGATCTACGACGAAGTGAAGGCGACGTTGCTCGCCGCCGATCCCGACGTTCGGCTCGAATACGTCTCGGTGGGGGTGTTCTTCAAGAAGAAGACCAACTTTGCCGAACTGCGACCGCTGACGAAGTGGTCGAAGTTGATCTTCAAGCTCGCCCGCGACATGAACCACTCGGCGATCACGAAAAAGTGGCCCGGTCCGTCGCGTACGTACTACGAGATGCGCCTGCACACTCCCGGTGACGTCACCGACGAAGTGCGCGGCTGGCTCGTCGAGGCCGCCGCCGAGGACGCTTAGCGCACGAGGGCGACGAGCTTCTTCGGCGCGACGGTGCAGTACGCGTCTTCGATGACGACCGAGACCTCATCCCAGTCGACCTTGCCTTCGAGGCGCATGCCGACCCAGCCGCGGTGGCCGACGTACGCGGGCCGGTAATAGCGCTGGGGGTTCGCGGCGATCATCGCTTCTTGCGCGCCCGCCGGCGCGGCCGCCCAAAGGCCGAAGATGCCGTCGCCGTGGTGGTTGTGGTGGCACGTGCAGAACGTCTTCTTGTCGCGGATGAAGTACGTCGGCGCGCCATGGCTCAACCGCTCGTTCACCTCGGGCAGGTCGAGGCACAACGCCTTCACCTTGTCGTAGATCTTCTTCGCCTGTGCCTCAGTCACCATCGGCGAAGGTCTAGTTCGAGCTCGAGGCGGTTGCCTTCGGCTTGGTGGCGCGCTTCTTCGCGGGTGCCTTCTTCTTCGAGCCCGCGGCACCGGAACGGTTGATCGCCGTTTCGTCGGTGCCGAGGTACGACTCGATGACCTTCTGATGCTCGAGCACTTCGGTCGGCGTGCCTTCAGCGATGACCACGCCGAGTTCGAGCGCGACCATGCGATCACAGATCGTGCGCAGCAGCGGCATGTCGTGTTCGATCACGAGGATGGAACACCCCGTGTGATCGCGGAC
>JBEEFR010000067.1:0-18627 GCA_041166285.1 Actinomycetota bacterium | reverse complement strand
TACGCGTACATGGTGTCGACGATGCCCGAGAACGACGCCGCGGCTTTGAACAGACCGGGGTGACGCGCCGCGTAGCTCATCGCTCCGAAGCCGCCCATCGAGAACCCCGCGATCATGCGGTGCCCGTCGCCGAGCGTGCGGAAGTTCGCGTCGACCCACGGCACCAGCGTGTCGATGTGGAACCGCTCCCACTGACGCGACCCGTCGCGCCAGTCGGAGTACCAGCCGGCGTCAGGAGTGTTGCCGCCGTCGGGCGTCACGATGATGAGTGGGAACTGCCGACTGAACTCGACGAGGTCGGTCTTGGTCGACCAGTCCTGCCACGAGTCGCCCACTCCGTGGAGCAGATACAGCACGGGATAGCGCGCGCACGGATTGGCGTCGTAGTCCGCGGGCAACAAGACGCGCACGTGATTGTCGGGAACGTGGACGTCGTTCGGCAACGGCACGGTGGTATCGACCGCCGCGGCGGGTATAGCTGCCGCGAGGAAGAAAAAGGCCGCAACTGCCGCGATCGCCACCACCCGCACAGGCCGAACGTTGACAGATTTTTTGGCTCCTGTGTGTAACCACGGAGAGTGTCGGGTACTTGGGTGAGGAACCTCACCGACAGTGAGGTCGGAACCACAAAACCTGGGGAGAGAAGCAAATGTACGGAAGCCAAGTAGGTGGAACTTTCGCGGCCGCGCTGCTGGGCGTCAGCGGTGCGATCGCGGCTCCCACACCTGAAAAAACCACCCGGGTTGCTGCGGCTCAACTCACGCGTCAGCTGGCGACGACCGGCACCAGCCTGACCGTCGAGATAGCCGTCGTTGCTGCTTTGTTCCTGCTCATGGGCGTACTGCTCGTGAGCCTCTCGCGACGTCACGCGCCGCGGGCCATCTAAACCAGCAGCGATGCTTCAGCTTTCACCGCCCGCATCTGGCCACGCGTCCGACGACGCGCGTGTGGCCGCCCAACCCGACGCTCCCGACGTCGGAGCGGAACTGGAAGCTCTACGCGAAGAGTTGGTCGGCGCGCTCGCGCGCGTCGACCAACTTCGCCGCGTCATTGCCACGCAGCGTGTTCAACCGACCGCCACACGCGCGCCAAAGGCACCCGCGATCGTTGAATCCGAACGCCTCTTGGTACCCGTCCTCGGCTTTCGTGAAGAGTTGCGATTGCGGGGACTCGTCCTCGCTGGCGCGGCGGCTACGGCGTGGTTCTGGATGTGGTGGCTCGGGCGCGGACACGGCGCCTGGACGGTCCCGTCGGTTGTCGTCACCGGGCTGTTCGCGTGGGTGACGCTGCTGTCGATCTACTTCTTCTTCTTCGTCACGCGGATGACGAAGCCCAACCCCGACCTCCCCGTGCCAGACCTGCGCGTCGCCATGGTCGTGACCAAAGCGCCGTCCGAGCCGTGGCCCATGCTGCAGCGCACGCTCGAGGCGATGCTCGACCAGGATTACCCGCACCCGTACGACGTGTGGCTCGCAGACGAGCGCCCGAGCGAGGAAACGCTGCGCTGGTGCGACGAGCACGACGTGTGGGTGTCGACGCGGTTCGGCATCGACGAGTACCACCGGCCCGAGTGGCCCCGTCGCACGAAGTCGAAGGAAGGCAATCTCGCCTTCTTCTACGACGCGGTCGGCTACGACAATTACGACGTCGTCTCTCAGCTCGACGCCGACCACGTGCCGACGCGCAACTATCTCGCCTCGATCGTGCGTCCGTTCGCCGATCCCAAGGTCGGCTACGTGAGCGCGCCGAGCATCTGCGACGCGAACGAAGACAAGGGCTGGACCGTGAAGGGCCGTCTCTATAAAGAGGCGACGTTGCACGGCCCGGTGCAGGCCGGCTCGAACGACGGCCTTGCGCCCGTCTGCATCGGCTCGCACTACGCGGTGCGCACGAAGGCGCTGCGCGAAGTCGGCGGCATCGGCCCCGAACTCGCCGAGGACTACACGACAACACTGTGGTTGCAGTCCGCCGGATGGGACGGCGTGTTCAGCATCGACGCCGAGGCCCACGGCGACGGTCCGGAAGGCGTCGCCGAGATGCTCACGCAAGAGATCCAGTGGGCGCGCAGCCTGGGCATCGTGCTGACGCGCTACGCACCAACGAAGTTGCGCACCGTGCCGCTGAAGGCGCGCCTGCGCCTCGGGTTCGCGCTCCTCTTCTATCCGCTGCAAGGCGTCGCGCTGTTGGCGGCTGCGGCGTTGCCCACGCTCGGCGTGTTCTACGGGATCTCTTGGGGCAACGCCAGCCTGCTGGCGTTCTACGGCCACCTCTGGCCGCTCTCGTTCATCGGCATCGCGACGGCCGCGTACCTGCGCAAGCACGGCGTACTACGCCCACGTTCCGCGAAGTTGTGGTCCTGGGAGCTCGTGGTCTTCCAGTTGCTGCGCTGGCCCTGGGCGATGGTCGGCGCGTTCGAGGGGATGTGGCTCGGGCTGTGCCGGCGGGAGAAGTCGTTCAAGGTCACCCCGAAGGGCAACGCCGGGTTCAAGCCGCTGCCGTCGAGCTACATCCTGCCGTCGCTCCTGCTCGGTGCCATCCCGGCGTGGGTCGCCGTGTCGACGGCCAACTGGGGCCGGGCCCCCGGCCTCGCGCTGCTGGCGTGTGGTCAAGCAGCCACCTATCTCCTAGCTATCGGTGGAGCGGCAGTGATTCACGTGCGTGGCAACGCCCGCGCCGTGGCGGCCGCAACGGACGCTCCACTGCAATGGGAAGGCCTCGCCGGCGTGGTGACGGATCGGGCGATCATCGTGAGCGCGGCCGTGATCGTCCCGACGCTGGCGGCCCTGCTTTTCCGGCTTATTCAGGTGATGTGACAAAAAACCGTATGAAACCCCGCAGATAGGGGTACTTCTCCCAGTTCGCCACCAGTACCTTGTGGCGAATGGGGCCACTCCGGACACTAAGTTCTGGTTCGCCGCGGCCGATCGGTTCGGTCATGCGGTACGCGCGAATCTTGGTTGTAATTGTCGCGGCGTTGGGCGGCCTGCTGCTGCCCCAGATCGTCAGCCCGGCGCACGCGTCCGTGCGGACCGACGGTGTCGTCAGTGATCTCACCTGGTACATCAGCCGCGCCGACATGGACAAGTCGATCGCGATGATGAAGGACGAGGGCGTCAAGTGGATCCGCGCCAACATCAACTGGTCGTCGATCGAGCCCAACACGAAGGGCACGCTCGACGCGTGGTGGCTCGGCGAGATCGACTACGTCGTCGCGCAAGCGCACGCCGCGGGCATCGAGATCCTCATGCCCATCGCCGACGGTGTGCCCTACTGGGCGTCGGCTGACCCGCACAAGAGCGGCAGCAGCTGGGACAAGTACTACCGGCCGAGCAACTTCCAGGACTACGCGGACTTCGCGAAGAAGATCGTGGCTCGTTACGCGCCGAAGGGCGTGCACGCCTACGAGGTGTGGAACGAGCCGAACTACTCGCGCTTCTGGCCGTCAGGCCCGAGCGCCGTCGACTACGTCAGCATGCTCAAGGCCGCCTACCCGGCGATCAAAGCCGCCGACCCGTCGGCGACCGTCGTCACGGGCGGCGTGAGCCGTAACGACTTCAGCTTCATCGCGGCGATCTACGCCGCCGGCGGCAAGGGTTATTTCGACGCCGTGGGTGTGCATCCGTACACCAACACCGTCGACCCCACGTCGTGCTGGACCGACGCCAACGGCAAGAACTCGATCGACGCGTTCTGCGGCATCGAGTCGGTACACAACGTCATGGCGGCGAACGGCGAGTCGGCGAAGACGATCTGGATCACCGAGTTCGGCTGGTCCACGGCGAGCGGCGCCAGCAACGGCGTGACCGAAGCGACGCAGGCGAGCTATCTCACGAAGGCGTTCAACAAGCTCGACTCGTACTCCTACGTGGAGCACGCGTTCTGGTACGGCTTCCGCAACAACTACTGGTCGAACAACGATCAGTCCGACATCGAGGCGAACTACGGCCTGACACGCGTCGACTTCTCGACCAAGCCGTCGTACGCCGCCTTCAAGACCGCGATGGGCGGCGGCGGTGCCACCACGACGACAACGGCCGTCCCGACGCCCACCACGGTGAAGGTTGGCGACACCACGCCACCCGCGATCACGGGCCTCGCGGCCAAGTGGGTCTACGCGACTTCTGAGAAGCTCGTGTGGAACACGAACGAGCCGGCGAACTCGGTCGTCCAGTACTGGAAGACCGGCGGGACGACGATGCGGGCCTCGACCGCGGCACTCGTGACCGGTCACGCCGTCAAGATCACGGGGCTGAGCCGCACGACCCTCTACAACGTGCGCGTCCAGAGCACCGACGCCGCTGGCAACACCGCCACCAGCCCCACGATCACGTTCAAAACCACCTGATTCGGCGGAACACCAGGCGCCTGGGCTGGGTTGCTATCTAGGCGGCAATGCCGCGAGACTTGACCGACCAGTCAAGTTCTGGATCACGCTCTTCAGGAGGCATTCATGCCCAACGCCGTTATCGTCGACGCCGTCCGCACCGCGGGCGGCAAGCGAAATGGACGTCTGTCCGGATGGCACCCGACCGACCTCGCCGCCGCCGTGCTGAAGGCGCTCGCGGACCGCAACAACCTCGATCCCGCGCTCGTCGAAGACGTGATCATGGGCTGCGTCATGCAGGTCGGTAGCCAAGGCCTCAACATCGGCCGCAACGCCGTGCTCGGCGCCGGCTGGCCCGAGTCCGTGCCCGCGACCTCCGTCGACCGCCAGTGCGGGTCTTCGCAGCAGGCCGCGCACTTCGCCGCGCAGGGCGTCATCGCCGGTGCGTACGACGTCGTCGTCGCCGCCGGCGTCGAGGTCATGTCGACCACGCCGATGGGCGCATCGATCACTCCCGGCTCGATCCCGTTCGGCCCGTCGGTCATGGCTCGCTACTCGGGCTCCGGCGGACTCGTGCCGCAGGGCATCAGCGCCGAGATGATCGCCGACAAGTGGGGCATCAGCCGTGAAGAGCTCGACGCCTTCGGCGCTCTCTCACAACAGCGCGCCGAGCAGGCCGCCAACGAAGGCCGCTTCGACAACGAGATCATCCCTGTGCAGGCCAAGGTCCTCGACCGCGACAGCGGCAAGGTGAACGACCTCGGCGAACAGCACACGCGTGACGAGGGCATCCGTCCGGGCACCACGTCCGAATCGCTCGCCAACTTGAAGCCGTCGTTCAAGCCCGACGGCAAGGTCACGGCGGGTAACAGCTCGCAGATCGCCGACGGCGCGTCCGCCGCGCTGATCATGAGCGAGGAGAAGGCGGCGTCGCTCGGGCTCAAGGCTCGTGCCCGCTTCCACACGTTCGCCCTCGCCGGCGTCGACCCTGTCACCATGCTGACCGGTCCGATCCCTGCGACCGAGAAGGCAATCGCCCGTTCGGGTCTGTCGCTCGACGACATCGACATCTTCGAGATCAACGAGGCGTTCGCGTCCGTCGCGCTGGCGTGGATGAAGGAGTACCCGTCGGTCCCGTCGGAGAAGATCAACCCGAACGGCGGCGCGATTGCGCTGGGCCACCCGCTCGGCTGCTCGGGCACCAAGCTGCTGGCGACCCTGCTCAACGAGCTCGAGCGGACCAACGGCCGCTACGGCCTGCTCACGATGTGCGAAGGCGGCGGCATGGCCAACGCCACCATCATCGAGCGTCTCGGTTAACGCCGCGCCGCTCTCGCCGATGTGATTCTGCGCCTCGTCATCGCCGTGTTGATCATGGCGGTGACGTGGCGCGTCGGCATGTGGGGCATCCGCACGTTCATGACCGCCCCGCCACCACCTCCGCCGCCCGGGGAGATGCGCCGAGTAAAGATGAACTACCGCTGCGCGACGTGCGGGACCGAGGTCCGCGTGACGCGTGCCGTGACGGAAGAACCCGAACCGCCGCGCCACTGCATGGACGAGATGGAGTACGTCCCGGGCGAGGACTAGGCCTTTTCCCCAGGGTGTGCAGATCTCTGGGGAGAACTACACCTATGTAACTTTGCGTCTAGTGGTAACGCGTGGCGGTGATGAATCCCGCCGTGATCATGCCGAGGCCGACGAGCAGGTACGCATTCGAAGCGCCGCCCGGCAGGATCCCCATGTAGTTGGTGACGATCATCAGCATCCCCACGCCGAGGAGGCTGAACATGAGCACCGGCACCCACGTCGGGCTGACCTTGTACTCCTTCGGCACGGGCGGCGTGTAGCGGCCTTGCGACTGCATCGACGCGCCGCTGCCCTTTTGCGTGACGCGCCGCGTGCTGGTTGTGCCCTTGGGCGTCACGCGCCCCGACGGTCGGTCACCACTTGCCATCTGCTCAATTTACAGTCGCGGCGTGCGATTGCGGATTCGACCCCTCGTGGCAGTCGCCTGCGCGGTCATCGGCTTCCTGGCGATGACCGCTGCGCGCTCGCACACCGCCAGCCCCGAAGCGCGCCTGCCACGCCAATACCGGCTCGCCGCGCTCATCGAACGCCAGCAACGGACCGCCGGCGAACTGCGCAGCGAAGTCGAGCGTTTGCGCGCTGACGTGGCGAAGGCGTCGCTCGGTGCGGACAACGGCGCGGCGTCTGAACGCGCGGCGGCGCTGCGCGGCGGGCGGCTGGCGGCGGGACTCGTCGCATTGCGCGGTCCCGGCATGCGCGTCGAACTCGCGGACTCGACCGAGGCCGACTCGCCGAGCGGCGACATCAACGATCTCGTCATCCACTCGAGCGATGTGCAGGCGGCGGTCAACGCGCTCTGGCAAAGCGGCGCCGAAGCGATCTCGGTCAACGGCGAGCGCCTCGTCGGCACGAGTGCGGTGTTGTGCGTCGGCAACACGCTGCTGCTCAACGGCACCGTCCACTCACCGCCGTACGTGATCTCGGCGCTCGGCGCCGACCGCAACAAGTTCGAAGCCGACGCTCTCGTGCAGCGATTGCACGACGACGCCAAGAATTTCGGGCTCAAGTTCTCGGTGCACAGCGTCGACACCGTGACCGTCGCCGCGTACGACGGCTCGACGACGCCGAAGTACGCGCGTCCCTCGTAACCTGAGCCGATGGGCGCGAGCGTCGTCGTCATCGACAACTACGACAGCTTCGTCTACAACCTCGTCCAATATCTCGGGGAGCTCGGCGCCGATCCGACGGTGTTCCGTCACGACGAGATCACGGTCGACGAAGTGGCAGCGCGTCAACCCGACGGCATCCTGATCTCGCCGGGGCCGGGCACCCCCGACGACGCCGGCATCTCGATGGGTGTCATCGAGCGACTCGGCGCGGATACGCCAATCCTCGGCGTGTGCCTCGGTCACCAGTGCATCGGCCAGGTGTTCGGCGGGCGCATCGTGCGCGCGCCCACGATCATGCACGGCAAGACGAGTTGGGTGCACCACGAAGGCGCCGGCGTGTTCGCCGGCCTCGCCGATCCGTTCGAGGCGACGCGTTACCACTCGCTCGTCATCGACCCGGCGTCGGTGCCCGACGTGCTCGAGGTCACGGCCACGACCGAGGACGGGGTGATCATGGGCGTGCGCCACCGCGAGCGCCCGATCGAGGGCGTGCAATTCCACCCGGAGTCGATCCTCACCACGGTCGGTCACGACCTGATGCGGACGTGGCTGGCCGGTCTACGGGTCGGCGACGCGAATCGTCACGGTTGACCCCTGGTCGGCCTTCGTGCCGGCGTTGGGGTCCTGGTCGACGACCGTGCCGTCGTCGGAGTTGTCAAGCGGCGTCGCGACGTAGACCACGTTCGTCTTGAACCCCGCTGCTACAAGCGCCGCCTTCGCCTGCGTTTCGGTCTTGCCCATGACGTCGGGGACCTCGACCTGCTCGGGCCCGCTCGACACCGTGATGGTCACCGTCGAACCCTTCGCGGCGTCGGAGTTCGCGGCGGGGTCCTGGCTGATGACCTTGCCCTCGTCGACGGTGGCCGACGACTGGTGCACCGTCTTCACTTTGAACTGCCCGTCGTCGTTGCGCAGCGTGTCGACGGCGTCGGCCTCGTCCTTGCCGACCACGTTCGGGACGCTGAAGGTCGCCTGCTCGCCAGACGAGACCGTCAGGGTCACGGTGCTGGACGCGTTGACCTCGCTGCCCGGCGCCGGGTTCTGTTTGATGACCTGACCCGTCGGCGCGGTACTCGCTTCTTGCACGATCGCCGAAGTCAGCCCGGCCCCCTTGAGGTCGTCCTGGGCCTGGTCGCTCTGCTCGCCGATCAGATTCGGCACCTTCACGCGTTCGGGGCCCGTCGACACCGTCAGCGTGATGTCGGATCCCTTCTTGGCGAACTGGTCGGCGGCGGGATCCTGCGCGGTGACGATCTCGGGATCTTCCTGTGACGGCGCGTCTTGTCGCTTCACACCGAATCCGGCCGTCTTGAGCGTGCTCTCGGCGGACGCGAAGTCCGAACCCACGACGTTCGGCACCTGCACGGTCTTCGTCGTGCCGTCGCCGATCAGGCCGGTCTCGCGCGCGAGCAGGAACAGCAACGCACCGAACGTGGCCAGCAGCGCGATGAGCAGCGTCGTGTAGAACACCGTCCGCCGCCGCACTTCGATCGGCACTTCCCCGGCGATGACCGGCTGCATCGTCGTTGCTTCCGTGACGCTCATCGCACGCGTCGCCTGCGTCCGCGGCAACGCCTGGGTGGTGTTGTCGTCGGAGTACTGATCGTCGAAGGAGCCCGCGGCGATGGCGCGGCCTTGACGGAAACGCAGCAAGTCGGCGCGGAGGTCGTCGGCGGTCGCGTAGCGGTCGTCGGGATCCTTGGCGAGGCAGGTGAGGATGATCGACTCGAACGCCGGCGACAGGTTGGCGTTGATCGAACGCGGCTGCGGTGGCTGCTCGCTCACGTGCTTGGTGGCAACGGCGACCGGGTTGCTCCCCGTGAACGGCGGCTTGCCGCACACCATCTCGTAGAGCACCACGCCGAGCGAGTAGATGTCGCTGCGGGCGTCGACGCCCCAGCCCTGCGCCTGCTCCGGCGAGAAGTACGTCGCCGTGCCCATGACGGCGCCGGTCTGCGTGAGGTTCTCGTCGACGTTGTCCTTCGCGCGCGCGATGCCGAAGTCGGCGACCTTCACGTTGCCGGCCGAGTCGATCAGGATGTTGCCGGGCTTGACGTCGCGGTGCACCACGCCGTGCTTGTGCGCGAACGCCAACGCGCCCGCGACCGCGGCGCCGATGTCCGCGGCGCGATCAGCCAGCAGCGTGCCTTCCGCTTTCAGCAACGTCGACAGCGGACGCCCGTCGACCAACTCCATGACGATGAAGTACGTGCCCTGCTCTTCTCCCCAGTCGTAGATCGACACGATGTTGGGGTGGCTCAGGTTGGCGGCCGCCTGCGCCTCACGGCGGAAGCGCTCGACGAAATTGGGATCCGTCGACAGCTCCGGGAACAAGACCTTCAGGGCGACGGGCCGGTCGAGCATGCGGTCATGTGCCAGGAAGACTTCGGCCATCCCGCCGCGCGCAATCCTGCGCCGCAGTTGGTAGCGGCCTCCGAAGATGGGCGCGGGTCGATCAGCCATGAGCGACCAACGACGTTACGCGGTTAAGCACCGAGAGCGGCTTTCATGACTTGCTGTGCGATCGGCGCGGCGACGCGCCCGCCGGTCGCGGCGTCACCCGAGCCTTGCTGGCGCTCGACGATTACGGCGACCGCGACCTTCGGCGCCTCGGCCGGCGCGAACGCGATCAGCCACGCGTGCGACTCGTTCGCCGTGCCCGTCTGCGCGGTGCCGGTCTTGGCGCCGACGGTGATTCCCGGGATCTGCGCGCGGGTCGCCGTCCCGCTCCGCGCCACGTCGATCATCATCTGCTTGAGCACCGCGGACGTCGCGCCCGACGTGGCCGTGCGCCACTCGCTCGGCTTGTACTTGCTGATGATGTCGCCCTTGTCGTCGGAGGTGTGATCGAGCACGTGCGGCTTCATGATGATGCCGCCGTTAGCGATCGCGGCGGCGACGAGCGCCATCTGCAGCGGGGTTGCACTGACGTCTTCCTGGCCGATCGCCGAGTGGGCGAGGAACGCCTGGGCGCGCAGCTTCGTCGGGTCGCCGAACACTGACACCGCGGTCGCGGGAAGATCGAGCGGAGGCCTGGTTCCGAATCCGAAGGCGCTCGCCTCGGCTTCCATGTTCTGCGTGCCGACGTCGAGGCCCACCGAGGCCATGCCCGTGTTGCAGCTCACGCGCAACAAGTCGGCGATCGTTCCGCCGCAGCTCTCGCCGCCGAAGTTGCCGAGCGACTGGCCGTGCGGCAATGGGAGCCGTTTGAGGGTCGGGTACACCTTCCTCGTGATGTCGGGGTTGTGATCGAACGCAGCCGACGCCGTCACAACCTTGAAGGTTGATCCGGGCGGATACCGGTCGCGATAGGCGCGCGACACGAGCGGTTTGTTCGTGTCGTCGAGCAGACCCTCGTACGCGGCGCGCACCGCGTCCTGCGAGTGAGCGGCGAGCGGGTTGGGGTCGTAGCTCGGCGAGCTGACCATCGCGATGATCCCGCCCGTCGTCGGGTCCAACGCGACGACGGCGCCGCGGCGATCGCCGAGCGCTTGCGCCGCGGTGCGCTGCACTTTCGCATTGATCGTGAGCGTGACGTCGCGGGCGTGGCGGGATTTCTGGAACAACTGACGCAGTGCATCGTCACCCTTGGGTAGCGCGCCGCCGGTGAGGTCCTGGTTGAACGCGCGCTCCGCACCTTCGGCGCCGTAGGTGAACGACAGGTAACCGGTGACCGGTGCGAACACGGCACCTTCTGGGTACTTGCGCTGCCGCTTGAACTCGTCGCCGCTCGGGTCCGACGTCGCGAGGAGCACTCCGTCGACCGTTTGGATCGAGCCGCGGTCGGAACTGAACGACTCAGTGAGGCCCCGCGTGTTGCGCGGATCGTTCTGCAGCTTCGACGCGTCGACCACTTGCAGGCGCGTCAGCGCCGCGAGCAACAAGCAAAACGACACGCCGAGGATCAACCCCAACCGCTGGATCCTGTCGTTCACGCGCGGTTGTCCCCGGCGGAAATGCGCAGCAACAGCGCGACGAGGATCCAGTTGGCGATGACCGACGAGCCGCCGTAGGACACGAAGGGCAGCGTGATTCCGGTCAGCGGCAACAGCCGCGTCACGCCGCCGATGATGAGACAGCTCTGCACGCCGATGATCGTGGTGAGCCCAACGGCGAGTAGTTGCTCGAACGGGCGCTCGGCGCGTTGCGCAATGCGCAGCCCGATGACGACGATGAGGGCGAACGCCGCGATGACCGCCGCCGCGCCCACCAGCCCGAGCTCTTCGCCGATGGCGGCGAACACGAGGTCGGTGGCGACCGCCGGGATGCGCTGGGGCGTGCCGCGCGCCAGGCCGGTTCCGACGACGCCGCCGGCCGCGAAGGCAAAGGCAGCCTGCACGAGTTGGAAGCCGTCGCTGGACGCTCGCGTCCACGGGTTGATCCAGATGCGCACGCGCTCCTGTACGTGACCGAACGCCATCCACGCGAAGAACGAGCCGACGCTGAACATCACGCCGCCGACGAGCGGCCACAGGTACCCGCCCGTCGCCACCCACAACATGGCGACGAACAACGCGAAGAACAGCGCGGACGAACCGAGGTCCTTCTCCATCACCATGACGATCAGCGACAGGGCCCAGGCGCCCGCCAATGGTCCGAGGGCGCGGGCGCGCGCGGCGAGCGCCGAACCCGGCAGCGCGCCCGGCGTGAGCAGCGGTGCGCGCTCGGTCAGGTAGCTGGCGAAGAAAATGGCGAGGCAGATCTTGGCGAGCTCACCCGGCTGGAAACTGAACGGCCCCATTTGCAGCCACAGCCGCGCACCGTTCTTCGTAGCGCCGATCCCGGGCGCGATAGGTGCCAGCAACAACAGGATCCCGCTGAGCATCAACAGGTAGCGGTACCGCTCGAGATCGGCGGCGCGGCGAACGACGACGAGGGTCCCGACGAAGGCGAGCACACCGACCGCCGTCCACGTCGCCTGGTTGGCGGCGAGGTCGCGGTTGAGACGGGCGATCACGACGTAGCCGAGGCCGTTGAGCAACGCGACGATCGGCACGAGCGTCGGCTCACCACCGGGCGCGAAGCGACGCATCGCCAAGTAGGCGATGCCCATGAGCCCGAAGAACACGAGCAGGAACGGCAACAGGTTGACCGGCAACGACGCCGTCTCGCCGAGGCTCGACAGCGCGTAGGCGGCGCCGACGATCACGCCGGCGACGAGGAGAAGACTCAGCCCGGTGCCGGAGTCGCCGCGGCGCAGCGCGACGTTCACTTCTTGGCGGTCGTGGTCGTCGGCACGAACAGCGTCGTCGAACTCGTCGACGTGGTGGACGTCGTCGTCGTCGGCAGACGATGGATGTACGCCTCGGCTTCTTTGCGCGAGTTGAACTCGACGCCCTTGCGCACGTGGTCCGCGGCGACGCCGTCGAGCGACTCCAGCGGCACGTCAGTGCGGTCGACCAGCTTCTCCTTGAAGGGGCCGGTGTCGCCGTGCCCGCGGAACAGCGCGACGTTCCCGCGGTTCGCACTCACGTACCACGGCCTACCCAGATATCCGATGGCGCCGATGGCGCCGGCGATCACGAGCAGCACCGCCAGGCCGAACGCGGTCACGCGCAGGGCGCGCATCCGCCGCTTGGGCTCTTCGTAGTCGCGCGCGCGATCGACGGGCGCGCCGGTGTCGCCGCTGTTGGCGAGGTCGCGCAGCTGCGAATCGCGTTCGGCGGAGGTGATCAACCCGCGCGGGCGTGACGGTTCTTTCGCCAAGGCCTGCGACGCGTCTTCTGCTTTGCCGTCGTCGTCGGTGACGTCGATGATGACCACGGTGATGTTGTCGGCGCCGCCGTTGTTCTTGGCGACGCGCACGAGTTCACGCGCCGCTTCGCCCGGATCCTCGATGCGGCGCAAGATCGACGCGATCTCCGCGTCGGGAACTTCGTTCGTCAGCCCGTCCGACGCCAGCAGCAGCCGGTCACCGCGGAACGGGTCGATGTCGAACCGATCGGGGTTGACGGTCTTGTCCATCCCGAGCACACGCGTGAGCACGTGGCGGCGACGGTCGACGGCCGCCTGCTCCTCGCTCAGTTGGCCGGCGCGCATCAGCTCGTCGGCGACCGAGTGATCCTCGGTGACCTGACTCAGTTCGCCGTCGCGCAACAGGTAAGCGCGCGAGTCGCCGACGTTGACGACGACCAGTGTTTCGCCCTCGCCGTCTTCGGCGGGCACGAGCGCCGCCGCGCACACCGTCGTGCCCATGCCGCGGGTGGCGGCGTCGGACTCGGCGCGCTGGACGACGTTGTGGTTCGCGGCGCCGACGGCGTCGAGCAGGCCCGTCGCCGTCGGATTCTCGGCGAACGCGTCGCGCAACGTCTCGACCGCGACCTGGGACGCGACCTCACCGGCAGCGTGGCCGCCCATCCCGTCGGCGACCGCGAAGAGGTTGTCGGCGACGAGCAGTTGGTCTTCGTTGTTGGTGCGCACCCGGCCGACGTCGGTGACGGCGCCGGTACGCAGAGCGGTCAACCCAGCACCTCAAGCTCGACCGGACCGATGCGCAAGCGGTCGCCCCGCTTGAGCGCAGCAGCGCCGCCGACCTTGCGGCCATTGAGGAACGTCCCGTTGGTCGAGCCGAGGTCTTCGATGTGCAGCGCCTTGTCGGACCGGAACAGGCGGGCGTGGAGTTGGCTCACCATCGGATCGGGAAGCTGTACCTGGCACCCCTGGCCGCGCCCCACCGTCGCTTCGCTACCGACCGTGAACTCCTTGTTGGCGAGCGCACCACCGCTCACGACTCGCAGCGACGCCTTGCTCGACGCGCGACCCGACGAGGCCGGCGCCGACGGGGCGGGCCGAGACGGCGCGGCTGGCGCGGGGGCGGCGACCGCCATCGCACGCGGCTTGGCGGCGAGCAGAAAGAGCACGCGCACGAAGAACAACCACACCAGCGACAGCAGCAACAGGCGCAGAACGGTGAGCAGGCTGTCGGGCATTACGACATCTCGAAACGCAGTGTGACCGCGCCGACGCGTATCTCGTCACCGTCTTCGAGCACGTGGTCGGCGACTGCGGCGCCGTTCACCTTCGTGCCGTTGCTCGATCCGAGGTCGCGCAGGACCCAGGCGTCGCCGTCGCGCACGATCTGGGCGTGGCTGCGGCTCACGGTCGAGTCGGTGAGCTTCACGGTCGACTCGGGCGAGCGGCCGATCGACACCGCCTCTTCGCCGATGGCGATGCGCGACCCGTCGCCGAGCACGAGCGCGGCCGCCGGCATCCCACCCGGACCCTGCCGCACCTCGGCGACCACGGTGTGTTCGCTCTTGGCGAAGTCGGGGTCTTGGAACAACTCCACCTTGACCGGACCGATGAAGCGGTACTGACGGTCACGCGCGTGCTCCCGCATCGCGTCTTCCAGTTCGAGCACCAGCGCGTCGGCGAACGACTCGAAGCGCTCGGCGTCGAACTCGCTCAGCGTGACGATTGCGTGGTTCGGAGCGACGGTGCCTCGCGTCGACACCGTGCGGCCGGCCTCCATCTCCCGGACGAGGCGGCGCGCCAATTCAACGGGCTGAAGCCCGCCTCGAAAGGCTTTCGAGAACACCCCTTCGACGAGGCGCTCGAGCCGACGCTCTACTTGTTGCAATCCCATGGGTTTTCGTAAACCTACTGCGGGGGTGTACCGCCGTCGCCCGCAGCCCAACCACCCTCTTACCCCCGTTCTGAGAAGGTCTACCGACGTGATGCGTGCGTAGATCTTCTCGGAATGGTGGCGACGGGTGACGGCGTCACACCCCGCGAGTTGGATGGACGTCGTGGAATCCTTCGACCAGCGCATCGCGGCTATCGCTGCATCGCAGTACAACGTCGTCGACCGCGCTGACGTCTTCCGCGTTGACGGGACTGACCGACACATCGAATGGCGACTTCACGACGCGCGGTGGCAACAACTGCACCCGGGCGTGTACCTGATCGGGGCGGCACCGCCGACGTGGACGCAGCGGACGTTCGCTGCGGCGCGGGCGTGCGGCGCCAAAGCGACCGCAACCGCGGGCACCGGACTCCTCCTCCACGGAGTGGCGGGCGCGAAGGAGACGGGCGAGATCGAGATGTCCATGACTCAGGCCGACGCCCCCGCGCCCAAGGGCGTGCACGTGTTTCGGTCGCGCCGGCCGCTACGCGGTGCCCGCGTCGTGGATGGGATTCCGAGGGCGTCGGTCGAGCGGTGCCTGATCGACTTCGCGGCCGGCGCCGACGACGCCGCAGTCGAGATCGCCGTCGAGTCAGCACTCGACCAACACCTCACCGCGGAACGCCGGATCTGGGAATGCCTCGTCAAGGAAGGCGGGCGCGGCGTTCCGGGCAGCGCACGGCTGCGGCGCGTGATGGAGAACCGCCCGCTCGGCCTGCCTGCGAAGAGCGTTCTCGAGATCGAAGTTGGCCATCTCCTCCAACGCGCCGGACTCGGCAACTTCGTGCGCAACTGCCCCGTGCGCGACGGGAAGTACAAGATCGACGCGGCGTTCGTTGCCGAAGTCGTCGCCATCGAGGCCGACAGTCGCCAGTTCCACTCCACGAAGACCCAGCGCGAGAACGACCGGCGCCGACAGGACGAACTCGAGGCAGCCGGCTGGCACTTCGAGCGCGTCACGTTGGCCGACGTGCACGTACGCCCGGACGAGACAATCGCCCGCATCCGCGCGGCGCTCGAAGCCCGCGCTGCCGACCCCACCCTGGTTCTGAGAAGGTCTACGTCCGCCTAGCAGCGGTAGGTCTTCTCAGAACAGGGTTAGCCCGGCGTGTCGTAAGTAAGCGGCGCCCGGTAGCCGGCGCCCATGAAGGGCTTGCCGACTCGGCGCGCCCAACGCCATTGCAGCGAGATGCGCACGCCGACGCCGAGCTTGGTCAGGTACGGGACGGAGTGTTCCCAGTTCTGTTGGCACGCGCCGCCCATCACGATGAGGTCGCCGTTTCCCGGTTGCAGGTCGTGCGTGGCTCCTCGGACACCGTCCATGGCTTCGAGGGAATTGCGGACCGATCGTGGCCGCAGGTACCACGGCCGGCGGGCGCCGAGGGTGAGGATGGCGATGATCGTGTCGTCGAGGTAGCGCATGTCGGTGTCGCGATGGAACGCCTGACCGTCGCCGCCGTCGCGGTACTGGATGATCCCGAAGCCGTCGAAGGTCGCCTTGTACGAACGCTGCAGCGTCTTGGTCACGTCGGCGAGCGCCGGATGCGGCAGCGGACGGCCTTTCGACCACGACGACCCGAGGCGTCGCTCGTCGACCCACTTCTCGAAGCGGAAGATGCGCGACGGCTGCCACGCCACGCCGTTGAGCAACGCGTCGAACAGTTCGTCGGCACCGGCGAGCCAGTTGCGCGACACGTCGACCCACGACGTCTCGTCGAGCTGCACTCGCTCGACCTTGGCGTCCGGTGACAGCGCGATCACAGCGTCAGTGTGCCACTGAGCTGTAACGCGACTTCCCGCAGTTCCGCCCAGGCGTCGCCGTGGCCTTCGGCCCACAGCCGGTCCCAGGGTGCTTGTCCGGCTTCGGCCCGCAGACGCATGTGCTCGTAGCTGCTGGTGATGCGGGCGACGATGACTTCGGGCAATCGGGCGCGGTCAGCCGCCGACAAGTGGTAGCCGTCGGCAAGGGCGGCGAGCCGTTCGCGGACACGCGCCAACGGCGATAGCAGCCCGACGGCGCAGTAGGCGACGTCCCAGATCGGCGGGCGCGGCCCGGCGGCGTCCCAGTCGATCAACGCGACGCGTGCATCGGTGGCGACGATGTTCCACGCCGCCGTGTCGTTGTGGCACACGATGACCCCACGTTCGTCGACGAACGGCTCGGCGTCGGCCGCCATCTCGGGGAAACGCCACACCGCGCGCGACGGCGGATAAAAGTCGGCGACGGCGTCGTGGAAGGCGCGCAGCATCGCTCCGATGCGGTGCAGCAAGCCCACGTCGTCGAGGCGACCGTTGTCGGGCCACTGCACCTCGCCTTCGATGTACTCGAGGATCTCGCGGCCCTGGTCGTCGAAGCCGAACACGCGCGGCGCGCCGGTGAAGCCGCGCCCTTCGAGGTGGTGGAGCAGCGCGTGCACCGCGGGCGTCCAGGGACCGATCGGCCGCCGCACGGTGTCGCCGACGCGCACCACGCCGGTGCTCAGGTTGCCGCCGGCGAGCGGTTGTTCCTCCACCGCTACAGGGCTTCGGCGCCCTCGCCCACGACGACGATCCATCGCTCGACGCGCCAGTTCTTCACCACGCCGTTGCGCACGTACGGATCGTTCTCGGCGAACTTCTCCGCCACCTCGGCGGTATCGCCGAGGAAGGCCAGCACCGACCCGGTCGGTGGATCGCCGAGCGCGCCGCCGTGCAGCAATTCTCCGCGCAGCACCGCGGCGTTCGCGTAGTCGAGGTGATCGCCGCGGTAGGGCTGGCGCTTCTCGATGTAGTCGTCGTCGCCTTCGTAGAACAGCAACCAATGCTTCACTTGTCCGACTTCTCCACGTGTGCTTCGTGCGTGCGGATCTCGTGGTTGTTCTTCCCGAGGGCCACGGTGATCTCGTCGCCGATGACGTCCTTGTCGACGATCGTGCCCCATTCACCCGTGAAATCGCCTTGGGTGATGATGACTCTGTCGCCCTTCTTGAATCGGCTCATATCCTGAGGTTATGGACGTCGAACCGCTCACGCCTGTTCTCGGTGCCGTCGTCACCGGCGTAACCCTCGAACCCGGCCTCGCCGACGGCGACGTCGCGGCCGTGCGCGCCGCTTTGCTCAGCCACAAGGTGCTGTTCTTCCGCGGCCAGTCGCTCGACGCCGCCGACCTCACGAAGCTCGCGACGCGCTTCGGCGAACCGACGCCGGCGCATCCCGTCGAGCCCGCCGTCGAAGGTCACCCCGAGGTGCTGGCGCTCGACTCGGAAGAGGGCGCGCGCGCCGACGTGTGGCACAGCGACCTCACGTACCAAGAGCGCCCGCCGCTCGGCGCGATGTTGCACGCCGAAACCGTGCCGGCGGTCGGCGGCGACACCGTGTGGGTCGACATGTGCTCGGCCTATGAAGCGTTGTCGCCGACGCTGCAGGCGTTCCTGTCGGGGCTCACCGCGACGCACTCGTCGTCAAAGGCCGACGGATTCTTCGCCACGCGCGACAAGACCGGTGGCGCGGCGACGATGGCGAACGCGGCGGCGCCGCCGCAGCGCCACCCCGTCATCCGCGTGCACCCGGAAACCGGCAAGCGATCGGTGTTCGTGAACCCGCTGTTCACCATCAAGATCGACGGGCTCCGACGTGCCGAATCCGACGCCCTGCTCGACGTGCTCTACGACGTCGCCACCCGTCCCGACGGCATGGTCCGGTGGCGCTGGCAGGCCGGTGACCTGGCCTTTTGGGACAACCGCTGCACCATGCACTACGCGCTGCGGGACTTCGGCGACGCCCGCCGGAACATGCTTCGGGTGGCGCTGGAGGGCGACCGTCCCGCTGGCGTCAGCTAGCCGCAATTTCCTTTTCGGCGGCGATTTGGCCAAACTGGTGGCCTCATGCAGGGCAGTTTGTCCGTGTTGGCGCGCGCCCGCACGGTCCTGGGGCGGTTACTCGTGGTCGTTGGGTTGTCCATCGGCGTGGCTGTCGCGCACGCGCCCGGGGCCGCGGCGCAG
>JBEEFR010000066.1:0-21707 GCA_041166285.1 Actinomycetota bacterium | reverse complement strand
CGAGGACGCGCAGCAATGCGCGGCCGAACTCGACGCCGCCGCGCTGCGTGAGACGGTCGACGGTCTGTACCGCCGCTTCCTCGAACTCAATCCGCAGCTGCTGCGGTTGTGCACCGATTGGCAGCTCTACCCGCCGGTCGACAACAAGACCCCGCCGGAACGCAACCGGCACGAGGACGCTGCCTACGACGAAGAGGTCTTGGCGCGTCTTGGCAAAGTCGATAGCGCGGCGCAACCGATCTGCGCTGAACTGGCGGATGGCCTCGCACGCTTCGGCAACTACGGACCCCGGCTCGCCGCCGCGCGCGCCCGGGTCGAAGCCGGCGAGCACGACTGGATGACCAAGCCGATGATCGACAGTTACCACTCCGTGTGGTTCGAACTGCACGAAGATCTGCTGGCCACGCTCGGGATCGAGCGCGGCAGCGAGCCGACGACGGAGATGGAGGAAGAAGCGTCGTGAGTAGAAATGCGGGACGGTGGGGCCAGGTCCTCACCGCGATGGTGACGCCGATGCACGACGACGGTTCGGTCGACTACGACGGCGTCGCCACGCTGGCGCGCTACCTCCAGGACAACGGCAACGACGGCCTCGTCGTCACGGGCACGACCGGCGAGTCGCCGGTGCTCACCGACGAAGAGCGCGTCAACGTATGGCGTGCCGCAGTCGAAGCGGTGACGATCCCGATCATTGCTGGTTCGGGCACGAACGACACCGCGCACTCCGTCGAGATGACGAAGGCCGCACAGGGCGTTGGTGCTGCCGGGATCCTCGCGGTGACGCCGTATTACAACCGCCCGTCGCAGTCGGGCATGTACGGCCACTTCAAGGCGATCGCCGACTCCACCGATCTGCCGGTGATGCTCTACGACATCCCGATCCGCAGTGGGCGCAAGATTGCCAACGAGACGTTCCTCCAGTTGATCGCCGACTGTTCGAACATCGTCGCCAACAAAGACGCCGCCAAGGACCCGACGTCGACCGCCGTGCTGTTGCGCGACGCGCCCGACTATTTCGAGGTGTACTCGGGCGACTCGTCGCTCACGTTGGCGTTCCTCGCCGTCGGCGCCTGCGGTGTCGTCGGTGTCGCCAGCCACTGGAGTGCGGCCGCGCAAAAGGACATGATCGAAGCGTTCTTCAAGGGCGACGTCGACCGCGCCCGCGAGCTGAACGCCGCGCTGGCCGCGTCCTACGAGTTCGAAGGTAGCGACGCGTTTCCCAACCCTGTCCCGACCAAAGCGGTGATGCGATGTCTCGGCCTCCCGGTCGGGGAGTGTCGTTTGCCGATGGGTCCGGGCTCGCCCGACCTCGACGCCGCGGCGGCCAAATTGCTCGCATCGTTGGGGTCGCTGGCTGCGCCGAAGTACAACTAGGGGATGGCGAACCCAGTCCGAGTCATTTTTCTAGGCGGACTGGGGGAGATCGGGCGCAACTGCGCGGTCGTCGAAGTCGACGACCGGCTGCTCATCATCGACTGCGGTTTGATGTTCCCGGACATCGACATGCCGGGCGTCGACCTCGTGCTGCCCGACTTCACGTTCCTGCGGGAGAACGCGCATCGCGTCGAAGCGTGCGTCCTCACGCACGGTCATGAAGATCACGTCGGCGCGCTGCACTTCCTGCTGCGCGACCTCGAGTTCCCGCTGTACGGGTCGGCGCTGACGCTCGGGCTGGCGCGTAACCGCATCGACGAAGCCGGGCTGACGAACCGCACCGACTTCCGCGTCGTGAACTCCGACGGCGACCGAATCAAGATCGGACCGTTCGACGTCGAGTTCATTCCCGTCACGCACTCGGTGCCGCACGCGTTCGCGATCGCGCTGCACACGCCGCAGGGGATCATCCTGCACTCGGGCGACTGGAAGCTCGACCTCACGCCCGTCGACGGGCGCACGACGAACATCGCCCGTATCGGCGCGCTGTCGTCGGAGCACGGCATCCGTTTGTTGCTGGGCGACTCGACGAACGCGGAGGAAGCGGGCCACACGGTGTCGGAGACCGTGATCGGCGAGACGCTGCGCGACCTGTTCCGCGACAACACCGACAAGCGCGTCATCGTCACGTGCTTCGCGTCGCACATCCACCGCATCCAGCAAGTGATGACCGCGGCCGTGAATCACGGTCGCACGGTCGCGACCCTCGGACGGTCGATGGGCAAGAACGTTGCGTTGGCGCGCAGCCTCGGCTTGCTCGACGTGCCCGACGCGTCCGTCATCGACATCGACGACGTCGGCGACCTGGCGCCCGAAAAGGTGTGCGTGATCTCCACCGGATCGCAGGGCGAGCCGCTGAGCGCGCTGGCGCTGATGGCGGCGGGCGAGAACAAGCGCATCAAGGTCGGCGAGGGCGACGTCGTGATCCTGTCGTCGCACGCCATTCCCGGCAACGAGAGCAACGTCGGCAAGGTCATCGACGGGCTGCACCGGCTCGGTTGCGACGTCGTGCACTCCGGCATCGCGCAAGTCCACGTCTCGGGCCACGCCAAAGGCGAGGAGCTGAAGACTCTGCTCACCCTGGCACGCCCCGAGTTCTTCATCCCGGTGCACGGCGAGTTCCGTCACCTCACGCACCACGCGCGCCTGGCGAAGACGCTCGGCATGTCGGACAACCACGTGCTGTTGTGCGAGGACGGCGACGTGGTGGAGTTGAGCGACGCCGGCATCGACTTCGGCGACACGGTGCCCGCCGGCTACCTCTACGTCGACGGCATCGTCGGCGACGTCGGCGAGTTCGTGCTGCGCGACCGCAAGGTGTTGGCCGACGAAGGCGTCGTCATCGTGGTCGTCACGGTTGACAGCAAGTCGGGCGACGTCATCGGTCGCCCGGAAGTCATCACGCGCGGATGGGTGTACGCGCCCGAAGCCGAGAGCCTGCTCGACGAGGCGCGTGAACGCGTGCGCGAGCAGGTGAGCAACGTCGCGTCGAGTGATGTCGACACGCTGCGCAAGGCGGCGCGCTCGGCGCTCGGCAAGTTCGTCAACGAACGCACCCGCCGCCGGCCGATGATCGTGCCAATCGTCATGGAAGTCTGATCCGCTAGACAACCGCACATGGCGTACACGGGAATCGAAGGCAAGGTCGCGCTCGTCACCGGCGCGGCGCGGCCGCGGGGGATTGGGCGCGCAACTGCGCTGCGTCTGGCGCGCGAAGGCGCGGACGTGGCGTGCGTCGACTTGGGCGCACCGATGGGCGACTTCCCCGGCCACGGAATGGCTCAAGCGACCGACCTCGAGACGATCGTCAAGGAGATCGAGTCACTCGGCCGCCGTGCCGTCGGCATCAAGGCCGACGTGACCGACGAAGCGCAAGTCGAAGCCGCCGTCGCCGAAGCCACCGAGAAGCTCGGCACCGTCCAACTCGTCGCCAACGTCGTCGGCGGCGGCAGCTTCGGGATGGGGATGGGCCCGCTGACGTACCTGCCGGCGGATCAGTTCGACAAGATCATCTCGCTGAACTTGCGGAGCATGTTCCTCGTGACAAAGGCGACCTCGGCGCGCATGGTCGCCGCGGGAGTTCCGGGTGCGATCGTCAGCGTGTCGTCGCAAGCCGGCAAGCGCGGCATCCCGGCGCTCGGCGCGTACTGCGCGGCGAAGTCAGGGATCATCCTGCTCACGCAGACGTGGGCAATGGAACTCGGCTCCGCGGGCATCACCGTCAACGCCGTGTGCCCCGGCACCGTCGACACGGACTTGCTCAACAAGGATCGTCAACTCGAGACGATGGTGGCCGGCATGCCCGGCGGCTTCGAAGGCTGGCTCCAGCGCGAGATCCCGCTTGGGCGCATGCAGACCGGCGACGACGTCGCCAACGCCATCGCGTTCCTCATGAGCGACGACGGCAACTACATCACCGGTGAGGCGCTCAACACGAGCGGCGGCCAGACGATGGTCTAGCGACGCACCAACTGTTCGGGCAATGGGGATCATGGGGACGCAGAAATGGCGCTACCCTCCACCGCAGGCGGACCGAACGTAGGTACGGTTTATCTGGCCATGGCCACAACGAAGCGAGGCCCCGCTCGCACTCGGAAAACGTCCTCGACAGCCGCGCGCCGTCCGGTTTCGTCTCACCGCGCGGCGAAGCGCAAGGTTTCGACCGTCGAGCGCGCCCGTAAGTCCCTCGCCACGCACCTCGGTCGGCAATCCGACGATGTGTGGGGCCTGTTACTGGTTGCGTTGGCCGTCGTGTCGGCGCTCGGCATCTACGCCGATCTCACCGGGCCTGTCGGGCGATTCCTGCGCGACGTGGCCGGACTGTTGTTCGGCTGGGGACGGCTTGCGTTGCCGGTCGCGATCGCCGGCGTCGGCTTCGCGCTGCTGCAAGGCCGACCGCGCCAAGAGCCGGCGCGCGTCGTCATCGGCACCACTTTCGTGGTGTTGTCGGGCACTGGGCTCATCCACCTGGCGAACGGCACGCCGTCGTGGACCGATCCCGCCGAAGAGTTGCGCGCCGCAGGCGGTCTCGTCGGCGTGGCGATGGCCGAGCCGTTGCGCGGCTTGCTCGCCGTGCCCGGTGCGGCGTTGATCCTCAGCGCGCTCGGCATCGTCGGGTTGCTGGTGCTGTTGCGCCTCTCGGCGCGCGACGCGTGGGGTCACCTGGTGCGCGGGATGAAGAAGGTCGTCGACGTGCTGAGCGGCTCGGCGCGCCACCTCGCGGCGGCGACGACGCCCGACGTGGAGGAGCGCGTCGACGCCACGCGGCGGCATCCGGCGACGCAGTCGCCGCCGATACTCGAGGTGGTTCCGCCGCTGGCCGAAGACGACGAGCCCGCACCGGAACCCGAGCCCGAACCCGAGATCACCGTGTCGGTGCCGGAGACGACCGCGCCTGTGTCGGCCGATCAGCTGGCGATCGATCTCGGACCCGCGCATCGCGAGGGCGCGTGGCGATTGCCGGCGCTCGCGCTGCTCAAGCGATCGAAGGCGGTCGAGATCGACCGCCGCATGATCGAAGCGGGCGGCCGCACGCTCGAGCATGCACTGGCGGCGCACGGCGTCGAGACGCGGCTGGTCGGCATGACCGTCGGTCCTACCGTGACGCGCTACGAACTCGAACTCGGTCCGGGCGTGAAGGTGGCGAAGGTCACGAGCCTGAACAAGGACATCGCGTACGCGATGGCGTCGCCCGACGTTCGCATCCTTGCGCCGATCCCGGGCAAGTCGGCCATCGGCGTCGAGGTACCCAACCGCGACCGTCAGCTGGTCGCGCTCGCCGACATCCTGGCCACCGAAGAGGCGCGTCAGGCGAAGCACCCGCTCGAAGTCGCGCTCGGCAAGGACATCGCCGGACGCGCCGTGATGGCGAACCTCGCCGAGATGCCGCACATCCTGATCGCCGGCGCCACCGGTGCCGGCAAGTCGAGCTGCATCAACAGCCTCATCACATCCGTGCTCGTGCGCTCCACCCCCGACCAGGTGCGCATGATCCTCATCGACCCCAAGCGCGTCGAGCTCGGCCAGTACAACGGCTTGCCGCATCTGCTCACCCAGGTCGTCGTGAACCCGAAGCGCGCCGCCAACGCGCTGTCGTGGGCGGTGAAGGAGATGGAGCGGCGCTACGAGTTGCTCTACGAAGTCGGCGTGCGCGACATCACGGGATACAACGCGGCGTTCGACCGCGGCGACCTCAAGCCCGAACCGGGGGAGGACAAGGAGTACCGCCGCCTGCCGTTCATCCTCGTCGTCGTCGACGAGCTCGCCGATCTGATGATGGTGGCGGCGCGTGACGTCGAAGACTCGATTTGCCGCATCGCGCAGATGGCGCGCGCCGTCGGCATCCATCTCGTGATCGCCACGCAGCGGCCTTCGGTCGACGTCATCACCGGCGTGATCAAGGCGAACGTGCCGTCGCGTCTCGCGTTCGCGGTGTCGAGCCAGACCGACAGCCGCGTCATCCTCGACCAACCGGGCGCGGAGCGCCTCGTCGGTAAGGGCGACATGTTGTTGCTGACGGCGAACTCGTCGAGTGGTCGGCGCGTGCAGGGCGCGTGGGTCGGCGAGGACGAGGTGCGCAAGGTGGCGGCGCACTGGAAGCGCCAGGCGCGTCCGGAGTATGTCGAAGGCGTCGAGGGCGAGGGCAGTGGCCCCGGCGATCGCAGTTTCGCCAGCAGCAGTGGCAGTGACTCCGACGACGAGCTGTTGCGCGCCGCGCGAGATCTCGTCGTGCGTAGCCAACTCGGGTCGACGTCGATGCTGCAGCGCAAGCTCAAGGTCGGCTTCGCTCGCGCCGGGCGGCTCATGGACCTGCTGGAGGAGTCGGGCGTGGTCGGGCCGTCCGAAGGGTCCAAAGCCCGAGCCGTGCTCATGACGGTCGAAGAGCTCGAGGCGCTCGACCAAGCGTCCTGAGTCCAGACGCGCAAGAGGGGTCCGCGCATCTTTGCGCGAACCCCTCTCGCTCAGTAGGGCTGTGTTACGCCGCGAGGCGCATGTGCGACTGGCGCACTTCGGGCTCGTCGCCCTCGGACGTGCCCATCCAGTGCAGGATGCCGCGCCAAACGCTGGTGGTTCCGGCGAACGCGAAGCCGGTCATCAACGTGGCGACGGTCTCGTTGCGCACCGCGATGTGCCAACCGGCGAACATGTTGTAGTCCATCCAGTACGCCGCACCGATGCCGAGCGCCAACATGATGAAGCCGTGGTAGCGACGCAGCGCGGGCACCAAGTCCTCGACGAAGTTGGCGACGGCGAACACACCGAGGCCTACAAAGGCGAGGGTGAGAAAGTCATGCATGGGTACTGCCTCCTGACGGGGGGGGAAGTTGTATCCCGTCACTTCTTTCGACCACGGGGTGCAACAAAAAGTGACATCACATTTCCCGGACGGGGCCCCATCCCCGTCCTCCTCCCTTCGCGTGGGGCCCCTCGCTCCGCTCGCCCCACGCAGGGCCGTCATAGGTTGTTGCAATGCGCGCGCGGTGTCCCTGTAGTTCAGCCAACCTCGGACCTGGTTTCGACGCGCTCGCGATCGCGTTGAGCCTTTACATCGACGTGTCCGTAGAGCCGGCCGACACGCTGTCGATCACGACTGAAGGCGAGGGCGCGGACTTTCCGATCGGTCCGGAGCACATGGCAGCGCGCGTGGCGCGCGAAGTGTTGGGTCACGACAACGTCGCCATCGAGATCCGTTCCGAAATCCCTGTGGCGCGCGGCCTCGGCAGCAGCGCTGCGCTCGCCGCGGCAACTGCAGCCGCTGCGGGCGCGCGCGACGCGTTGACGATCGCGACGCGCATCGACGGTCACGCCGAGAATGCCGCGGCGTCGGTGCTCGGCGGGCTCGTCGTCGGAACCGTTGTCGACGACGCGTCGGTGGCGACACAACTGGAACTCGACGACCGTTTGGCGTTCGTCGTCGTCGTCCCCGATCGGATGCTGTCGACGCGTGACGCACGCGCCGCGTTGCGCGCCGAGGTGCCGCTGCATGATGCCGCCGTGAACCTCGGCCGGCTCGGATTGTTGATTGCCGGATTCGCCAACGCCGACGCCTTCGTGCCCGAGGCGATGCACGACACGCTGCATCAGCCCTATCGGATCCCGCTGTTCCCGGAGTCCGAAACGATCATGCGCGGTCTGGTCGAAGCCGGCGCGCTCGGGTCGTGCTGGTCGGGTGCGGGTTCGACGCTGCTGGCAGTTGCGCAGCGCGGCGACGTCGACGCCGTGTACGCCGCAGGAGTCGACCTCCTCGAAGAGACGGGCGTTGCCGGGCGCGTCCTGCAGCTCGAACCGGACCGGACCGGTCTCGTCGTCAGTTCCTGAGTAAGTTCGCTGGCCATGCCCAGCGAGCCGTCACGCGACCTCGTCGCGATCGATAACCCGCACCCCGGGCGCGCGTACGAGGTCACGTGCGAGACGCCGGAGTTCACGTGCGTCTGTCCGATGACGGGACAGCCCGACTTCGCCACCGTCACCATCAGCTACGTGCCCGGTCCGAAGATCGTCGAGCTGAAGAGCCTCAAGCTGTACCTCTGGTCGTACCGCAACGAGGGGGCGTTCCACGAGGACGTCACCAACCAGATCCTCAACGACCTCGTCGCCGCGCTTTCACCCGTCTCCATGACGGTCACGACCGACTGGCTCGTGCGCGGCGGCATCCACACCATCGTGAAAGTGAGTCACCCACAGTGAGCGATATCGAGATCGTCACCGAAGGTTTGGCGTTCCCCGAGGGACCCGTCGCGATGCCCGACGGTTCCGTGATCGTCGTCGAGATCAAGAGCGGTCAGTTGACACGCGTCGCTCCCGATGGCGAGAAGAGCACCGTGGCGAAAGTCGGCGGCGGGCCCAACGGGCTGGCGGTCGGCGCCGACGGCGCGCTCTACGTCTGCAACAACGGCGGATTCCTGTGGACCGAGATCGGTGAGATGAACATCCCGGTCGGACCCGGCGGTGTTTCGCAGCCGCCGGAGTACACGAGCGGTTCGATCCAGCGCGTCGACATCGACAGCGGCGAAGTCACCACGCTGTACACCGAGTGTGACGGCAACAAGCTCAACGGGCCGAACGACATCGTCGTCGCCGCCAACGGTGACCTCTGGTTCACCGACCTCGGCAAGACGCGCGCCCGTGACATCGACCGCGGCTTCATCTACTGGGCGAAGCCCGATGGCTCCGACATCCGCCAGGTGGCCGCAGGCGATCACGGTTACAACGGCATCGGCCTGTCGCCTGACGGGACGAAGCTGTACGCGGTCACGACGTCGAACGCCCACCTCTACTCGTGGGACGTTGCCGGCCCCGGTGAACTCGTCGGAGGCAACCCGCTCACGGGCGGCGGCAACTTCATCGCGCACGGCCAACACGGCGACTTGTACGACTCGTTGGCGATCGACGCGGAGGGGAACGTCTGCGTCGCGACGCTCCTCAACCACCCCGGTATCACGGTGTTCAGCCCGACTGGTGAGGTGGTCGAGCGCGTCGAGATGCCCGACCCGATGCCGACCAACATTTGTTTCGGCGGCGACGACATGCGCACCGCGTGGGTGACGCTGTCGGCGATGGGCAAGCTCGCCAAGACCACGTGGGCGCGCCCGGGCCTGAAGCTGAACTTCTAGGGGTGGTCTCGTACCCTTAGGGCGGTGGCAACGCAGTCCTATTGGGTCGAGACGCTCGGCTGTCCCAAGAACGAGGTCGACTCCGAAAAGCTGATCGGCAAGCTCGAGGCCGACGGATACGTCGCTGCTGCCTCCGCGGGCGACGCCGACGTCGTCGTCGTCAACACGTGCGCGTTCATCGACGCCGCACGACAGGAGTCGGTTGACACCGTCATCCAACTCGGCGAGGTCAAGCGCGCCGACGCCAGGCTCGTGGTCACGGGTTGCATGGCTGAGCGTTACGGGTCCGAATTGGCCGACGCGCTGCCGGAAGTCGACCAGGTCGCGGGCTTCGGCGTGCCGATCGCGCTCGGGCGAAAGCCCGACGTCCCGAGCTTTGACCTGTTGAACCTCCCGCGGCCGCGCTCGCCGCGTCCGTGGGCGTACGTCAAGGTCGCCGAGGGCTGCGATCGCAACTGCGGCTTCTGCGCCATTCCGTCGTTCCGAGGCAAGCAACGCTCCCGGACCCGCGATTCGATCCTCGAGGAGGTCGACGCCCTCCAAGCGAAGGAGATCGTGCTCGTCGCCCAGGATCTCGCCAGCTATGGAAACGACATCGGCGAGCGGCGGTCGATCATCCCGCTCGTCGAAGAGGTCGCGGCGTGCGTCGAGCGCGTGCGGTTGCTGTATTTGTATCCGTCGGATCTCACCGATGGTCTGATCGACGTGATCGGTGCGACCGGAGTCCCGTATTACGACCTCTCGCTGCAGCACTCGTCGGCGCCGCTGTTGAAGCGCATGCGTCGTTGGGGCAACGGTGACAAGTTCCTGGCGCGCATCGACGACATCCGCCGCCGTTACGCCGACGCCACGATCCGTTCGAACTTCATCGTCGGGTATCCGGGCGAGACCGAGGCGGATCACGACGATCTCCTGAGGTTCATGGAGGCGGCGCAGTTCGACTGGGTCGGCTTGTTCGCGTACTCGCGCGAGGAAGGCACGTTCGCCGACACACAGGACGGCCACGTCGACGCGCCGCTGATCAAGCAGCGATTGGCCGAAGCCAACGAACTGCAAGACGGCATCACGCGAGCGCGCCGCGCCGCGCACGTGGGCAGCGCGCACGTCGTTCTCGTCGACGAACCGGGCGTCGGCCGGTCGCATCGCGAAGCGCCGGAGATCGACGGTGTCGTACGCGTGCCCGCGGATCTTCCGGTGGGCACGTTTCAGACGGTTACCGTCACGGGCGTGGAAGGAGTCGATCTCGAGGCTGTTGCGTCGTGAAGACGGAATCGTCGTTCGGCTCTTCCGCGTTGGCGACACCGGCGAACTTCGTCACGGTTCTGCGCCTGCTGGTCAGCCCGTTCCTGTTGGTAATGATCGCGTCGGGCGGAGCGTCGTGGCCCGCCGTCGCGTTCTGGATCGTGCTCACGTCGACCGACGGCGTCGACGGCTACCTCGCACGGCGCCACGGCACGACGAGTTCCGGTGCGTTCCTCGATCCGCTCGCCGACAAGGTGCTCGTGCTGGGCGCGCTTGCCGCGCTCGTGTCACGCGACGACCTGTCGGTATTGCCGGTCGTCTTGATCGGGGTACGTGAGGTGGCGGTGTCGTTCTATCGGTCGTGGCTCGCGCAACGCGGCATCAGCGTTCCCGCGCGCTGGTGGGCGAAGGTCAAGACGGTCCTCACGGAGGTCGCCATCGGCTTAGCGCTGCTACCGCTGACGACGGACCAGCACTGGTTGTACCGAGGACTGATCTGGATCGCCGTCGTGCTCACCTTGATAACCGGTGCGCAATACCTCCTCGAGGGAGGCCGCCAGGTCCGTGCGAGTTGAGGTCGTTGCGGTCGGCACGGAGTTACTGCTCGGCCAGATCGTGGACACGAACTCGGCGTGGTTGGGCGAGACCTTCGCCGCCGCCGGCATAGACCGCCACTACTCGACGGCGGTCGGCGACAACCTGGCGCGCATCGTGCACGCGCTGCGCTGCGCGCTGGCGCGTTCCGACGCGGTGGTCGTGTGCGGCGGGCTCGGTCCGACACAGGACGACATCACCCGCGAGGCGATCGCCGAAGTGATGACCGTGCCACTCGTGCGCGACGACGCGATCGCGGCGCGCATCGAAGAGATGTTCCGCGCCCGCGGGCGCGAGATGGCTGCCAACAACCTGCGCCAAGCCGACGTGCCCGCCGGAGCGACGGTGATCGACCAGACCATGGGGACCGCTCCGGGGCTGATCTGCCCCGTCGGGCACAAGGTGATCTACGCGGTGCCGGGTGTGCCGTACGAGATGCAGGACATGGTGACGCGCGCGGTGTTGCCCGACCTGCTGGCGCGTTCTGGCGAGACGGCGACGATCCGCAGCCGCGTCCTGCGCACGTGGGGTCAGTCGGAGAGCATGTTGGCGCAGCAGCTCCATGAGCGGTTCGCGCACCACGACGCGACCGATGCACCAGTCACCATCGCGTTCCTGGCGTCAGGTATCGAAGGCATCAAGGTGCGCCTCACCGCCAAGGCGCCGACCGAGGCGGAGGCGCTGGGCGCGCTGGCCGACGAGGAGGCGGCGGTGCGGGCGTTGCTGGGCGACCTCGTTTTCGGCGTGGACAACGAAACGATGGAGGCCGTCGTCGGCGACATGCTCGTGGCGCGCGGCGAAACACTCGGCTTGGCGGAATCGCTCACGGGGGGACTTGTCGGATCCCGTTGCGCGGCGGTGCGCGGCGCCACGAACTGGTTCCGGGGTTCGATCGTGTCGTACGCGTCCGAGGTGAAGTTCTCGGTGCTCGGCGTGCCGGAAGGCCCTGTCGTGTCCGCGGAGGCCGCCAAGGCGATGGCGGTGGGCGCGGTCAAGGTGCTTGGCTCGGATATCGGGTTGTCGGTCACGGGCGTCGCCGGACCTGACGAGCAGGACGGCCAGCCCGTCGGCACCGTGTTCTACGGCATCGCGCGCGGCGGCGAAGTGGACGCGGTCGAGGTGCGCTTGCCCGGCGATCGCGACCGCGTGCGCCAGTTCAGCGCCATCTCGCTGATGGACTTGTTGCGACGCCGCCTACGCGAGGACGGTTGATGCACGAAGACGCCGAGCGCGTCGCGCACCAGTTCTTCGCGATCGAAGGGTTCAACGGCGCGTGGGAGCTGATCGAAAAGGCGAACCGCACCCCGGACGAAGACGCCGAGATGCTCGAGCGGGCGTTCGCGTCGCGATGCATTGGGGGTTTGTCGGCGGCGCCGAGCAAACGGCGACGGGCGACTGGCAGATCGCCCATTGCGCGTCGTTGCTCGGCCTCGGCGCGCTGGCGATGACATACGCGCGCCGCGCCCTCGCGACGTGTGAGCGCGAAGGCTGGAGCGACTGGCGGCGCGCGTCGATGCTCGAAGGCATGGCGCGCGCCGCGGCCGCAGCCGGCGATCGGGAAGAGCACGCGAAGTACTACGCGCGGGCAGAACAGGCCGTGGCCGAAATCACCGAAGACGGTGAGCGCGAGGTCATCGCATCACAGCTGGCGACGGTGCCCAAGCCTTAGCCCGGACTCATTTCCGAGCGGCCTCGATGAGAAAGCGCGCCGCTGTGGCGTGGAACGGCATGGCGTCGTGCATGGCGCGCAGGCGATCGCGGTACTTCTCGACGGAGAAGTCGGGAACGATCCACACGACCAAGCGAAGGAAATACACGACGGCGCCGACGTCGTCGAAGACCATCGGGAGTTCTTCGTAGCGCAGGTCGACGACGTCGAGCCCGGCGTCGGCTGCGAGTCGGCGCGCGCGTTCGGGCGTGCGCGCTTCGGAAGGCGGCCATGGTCCGACGAACCACTCACCGACTTCGGCCGCGCTGCGAGGCCCGACGTGTTGCGCGAGGTATGTCCCGCCCGGTGCGAGCACGCGCGCGATCTCGTCCCAGTGTGCGACCACGGGGTGGCGCGAGATGACGAGGTCGAACGATGCGGCGCGCACGGGGAGTGCGGCGCCGGTGGCGCGCAGCATCCCGGCGCGGGGCTGGTAGTCCTCGACGCCGACGGTGAGTGCGGGCCGCTGGGGCAGCGAATCGAGCAGTCGCCCATCCCCGCACTCGATGTCCACCAACGCGTGCGCGTGAGCGGCACGCTCCGCGACGCGATCACGGAACCGCCACGACGGCCGCGCTTCCGTCGCCCGACCGTCGAGCCACGAGAAGTCCCACCCGGAAATCGGCGCCGCCATGGCCTCGTCGACGAGGTCGTCGAAATCCCGCATCCGAGGATTTTGGCCGAGGGTCGTTGAATCGAACGGTTGTTCGGAATTACACTCGTGTTTGTTGTTACACCCCTTCCGTAGGGTGGCGCTTGTCAGAAACAACTTGAGAGAGAGGGGCTCCCGGTGGAGCGCGAAAAGGCACTCGACACGACACTTGGTCAGATCGAGAAGCAGTTCGGGAAGGGCGCAGTGATGCGCATGGGCGACAAGCCCAACATGGCGATCGAGACCATCCCGACCGGTGCATTGGCCCTCGACCTGGCGCTGGGCGTGGGCGGTCTGCCCCGTGGGCGCGTCGTCGAGATCTTCGGCCCTGAGTCATCTGGTAAGTCCACTCTCGCAATGCACGTTGTTGCCGAGGCGCAGCGCAACGGCGGCACGTGTGCCTATATCGACGCCGAGCATGCGATGGACCCGATCTACGCCGCGGCCATCGGTGTGAATACCGACGAGTTGCTCATCTCGCAGCCCGACACCGGCGAGCAGGCGCTCGAGATCGCCGACATGCTGATCCGCTCCGGTGCGCTCGACGTGTTGGTGATCGACTCGGTCGCCGCTCTCACGCCGCGTGCGGAGATCGAAGGCGAGATGGGCGACACCCACGTCGGCCTCCAGGCGCGCTTGATGAGCCAGGCGCTGCGCAAGCTCACCGCCAACCTCAATCGCAGCAACACCATCTGCATCTTCATCAACCAGCTGCGAGAGAAGATCGGTGTGATGTTCGGCTCGCCCGAAACAACGCCCGGCGGACGCGCCCTCAAGTTCTATTCGTCGGTGCGCCTCGACATCCGCCGCATCGAAGCGATCAAAGACGGCGTCGAAGTAGTGGGCAACAAGACGCGGGTCAAGGTCGTGAAGAACAAGGTCGCACCGCCGTTCCGGCAGGCCGAGTTCGACATCGTCTACGGCAAGGGCATCAGCCGTGAAGGTTCGGTCATCGACATCGGTGTCGATCTCGGCATCGTGAAGAAGGCCGGCGCCTGGTACACGTACGAAGGCGAACAGCTCGGCCAGGGCCGGGAGAACGCCAAGACGTTCCTCCTCGAGAACCCGGAGTTGATGGTCACGCTGTACGACCGCATCTGCAAGGCGTCCGGGGTCGGTCAGGAAGACGTGCCGCTCGGCGAGGGCGAGGGCGACGACGAACCGATCGAGCTCGCCAGCGCCGAGTGAACTCGTTCTGAGAAGGTCTACCGACGCACAGCGGCGGTAGACCTTCTCGGAAAGCGAGCCGGTAGCCTGGACGGGCTATGTCCGAGGCCCGTCGCTACTTCGTGCGCACCTTCGGGTGCCAGATGAACGAGCACGACTCGGAGCGGATCGCCGGGCTGCTCGAAGCCGACGGGATGGTGGCGGCGGCCTCGGCCGACGACGCCGACGTCGTCGTGCTCAACACGTGCTGCATTCGCGAGAACGCCGACAACCGGCTGTACGGCACGCTCGGTCACTTGGCGTCGACCAAGCGCAGCAAACCCGACATGCAGATCGCGGTTGCCGGCTGCCTGGCGCAGAAGGACCGCGACCTGATCCAGCGCAAGGCGCCGTTCGTCGACGCCGTGTTCGGCACGCACAACGTCGGCCGCGCCGCCGAGTTGCTCCAGGAAGCGCGCGAGCGCGGCCCCATCACCGAGATCCTCGAAGAGTCCGACGCGTTCCCTAGCGCACTACCGGTGCGGCGCGAAGTGTCGTACGCGGCGTGGGTCACGATTCAGATCGGGTGCGACAACTCGTGCGCCTTCTGCATCGTGCCGTCGGTGCGCGGCAAGGAGATCAGCCGCCCGCTCGACGACTTGGTCGGCGAAATCGAAGGCCTCGTCGCGCAGGGCGTCACCGAGGTCACGCTGCTCGGGCAGAACGTGAACTCCTACGGCCGCGACCTCACGAAGCGCCGCCCGTTGTTCGCACAACTGCTGCGCGAGGCGGGAGCGATCGACGGTTTGCGGCGCATCCGCTTCACGTCGCCGCATCCGAAGGACATGCGTCCCGAAGTGTTCGAGGCGATGGCCGAAGTCCCTGCGGTCTGCAACCACCTGCACTTCCCGTTGCAGTCGGGCAGCGACCGCGTGCTCGCGGCGATGCACCGCGGGTACACCGCGGCGCGTTACCTCGACAAGGTGCGCCAGGCACGGGCGACGATTCCCGATCTCGCCATCACGAGCGACATCATCGTGGGCTTCCCGGGCGAAACCGACGACGACTTCGAAGCGACGCTCGCCGTGGCGGCGGAGGTCGGATACGACTCGGTGTATCCCTTCATCTTCTCGCCCCGCACGGGGACCGAGGCGGCGACGATGAGCGACGCGTTCGTGCCCGCCGACGTCGTGGGCGAACGTTTCGATCGCCTCAAGATCGTGCTCGACCGATCGGCGCTGCAGCGCCACGAGGCGCGCGTCGGCAAGACGGAGTCGCTGTTGGTCGAGGGCGTGTCGAAGCGCGACGACGACCGGTGGTCGGGCCGCACGACGCAGAACAAGCTCGTGCACTTTCCGCACGCGCCCGGCGTCGCCGTCGGCGCCTACGCCGACGTGCGCATCACCCACGCCGGACGGCACCACCTCCTCGGCGAACTCGTCGAGGTCACCGCCGCGCCGCGGCACAAGACGCGCATCCCGGTTGCCGCGATTTAGCCACGTCGCCATCGTCGGACCCACGGGTTCGGGCAAGTCGGCGCAGGCGATGGCGATCGCGCGGACGAACGACCAGTTCGAAATCGTCTCCGTCGACGCGATGTGCGTCTATCGCGGCATGGACGTCGGCACTGCCAAGCCGATCCTCGCGGACCGCGCCGAGGTGCCGCACCACCTGGTCGACATCGTCGACGCGTCTGACGATTACACCGTGAGCCGCTTCCAGAGCGACTGCACCAACGCCGTGCGCGACATCGAGCAGCGCGGCAAGCGCGCCTTGCTCGTGGGCGGCACGGGTTTGTACGTGCGCGCGGCGGTCGACGGCCTGTCGGTTCCGCCGCAGTTTCCCGACGTGAAGGCGACGCTCGAGGCCGACACCGACACCGTGGCACTGCACGCGCGCCTCGTGGCGCTCGACCCCGATGCCGCCGGAAAGATGGAACCGACCAATCGCCGGCGAGTCATTCGTGCCCTCGAGGTCTGCATCGGCTCGGGCCGACCGTTCTCGTCGTACGGCCCGGGTCTCGACACGTACCGGCCGACCGCCTTCCGGCTCATCGGCCTGTGGCCGAGCCGTGCTGGCATCGCCGCCGCCATCAAACGCCGGTTCACGCGCATGTTGGAGGACGGGTTCGTCACCGAAGTGGAGCGGCTGGCACAGTCGCCGGTGTCGCGTACGGCGCGCCAGGCACTCGGGTACCGCCAGCTGTTCGAGCACGTCGAAGCGGGCCGGTCGCTCGACGAATGCGTCGACGAGGCGGTCACGGCGACGGTGCGCTTCGCCCGCCGCCAGCGCGCCTGGTTCCGTCGCGATCCCCGGATCGCGTGGCTCGATCCCGAAGTGGACTTGGCCACCGTCGCCAGTCGGCAAAACTGGTGACGTGCGTCTGACCAAACACGAGGGCTGGGGGAACGACTTCCTCGTCCTCGCCGATCCGCAGAACGCCACCGAGGTGACGCCAGCACTGGCGCGTCGGGTGTGCGACCGGCGATTCGGCGTCGGCGCGGACGGCCTGCTGCACCTGTCCAAGCGCGACGTGCGCGCCGACCTGACGATGACGCTGCACAACGCCGACGGGTCACCCGCGGAGATGAGCGGCAACGGCCTGCGCTGCCTCGTGCAGGCCGCGGTGCGCGGCGGGTGGGTGAGCGGGTCCAGCGTCAACGTGTCGACGGCAGCGGGCTACCGCAGCGCCCACGTCAACGCCACCGACGATCCGCTCGTGCACTTCATCCGCGTCGACATGGGTCCCGTCGTCATCGAGGGCACCGACGAGGACGACATGCTGCTCAACGTCGGCAACCCGCATCGCGTGCGGCGCGTCGCCGACCCCGACGCCTACGACCTGACGCGGGCCGGCGCGCAACGACCCGACGTCAACCTCGAGATCATCGCTGCCGCGTCGACGCCCGACACCGTGAAAATGCGCGTGCACGAGCGCGGCGCAGGCGAGACACTGGCGTGCGGTACCGGTGCATGCGCCGTCGCCGTCGCCGCATCCAAGTGGGGACTCGTCACCGGCACGGTCGTGACGGTGCGACAGCCCGGGGGCGACGCCGAAGTCGACATCACCGATACCGACCACGTCCAGCTCGCTGGGCCCGTCACGTACATAGGCGCAATCGAGATTCCATGACCCTGATCGACCGAAGTTTTCGCGAAAAAATCGTCCTCGTCGGCGTGACGTTCGGTCGAGCCAATCCCGACGAGGTCGAGGAGTATCTCGACGAGTTGGCGTTGCTGGTCGACACCGCGGGCGCCGACGTCGAAGCGCGCGTGCTGCAACGCCGCGACGCGCCCGATCCCGCGACATACATCGGCAAGGGCAAGGCCGAAGAACTCCACGATCTCTCGGAGCAGGTCGACGCCGACACCGTCGTATTCGACGACGAACTGTCGCCGGCGCAGCAACGCAACCTCGAGAAGATCCTCGGTCGCACTGCCATCGACCGCACCGACGTGATCCTCGACATCTTCGCCCAGAACGCGCGCACGCTCGAAGGCAAGGCGCAGGTCGAACTGGCGCTGCTGCGTCACCGGCTGCCGCGCCTCAAGGGCCGCGGCAAGGCGCTGTCGCAGCAGGGTGGCACCAGCGGTTTCATCGGCACCCGCGGCCCCGGCGAAACGCAGCTCGAAGTCGACCGCCGGCGTCTCATGCGCCGGATCACGCAGCTCGAAGGTGAACTGAAGAAGCTGACGAAGAAGCGCGACGTCCAAAGCGCGCAGCGCCGCCGCTCACGTCTGCACAACGTGTCGATCGCCGGGTACACGAACGCCGGCAAGTCGACGCTGCTCAATGCGCTCACCGACGCCGACGCGCTCGCCGAGAACCGGCTGTTCGCCACGCTCGACGCGCGCACGCGCCGGCTCGATCTTCCGGGCGGCGAAACGATCCTCGTGTCCGACACCGTCGGGTTCATTCGCAAGCTGCCGCACCAACTCGTCGAGGCGTTTCGCTCGACGTTGGAAGTGGTGCTCGAGTCGGAGTTGATCGTGCACGTCGTCGACGCGTCGGCGCCCAACCCCGAAGCCCAAATGGCGACCGTGCGCGAAGTGCTCGGCGACATCGGCGGAGGCCACATCGACGAGTTGCTCGTCTTCAACAAGGCCGACCTCAATCCGGAGGAAGCCGAGCGCCTGGTGCGCGCCCATCCCGGTTCGGTGGCGGTCAGCGCCAAGACGGGCGGCGGCATCGACGGATTGGTCGAGGCGGTCGCCGCTTGGCTGCGCGCGCAGTCGAAGGTCGTCGAATTGGAAATTCCCTTCGCCCGCGGCGACGTGCTCGCGGCCGTGCACCGCGAGGGTGAGGTGCTCGACGAGGTGCACGGCGAGCGCGGTACGCGCGTGCAGGTGCGCGTCGACGCTGCCGGCGCGGCGCGGTTCGAGAACTGGCTGGTGGGTTGACGGCCCAGCCCGCCGGCTCCGGAGGCAGTCGACAGCCGTTCGTCCCGCCGGTCTATCCCTACGACCGGTTGAACGACGCCAAGGCCGCCGCCGAGGCGCTGCCAGGGGGATCGGTCGACCTCTCGATCGGCACGCCCTGTGACCCACCGCCTTCGGCGGTGCTCGACGCGCTGGCGACCAGCAACACCGAGCGCGGCTACCCGCAGTCGATCGGGTCGGCGGCACTGCGCGAGGCGGTCGCGGCGTGGATGAATCGCCGACTCGGCGTCACCCTCGACCCCGCTGACGTTGCCGCGTGCGTCGGCACGAAAGAGTTCGTCGGCACGCTGCCCCGTTGGTTGGCGCTGCGCACGCCCGACCGCGACACCGTGCTGTATCCCGAACTGGCGTATCCCACCTATGAGATGGGAGCGATCCTCGCGGGCTGCCGCGCCGTCGCGGTGCCCGTCAACGAGGACTTCACGCTGCGACTCGAGGCCATCACCGAAGAGGACGCGGCGCGCGCGTTGTGCCTGTGGGTGAACACGCCCGGCAATCCCGCGGGCCAGCTCGACGACCTCGGCGCCGCGGCCGCTTGGGGTCGTGCGCGCGGTGTGCCGGTGTTCAGCGACGAGTGCTACGTCGAGTTCACCTGGCAGGGCGCGAAGCGCACGATCCTGCAGCACGGCACCGACGGCGTCGTCGCCGTGCACTCGCTGTCGAAGCGCTCGAACCTCGCCGGACTGCGCGTCGGGTTCTACGGCGGCGACCGCGAACTCGTGCACTACTTGTCGGAGGTGCGCAAGCACGTCGGCATGATGGTGCCCGGTCCCGCGCAGGCAGCAGGCGTCGCCGCGCTGCGCGACGACGCACACGTGGACGCGCAAGCGGCGCGGTACCACCATCGCCTCGAGCGGATGGCGCAGATCCTCAAGGCCGTCGATCTCGACGCCGCGATGCCGCAGGGAGGCTTTTACCTGTGGGCCGAGGCGCCTGACGGCGACGCCTGGGGCTTCGTCGATCGCCTGGCGCGCACCGCGGGGTGCCTCGTCACTCCGGGTGACACGTTCGGGCCGGCGGGAGCGCGGTACGTGCGCGTCGCCGTCGTGCAGCCCGACGACCGCATCGAGTTAGTCGCGCAACGGCTCGGCGTTTAGCCTCCACGGCCATGGCGGATCTGCAGGCGACCATCGAGGAGTTGTGGGAACGGCGCGAAGAGCTGTCGCCGGCTGACAAGGACGCACTGGTCACGGTGAGCGAGGCCATCGACCTGCTCGACAACGGTGACGCGCGCATCGCCGAGATCGTCGACGACGAGGTCGTCGTCCATCAGTGGCTGAAGCAGGCCGTTCTGCTCGTATTCCGACTCCGCGGCATGGAGACGATCGAAGTCGGACCGTTCGAGTACTACGACAAGGTGCCGCTGAAGAAGGACTACGCGGCGACGGGCGCACGTGTCGTGCCGGGCGGCATCGCGCGGTGGGGCAGTTATCTCGGTCCGGGCGTGATCGTGATGCCGGGCTACGTCAACATCGGCGCGCGCGTCGAGAGTGGGTCGATGGTCGACACGTGGGCGACGGTCGGATCGTGCGCGCAGATCGGTAAGAACGTGCACCTCTCGGGTGGCGTCGGGATCGGCGGAGTCCTCGAGCCCGCGCAGGCCGCGCCCGTCGTCATCGGCGACGAGACGTTGATCGGGAGCCGCTCGATGATCACGCAGGGAGCCCGCGTCGGCGAGGGCTGCGTTCTCGGTGAGGGCGTGATGCTCAATCCCACGATCCCAGTCATGGACGCCGAGACCGGTGAAGAGATCTCGCGCGGCGTCGTACCTCCGTGGTCCGTGGCGTTTCAGAGCTGGACGATGAAGGAGTTCCCGGGCGGCACCTTTGGTCGTCCGTGCGTCCTCGTGGTGCGTCACCTCACCGAGGGCGAGCGCCACAACAAGGCGAAGCTCAACGACATCCTGCGCGACCACGGCGTCAATGTCTGACGGCGCGCCGGACCTGCTGGCGCGCACGGCGGAGCTGATCGACATTCCGTCGGTCAGCCACGACGAGGCGGCGATCACCGATCACCTCGCGGCGATCTTCGACAAGCTCGACGGATTCAGCGTCGACCGCGTCGGCGCGAATCTCGTGGCGCGGACGAACCTTGGCAAGGCCCAGCGGCTCGTGCTCGCCGGCCACACCGACACCGTGCCGGTCAACGACAACGCGACGGCGCGCCTCGACGGCGACACGCTTTTCGGTCTCGGGTCGTCCGACATGAAGAGCGGACTCGCGGTTTTCGTCGAGCTTGCCGAGGCGATCGGACGCGGCGACATCGCGCCGACGTGCGACCTGACGTTTGTGTTCTACGCGTGCGAAGAGGTCGCGCGCGAGCACAACGGGTTGCTCGAGCTGTTCGCCTCGCGGCCCGATCTCACCGAATGTGACGCGGCAATCCTCGGTGAGCCCACCGACGCCTGGATCGAAGCCGGGTGCCAGGGCGCGTTCTCCGTCGAGTTGACCTTCGTCGGCGCGCGCGCCCACAGCGCGCGGCCGTGGACCGGAGTCAACGCGATCCACCGCGCCGCGGTCGCCATCGACCGGGTCCGCGCGTGGTCGGGTCGCCAACCCGTCATCGACGGATGTGAGTACCGCGAGGCGATGCAGGTGGTGCTCGTGAGCGGGGGAGTGGCGCGCAACGTCGTGCCCGATCGCTGCGTGGTCACGGTCAACCACCGTTTCGCGCCGGACCATTCGCTCGACGACGCGCGCGCCGCGGTGCGCGACGTCGTCGGTGACGCCTTCGACGAGTCGAACGGCGACAGCTGGACCGAAATCGACGTGTCGGCGGCCGCGCCGCCGTCGCTCGGGCATCCGCTGTTGGCCTCGCTGGTCGAGCGTTCGGGGCGGCCACCGCGGGCGAAACTCGGCTGGACCGACGTGGCGTTCTT
>JBEEFR010000065.1:0-12397 GCA_041166285.1 Actinomycetota bacterium | reverse complement strand
AGGCCGACGAGCACCACAAGCCGCACGAGTCGCCGCTGGTGATGACGCTGCCCCTCGTCGTGCTCGCCGTCGCGGCGATGTTCGGCGGCGCTCTGAACTTCCCGTTCAATCGCCACTGGGAATTCCTCGGCCACTTCCTCGAGCCCGCCTTCGGCGGGGTACTCGCCGACTACCAGCCGGGCGGGATGACGAAGTACGGCCTCGCGGCGGTGGCCGTCGCCGGCGCGCTCATCGGCGTGCTGTACGCGCGCTCGCAGTGGCGGACGCGCTCTGAGAACCCGAGCCTCGAGCCCGAGCTATTGGCGCACGCGTACGAAGCCGACACCATCGTCGACACGTTGGTGGTCCGGCCGTCGCGCGCGCTCGCTGACGCCGCGCTCGCCGTGGACACCGACGTGGTCGACGGCGCGGTCAACGGCGTGGCGACGCTCGTCGGCAGGGGAGGCGCGGCGCTGCGCACCGTGCAATCGGGTTACGTGCGCAGTTACGCATTGATGGTCGCGGGAGGCACCGCGCTGCTGCTCGCCTACATCCTGTTCCGGAGCGTCGCATGACCGGTTTCCCGCTGCTCACGGCGCTCGTCGTGCTGCCAGCAGCAGCCGCGGCGATCGTGGCGATGCTGCCGCGCACGCGACTCGACGCCATTCGCATGGTTGGGCTCCTCGGCTCGATCGCCACTGCCGTGCTCTCCGGCTATCTGCTGACGCGCTTCAAGGTGGGGGCGCCGGGCTATCAGTTCGTCACCGACCACGTATGGATCCGCAGCCTCGGGATTCACTGGAAGCTCGGCGTCGACGGCATCTCGCTGTTCCTCCTCGCGCTGACCGGTGTGCTGTTCCCGATCGCGATCGCGGGTCCGAACGTCGACCACGACGTCAAGAGCTACATCGTGTGGCTGCTCGTGCTCGAAGCCGCGTGCATGGGCACGTTCCTCGCGCTCGACCTGTTCGTGTTCTTCGTCTTCTTCGAAGTCGTGCTCGTACCGATGTACTTCCTCATCGCCAACTGGGGCCACGGCCGGCGCGACTACGCGGCGATGAAGTTCTTCCTCTACACGCTCGCCGGCTCGGCGTTCCTGCTCGTCGGCATGCTGGCGCTCGTGTTCCTGCACGCCCGCGGCGCCGCGCCGCTGACGTTCGACTTCGTCACGCTGATGAAGGACCCCGGCGTTTCGCAGGCGACGGCGCGCTGGCTGTTCCTGGCCTTCGCGGTTGCGTTCGCCGTCAAGGTGCCGCTGTTCCCGCTGCACACCTGGCTGCCCGACGCGCACACCGAAGCGCCGACCGCCGGTTCGGTCATCCTCGCCGGCGTCCTGCTGAAGATGGGCACGTACGGGCTGCTGCGCTTCGACCTCGGTCTGTTCCCCGAAGCGGCGAAGCACTGGGCGCCGCTGCTCGCCACGTTGGCGGTCATCGGCATCATCTACGGCGCGGCCGTCGCCGCCGTGCAGAAGGACCTCAAGCGACTCGTGGCGTATTCGTCGGTCGCCCACCTCGGCTTCATCGTCCTCGGCACGTTCGCCTTTACGTCGCAAGGCCTCTCCGGTGGCGTGATCCAGATGATCAACCACGGCGTGTCGACGGGCGCGCTGTTCTTGCTCGTCGGGATGATCTACGAGCGTCGTCACACGCGCGCCATTGCGGAACTCAGTGGTTTGCAGAAGGCGGCGCCGCTGATGGCCGCCGTGTTCACCGTCGTAATGCTGAGCTCGATCGGCTTGCCGGGCCTCAACGGGTTCGTCGGCGAGTTCCTCGTGCTCATCGGATCGTTCGGCCCGCACCGCTGGTGGGCCGTCGTGGCCACGACCGGTGTCGTGCTCGCCGCCGTCTACCTGTTGTGGGCCTATCAGCGCGTCTTCCACGGCGAACCCGACGGTGACAACGCCGCTATGCCCGACCTGCAGTGGCGGGAGAAGTTGGTGCTCGCTCCGCTCGTGCTGTTGATCGTGGGCATGGGCGTGTATCCGAAGCCCGTCCTCGACCGCATCAACCCCTCGGTCAACGAACTCGTGCACCACGTACAGGCGGCCGACAAATGACGTTTCTCGCGCAGGTCCAGAACCCGTTCAACTTCCCGACGCAGCCGACCCAAGCGGACACGTTCCATCTTCCGCACGTGGAGTACTCGCTGCTGTTGCCGGAACTGATCGTCATCGGCGGTGCACTCGTGCTGCTGTTGCTTTCGGCGCTGATCGTGCGGCGGCGCAACATCAACGTCAACACCACGCTCACGCTGGTGACCCTGGGCGCGGCGGGCGCGCCGCTGTTCTGGCGCTGGAACGAATACCGCGATCACGCCGCGAAGGTGGCGAAGTTGTCGCCGTCGGTGGCGCAGCTGGGTTCGGCGGTTGCGGGGGGTCCGCCGACGCGCGCCGTCGTCGGCGCGATCGCCAACGACGGCTTCGGCATCTACGTCGTCGGGCTGCTGCTGATCGTGGCCGCGCTCGGCGTACTCCTCGGTGACTCGTGGCTTCGCCGCGAGGAACAAGCACGCGGCCCCGAGTTCCACGTGCTCGTGTTGCTCGCCACCGCGGGCGCCATGTTCATGGCCGTGAGCAACGACCTGATCGTCACGTTCCTCGGCCTCGAGATCCTCTCGCTGCCGCTGTTCGTGCTCGCCGCGTACCACTCGCGTCGCGCCCTCGGACGTGAAGCGGCGATGAAGTACTTCATCCTCTCGGCGTTCTCCTCCGCGCTGTTCCTCTACGGGGTGGCGCTGGTCTACGGCGCGACCGGCTCGACCAACCTCGACGAGATCGGTTCGTTCCTCGCGCAGAACGTCGTCACGAATGGCGTCCTGCTTGCCGGCATGGGACTGCTGCTCGTGGGCTTCGGGTTCAAGGTCGCCGCGGTGCCGTTCCACAACTGGGCACCCGACGTCTACCAAGGCGCGCCGTCACCGGTCGCGGGCTTCATGGCGGCGGCCGCGAAGGTCGCTGCCTTCGCCGGTATGTTGCGCGTGTTCATGACGGCGCTGAGCGCGCTGCGTCTCGACTGGCAACCCCTCGTCGCCGCGCTGGCGTTTCTCAGCCTGGTCGTGGGCGCCGTGCTCGCGGCCGTGCAGACCGACGTGAAACGGATGTTGGCGTACTCGTCGATCAGCCACGCCGGCTTCATGCTCGTCGGTCTCCAGGCGGGCACGCTCGACGGCGTCTCGGCGACGCTGAACTACGTGGCCATCTACAGCTTCATGCTGCTCGGCGCGTTCGCCGTCGTGACCGTGGCGTCGTCGCCGTCGCATGACGTGAAGCAGGACTTGAGCGATTACCGCGGCCTGGCGCGCCGGCGCCCCGGGCTGGCGTTGCTGTTCACCATCTTCTTGCTGGCGCAGGCCGGCGTGCCGTTGACGGGTGGGTTCATCGCCAAGTTCGACGTGATCGCCGCGGCGGTCAACGCCAAGTCGTACGCGCTCGCCGTCATCGCCATGCTCTCGGCGGTGATCGCGGCGTTCCTCTACCTGCGCATCGTGTTGTCGATGTACACGTCGGGCGACGATGACGCGCCGATCGCCCGCGACCCGGCGCTCCGGCCCTCGCGGGCGATGGCAGTCGCTCTCGCCATTGCCCTCATCGTGACCGTCGCCACCGGCATCATCCCGGGCCCGGCCCTCGACCTCGCCAGACACGCAACCTTCGCGTTCTAGGCGGATCCGGAATACCCCGAACTGGCTCTGCCTACGACCGTCCGACGGTTCTGCGCAGAGCCAGTTTCGACTTTGTCCGAGAGAGGGCCCCAGCCGCCGGTCAGGGCCACGAAGAGGCACCAGCCGATCACGGCGCCGGCGACGTTCGTGATCACGTCGGTCGACTGCGCGATGCGGCCGCGGTTCGCCACGAACTGCGCGACCTCCGCCGCCACCGAGATCGTCAGCGCGAAGCCGAACGACCGCAGGAACCGCGTCCCGCGCCACGCCAGCGCGACGCCGAGCGGGACGAACAGCGCGACGTTGGCCAGGACAATGTCGCGGTAGCGCCCGGTCGTGTGCGCGGCGACGCGCAGATCGCCGAACGGGCTGAGGTCGACGATCCGCCCTGAGCCGTGATACGGGCTGTGTTGCGTGAACAACCAGATCGATGTCAGCGACGTCAGGAACAGCCAGACGCGTGCGGCGCGTTCGAGCGGCCAGGCGTTGAAGCGGGCAGCGACGGCGACGCCACCGGCGACCACGACGGCGACGATGATGGCCACGCGGAGCGTCTCGCCGAACATGTAGTCCAACGGACCGAGCAGGCTCGCCGTCATCCGAAAAAGTCTACGCACGGTGCCTCAGAAGTATTTGCAAGGGATTTCGCAAAAGAATGAGAGCCCTAGCTAGGCTCGCCGTGCGATGTCGGATTACCTGGGCAGCTTCCTGGTCGTAGCGATTGTTGGCGCCTTGGCCGTCGGTGTCGTAGGCGGCATGTTGGGGCTTGGCTCGCTGCTCCGACCCACGCGACCGCAGCCCCAGAAGTACCTCACGTACGAGTCGGGCGTGGACCCGGTCGGCGACGGCTGGAGCCAGAGCCAGATCCGGTACTACATCTTCGCTCTGCTCTTCGTGATGTTCGACGTCGAAGCCGTCTTCATCTTTCCGTGGGCGGTGCGCCTCGAAGCACTCGGGACCTTCGGTCTCGTCGAGATGCTCGTCTTCATCGCGATCCTCGCACTCGGGCTCGTCTACGCGTGGCGCAAAGGGGTCCTGCGATGGGTCTAGTCGACAAGGGGCGCTCGCCGAAGGCGCTCACGTGGCTGCTCAACTACGGCCGCAAAAGGTCCATGTGGGTGTACCAGTGGGGCCTCGCCTGTTGCGCGATCGAGATGGGTGCGGCGTTCGGCTCGCCGCGTTACGACGTGATGCGCCTCGGCATCATCCCGCTGCCCGCCAGCGCCCGTCAGGCCGACCTCGTCGTCATCTCCGGCACGGTCACCGACAAGATGGCGCCGCCGATCAAGCGCCTCTACGAACAGATGCCCGACCCGAAGTACGTCATCTCGATGGGTTCGTGCGCCAACTGCGGCGGCCCGTATTGGGACAGCTATTCCGTCACGAAGGGTGTCGACCAGATCATTCCCGTCGACGTGTACGTGCCGGGCTGCCCGCCGCGGCCCGAAGCGTTGCTCGAGGGCATCGTGCTGCTGCAGGAGCGGATCCAAAACGAGGACCCCGCGGAACGCTGGCGGGGCGAGCCGATCATCGTCGGCGGTGGCCAGATCTCATGACCGACACGCCAACCACGGAGGAGACGCCCGCCGAGGAAGCGGTCGCGACCGAGTCGGACCCGGTCCGCGAGGCACTCGTCGAGCGCCTCGCCGCGCAGTTCAAGGACGCGATCCTCGACACGCACATCGCCAAGGGTGACCTGTGGGTCCGCGTCGCCAACGGCAGCTGGCACGACGTCGTGTCGTTCTGCAAGGTCACGCTCAACATGCGGTGGTTCGACTTCCTCTCAGGGATCGACTGGCTGAACAACCCGAACCTGTCCGCGGAGAAGGTGTGGGACGCCGACGTCACCGGCGGCGATCTCGCTCTTACCACTCCGGGCTACGCCGGCGCCGAGACGCGGTTCCAGGTGATGTGCCGGTTGAAGAACGTCGAGACCAACGTCGGCATCACGTTGAAGGCGGACCTCGACGCTGACAACCCGACGGTGGCGTCCGTTGTCGACGTGTTCGCCGGTGCCGAGTGGCACGAGCGCGAGACGTGGGAGATGTACGGCTTCGTCTTCGAAGGCCACCCCGGTCTGCGGCATCTCTACTTGCCGGGCGCGTTCGAAGGTCATCCGCTCCGTAAGGACTTCCCGCTCCTGGCGCGCGAGATCAAGCCGTGGCCAGGACTCGTCGACAAAGAACCCATGCCCGGCGAAGACGCCGAACCTGAAGAGGAGGCGGCAGCAGAGTGACCGTCACCGAGACTGCATCCGAGTGGCAGAAGGCGAGTTACATCGCCGGCCAGGCCGCCGACGCGCGCGTCAACGTCGAGCTCGAGACCGAGGGCATGACCCTCAACATCGGCCCGCAGCACCCGGCGACGCACGGCACGCTGCGCATCGTCGTACGCCTCGACGGTGAGCAAGTCCTGTGGGCGGACCCCGTCCCCGGCTACATGCACCGCGGTTACGAAAAGCTGTGCGAGGTCCGCAAGTACTTGCAGATCAACACGCTGGTCAACCGCATCGACTGGCTCGGGAGCTTCGCCAACGAGGTGCCGTACATCCTCGCGACCGAGCAGTTGATGGGGATCGAGGCGCCGACGCGCGCGCAGTACATCCGCACCGTCCTGTTCGAGCTCTCGCGCATCGCCAACATCACGTTGTTCCTCGGCGACATGGGCGTGCAGCTCGGCGCCATCACGCCGGTCTTCTACGCGTTCCGCGATCGCGAGCACGTCCTCAACCTGATCGAAGGCGCAACCGGGAGCCGGTTCCATCCCAACTACAACCGCATCGGCGGTTTGAAGGACGATCTCCCCAAGGGGTGGATCGCCGACGTGCACGCCGTCATGGACCGCGTGCGCAACTTCTGCGACGAGATGGAAGAGCTGTTGCTCGGCAACGAGATCTTCTCGACGCGTTGCCGCGGCATCGGCGTGATTCCCGCCGCGGTCGCCCTCGACTACGGCATGTCGGGTGCGAACCTGCGCGCGTCGGGTGTCGACTGGGACCTGCGCCGCGACGACACGTCGAGCCCGTTGGCGTGGAAGCACGCCGACTGGAAAGTGTGGACCCACCCCGACGGCGACAGCTTCGCCCGCTACTGGGTGCGCCTCCAGGAGACGCGTGAAGCGTCCAAGATCATCGATCAGCTGCTGGACGGCCTGCCGAGCGGGCCGATCATGGCGAAGGTCCCGCGCATCATCAAGGTGCCCGAGGGCGAGGCGTACGTGCAGACCGAGAACCCGCTCGGCGTGATGGGCTACTACGTCGTGAGCCGGGGCGACCTCGGTCCCTTCCGCGTCAAGATCCGCAGCGCGTCGTTCAACAACGTGTCGATCTGTCCGTGGATCCTGCGCGGCGTCTACGTGCCCGACATCATCACGATCCTGGCGAGCCTGTATTTCATCTTGGGGGACATCGACAGGTGAGCCTGCTGGCCCTCAGTTACACCTGGACGACCGTGATCAAGGTCGGCGTTGTCGCGGCGATGACGCTCGTCGGCCCGCTGATTTTCGTTTACGTGTTCCTCTTCAAGATGATGAGCCACATGCAGAGCCGGCTCGGGCCGATGGAGGCCGGACCGCACGGCACGCTCCAACCCGTCGTCGAGGCGATCAAGTTTTTGCAGAAGGAAGACATCTTCCCCGAGCGCGCCGACCGCCTGGTCTTCGCGGCCGCGCCGTTCGTCGTGCTGGCGTCGACGTTCCTGCTCTACGCCGTCGTACCGGCCGGGCCGCGCCTCGTGGTCGAGAACCTCAACACCGGTGTCTTCTTCGCCATGGCGGTGTCGTCGATATCGGTTATCGGCATTCTCATGGCCGGGTGGGCCAGCGCCAACAAGTACTCGCTCATCGGCGGGCTGCGCTCCGCGGGCCAGCTCATCGCTTATGAGTTGCCGATGATCCTCGCCGTCGTCGGTGTCGTGATCCAAGCGGGCAGCCTCAGCCTGCAGGACATCGTGCACTCGCAGGCCGACGGTTCGATGTTCGGCTTTAGCGGGATCGGCAACCCGTTCATCATCACGCAGTTCATCGGCTTCATCATCTTCCTCATCGCCGCGCAAGCCGAGCTGACCCAGACGCCGTTCGACATGCCGGTCGCCGAGTCGGAACTCGTCGCCGGTTACATGACCGAGTACACCGGCATCCGCTTCCTCATCTTCTTCATCTCGGAGTTCGGCACCGCGTTCGCGTTCGCAGCGCTGGCGTCGACGCTGTTCCTTGGCGGCTGGTACATCCCCGGCGTGCACGGCACGGCGGCCGACGTGCTCGGCCCCATCGCGCTGATGGCCAAGATCATGGTGCTGGGCTTCCTCATCTTCTGGATCCGCTTCACGTACCCGCGCTTCCGGGAGGACCAGCTGCAGCGCATCGCGTGGAAGGTGTTGATCCCGATCTCGCTCGCCAACATCGTCATCACCAGCATCCTGAAGGTCGCCCTCTAGATGTCGCTCGTTCCCGGATTCATCAAGGGCCTCGGCGTCACGTTCAAGACGATGACGACTCGCGCTGTCACGGTGCAGTACCCGCGGCAGAAGGAAACGCCGCCCAACCGTTCGCGCATGGTCATCGCGCTGAGCGACGAGAACTGCACCGTGTGCATGTTGTGCGCCCGTGAGTGTCCCGACTGGTGCATCTACATCGAAGGCCACAACGACCTGGCGCCGCCGCGCCGCGAGGGCGGCAAGCCGCGCAAGGCGAACGTCCTCGATCGCTTCGACATCGATTACTCGCTGTGCATGTACTGCGGGATCTGCGTCGAGGTGTGCCCGTTCGACGCGCTGTTCTGGAGCCCCGAGTACGAGTACAGCGAGGTCAACATCGCCGACCTGCTGCACGACAAGGACCGTCTGGTCGACTGGCTGCAAACCGTTCCTGAAGCGCTCGGCCTCGAAGCGGGCGCCGAGGCGAAGAAGGGGGCCAAGTAGTGCTGGCGGTAGCAACCGCACAGAACGTCGCGTTCTGGGCCATCGCTGTGGTGATGATCGGTGCGGCCTTCAACGTGGTCACGTCGACCAACGTCGTGCGCGCCGCGCTGAGCCTCGTCGTCGTGCTCGCCGGCGTCGCCGCGCAGTACATCCTGCTGGCCGCGGAGTTCACCGCCGTCGTGCAGGTGCTCGTGTACATCGGCGCCGTCGTCGTGCTGTTCCTCTTCGGCATCATGCTCACCCGCGCCCGCATCGGCCACGAGTCCGATCTCGACAACAGCAATCGCATCCCGGCGTTCGTGGTGTCCTTCGCCGTTTTCGTGTTGCTGGTGGCGCTGCTGCGCGACGCGTTCGGTCACGCGCACATCAACGTGTCCGCGCCGTCGACCACTGCGCAGGTCGGTGACGCCATCTTCTCGACCTACCTCGTGCCCTTCGAAGTGGCGTCGGTGCTGCTGCTCGCCGCGCTCGTCGGCGCCATCGTGTTGGCGAGGAGGGACTAAGTGCTGCTCAACCAGTTCCTGTTCCTCGCCGCGGTGTTGTTCTGCACCGGAATCTACGGCGTGCTCGCCCGCAAGAACGGCGTGCTCGTGCTGATGTCGGTCGAGCTGATCCTCAACGCCGTGAACCTCAACCTCGTCGCGTTCGGAGCGTTCAACCAGAGCGTCGCGGGTCAGGTCTTCGCGCTGTTCGTCATCGCGATCGCCGCCGCCGAGGTCGGCGTCGGTCTCGCCATCGTCCTGCTCATCTACCGGAATCGAAAGTCGGTTGATCTCACCGGCATCGATGCGTTGAAGGGCTGATCGTGCTCGACCACGCCTATCTGATCCCGCTCACGCCCGTCGTCAGCTTCGTGTTGATCCTCCTTTTCGGGAAGCGCTTCCCGAGCAAGGGATCGTTCATCGGCGTCATCGCTTTGGTGGCGTGCTTCGTGATGTCGCTGGTACTCGCCGGGCAGTGGATCAGCCGCGACAAGACCATTCCCACGTCGCACGAGGCGACTGCGAGCCAGTTGCGCGCGCATACGCCGAAGGCGGGCGATAAGGCAATCGGGGAAGAGGTCGAACACAAGCGCGCGCCCGTTGTCCACGAGACGACGTGGTTCGAGAACGGCCCGCTCAAGATCAAGGCCGGCACGCTGATCGACGGGTTGTCGGTCGCGCTGCTCGTCGTGGTGTCGACGATCTCGTTGCTCGTGCACATCTTCTCGACGGAATACATGCGCGACGACCGGAGAAAGACCCACTACTTCGCCGCGCTCAGTCTGTTCACGTCCGGCATGTTCATCCTGGTCACTTCCAGCAACACCCTCCAGATGATCTTCGGCTGGGAAATGATGGGTCTGTGCTCGTTCATGCTGATCGGGCACTGGTGGGAGTCCCAGGACAACTCCAACGCCGCGCTCAAAGCGTTCTTCACCACCCGCACCGGTGACATCGGGCTGCTGGTCGGCATCTCGATGCTCTTCTGGCTCGCCGGCAACACCTTCGACATCGGCCACATCAACTCGATAGCGCTGTCGGGGCGCATCGACCAAGGACTGCTCACCGCGGCGGCGTGCGCGCTGCTGGTCGCCGTCATCGGCAAGTCGGCGCAGTTCCCGCTGCATACGTGGCTGCCCGACGCCATGGCCGGTCCGACGCCCGTGTCCGCGCTGATCCACGCGGCGACGATGGTGGTCGCCGGCGTGTTCCTGATCGCCCGCCTCTACGGCGTGTTCTGGCAGGGCTTCCACATCGGCGCGGGCGACGGTTACACACCCGTCGCCATGGTCGGCGGGCTCACGGTGCTCATCGCCGCCGCGCTCGCCTTCGTACAAACCGACATCAAGAAGGTGTTGGCGTATTCCACCGTCAGCCAGCTCGGTTACATGGTGATGGCGCTCGGCGTCGGCGCGTGGACCGCGGCCGTGTTCCACCTCTTCACCCACGCCTTCTTCAAGGCGTGCCTGTTCCTCGGTGCCGGCTCGGTGTCGCACAGCGGGTCGCACCACAGCTTCGACATGAAGAAGGACATGGGCGGGCTCAAGAAGTACATGCCCGTCACCTTCTGGACCTTCACGATCGCCTCCGCGGCGCTCGCCGGGCTGCCGCCGTTCGCCGGGTTCTTCTCGAAGGACGAAATTCTCGTCGGCGCCAGCGAGAACGGTTACAAGCTCTTCCTCTACGTCGGTTTGATCGGCGCCGGCATGACCGCGGCGTACATGACGCGCTGCATCTACCTGACGTTCTTCGGCGAGCCCCGCGGTGCCGCTGCGCATCACCACCCGCACGAGTCGCCGATCGCGATCACCGGGCCGCTCGTGTTCCTGGCGATCCTGTCGGTCGTCGCGGGATTCGCGCAGGCGCCGATTTTCGGGATCGAAGCGTTCTCCGACATCGTCGAGCCCGCGTACGTCACGAACGTCGTGAGCCACCACGGGTTCTTCGGGATTCTCGCGGGTCTCGGAATTCTCGCGGCAGTGATCGGTGGCGTGAGCGCCTACACCGTGTACTTCCTCAACCGCGGTCCCCGCGGGCTGCTCGACCGCAACCGCGCCGCGCACGCCGGCTACGCCTTCCTGGCGAACAAGTACTACCTCGACGACCTGTACACCGACGGTGTGGTCGGCAGCATCAAAGGCCCGATCGCGCGGGCGGCCTACTGGTTCAACCAGAACATCCTCGACGGCATCGTCAACGGTGCGGCAGCGATTGCACTGGCGACCGGGCGTTTCTCGTACAACGTGATCGACCAGAAGATTGTCGACGGAGCAGTGAACGGACTCGGCCTCTCCGCCGAGGCCGGTGGTGGCGCACTACGCACGGTGCAAACCGGCAAGGTGCAGCAGTACGCGGCGATCCTCTTCGGGGCGCTCGTGATCTTTGCCGTCGCCCTTTGGCGACTGACTTAAAGGAATCTCGATGCACGACTGGGTACTCAGCCTCGCGATCTTCACGCCGCTCATCGGCGTGGTGATCATCATGCTGACGCCGAAGGAAAACGAGACGCTCGTCAAGAGCATCGCCCTCCTCACGACATTGGTGACGGCGGGCTTCGGCGGCTACATCCTCAAGAACTTCGACTACGACCGCACGAAGGCGCTGCAGTTCGGCGTCAACAAGCAGTGGATCGAAATCATCGGCAGCCGGTACCACGTCGGCATCGACGGCCTCTCGCTGCCGCTGCTGATCCTGTCGATGTTCATCTGCATCCTGTGCGTCATCTACTCGTGGGACCACTTCCCCGAGCCGCACAATCCCAAAGCGTTCCTCGCGCTGATTCTCATCCTCGAGACCGGCATGAACGGCACGTTCATCGCCGAAGACCTCATCCTCTTCTTCGTCTTCTTCGAGCTCGTCCTGTTGCCGATGTACTTCATGATCGGCGTGTGGGGTGGTGCCAACCGGCAGTACGCGTCGATCAAGTTCTTCTTGTTCACGTTGTTCGGATCGGCGCTGATGATCCTCGGGTTCCTGGCGCTGTACTTCCGCGCCGGCCACACCTTCGACATCCCGACGCTGATCGACAACGCGTCACGGATGCTGCCGCACAACTCCGAGGTGTGGATCTTCGCCGCGCTGTTCATGGGCTTCGCGATCAAGGTCCCGATGTTCCCGTTCCACACGTGGCTGCCGGACGCGCACACCCAGGCGCCCACGGCCGGGTCGGTGATCCTCGCCGCGATCCTGCTGAAGCTGGGCACGTACGGCTTCGTGCGGATCGCGATCCCGATCCTTCCGCAGGCGGCCGTGAAGTGGGCGCCGGTGATCGGCATCCTCGCCGTCATCGGCATCATCTACGGAGCGCTCGGATGTCTCGCCCAGACCGACATGAAGCGGCTCATCGCGTTCAGCTCG
>JBEEFR010000064.1:0-6696 GCA_041166285.1 Actinomycetota bacterium | reverse complement strand
CGGCCCGACGGCGTGGCTAGTTCCGCCCGGGCAGCGCGCGGTACGCGTCGTACACGGAGTCGATGCGCTTGATCGCGGACAGCAACGTCTCGAGGTGCGACGGGTCGGCGAGTTCGATGTCGAAGCGCATACGCGAGAGGCGGTCGGCGCCGGCTCCGGTCGACGAACCGAGGATGTTGATGTGGTGCTCCGACAGCACGCGCGACACGTCGAGCAACAGACGGGTGCGGTCGAGCGCCAGCACCTCGATCGAAACCATGAACACGCCCGGGCTCTCGTTGTCCCACTCGACTTCGATGAGACGCGACTCGCCGGAGTCGGCCATCGCCGTGAGCGACGCGGCGTTGGCGCAGTCGACTCGATGTACCGACACGCCACGACCACGCGTCACAAAACCGAGGATGGCGTCTCCCGGTACCGGCGTACAGCACTTCGACAGCCGGACCATGACGTCGTCGAGACCCTCGACGTACACGCCCGCCGGGTGTTGCTTGCGGGCACTGCGCCGCTCCTGCCGCGCCGTCGTCGGCAGTTGTTCCTCGTGGTCGCCGCCGCGCAACTCGCGGGCGATGCGCTGGGCGACGGAGTGCGCCGACACGTGGTTGTCGCCGATCGCCGCGTACAACGCGTCGAGGTCGGCGTGGCCGATGTCGACGGCGATCGTCGGCAGCATGGGCGAGTTCGACAGCTTCTGGACGGGCAGGCCCTCGCGTCGCATCGCCTTGAAAAGCTCGTCGCGGCCGTTGTCGATGGCGTCGTCGCGGCGTTCACGGCTGAACCACTGGCGGATCTTGTTGCGCGCCCTCGGCGACGCGACCTGATCCATCCAGTCGCGCGACGGGCCGGCCGTCGGCAGCTTCGACGTGATCACTTCGACGGTGTCGCCCGACGTCAGCTTCGAGTCGAGCCGCGCCAAACGACCGTTGACGCGCGCCCCGATGCAGCGGTGCCCGACCTCGGTGTGAATGGCGTACGCGAAGTCGACGGGAACCGACCCGACGGGCAGCGTCATGATGTCGCCCTTCGGCGTGAACACGTAGACCTCGTCGGTGTCGAGGTCGAGCTTCAGCGTCTCGAGGAACTCGGCGGGGTCGGTGGTGTCCTGCTGCCAGTCGACGAAGCGCTGCACCCACGCGATGTCCTGGGGCGTCGCCTTCTCCTTGTAGCCCCAGTGCGCGGCGATGCCGAACTCGGCGCGGCGGTGCATGTCGTGCGTGCGGATCTGGACTTCCAGCGGCTTGCCGCCCGGGCCGACGACGGTCGTGTGCAGCGACTGGTACAGGTTGAACTTCGGCGTCGCGATGTAGTCCTTCACGCGCCCGGGCAGCGGCGCCCACGTCGCGTGGATCGCGCCGATGGCGGCGTAGCAGTCCTTCTGCGATTCGACGAGGACGCGGATGCCCACGAGGTCGTAGATCTCGTTGAACTCCTTGCCCTTGATCACCATCTTCTCGTAGATCGAATACAGGTTCTTCGGGCGACCGGTCACCGCCGCCTCGACGCCCAAGCGGTCGAGGTGATCGCGCGCGGTATCGAGCACGTTCGAGAGGTAGGCCTCGCGCTCGGGCGCCCGCACCGCGACCATGTGGTCGATCTCGGCGTACAGCTTCGGGTGCAGCACGGCGAACGCCAGGTCTTCGAGTTGCCAGCGCAGCTCCTGGATCCCCAGCCGGTGCGCCAGCGGCGCGTAGATGTCGAGCGTTTCCTGCGCGGTGCGCCGCTGCTTCCACACGGGCATGGCGGCGACCGTGCGCATGTTGTGCAGGCGGTCGGCGAGCTTGATGATGAGGACTCGCCAGTCCTTCGCCATCGCGACGAGCATTTTGCGCATCGTCGCTGCCTGCTGTGCCTCCTTCGAGTCGAAGGCGACGCGGTCGAGCTTGGTGACCCCGTCGACGACCGACGCCACCGTGGTGCCGAAGCGCTCGGCGACGTCGTTGAGCGTCAGCGACGTGTCCTCGACCGCGTCGTGCAGCAGCGCGGCCGCGATCGTCACGTCGTCGAGACCGAGGCCGGCGACGATGCTGGCGACGGCCACCGGATGATGGATGTAGGCCTCGCCCGACTGGCGTAGCTGGTCGCGGTGCGCTTCGGCCGCGCTGTCGTACGCCCGCAGGATCAGCGACGCGTCACCCTTGCTGTGGCGCTCCCGGTACGCCTCGACGACGGGCGTGACGATCGTGTCCGACGCGGCGGTTTTGCGCCACGGCAGGACTCGGTCGACAGTCGCCATCGCTCAGCAGCTACTCGTACGTGACCAGGGTCGTGACGTCGCGACCGGCGAGGCGGTCGCGTCCGTGGAGGAACGCCAACTCGGCGAGAAAGCCGAGGCCGACCACGATGCCGCCGAGGCGCTCGACCAGCTCGACGGTCGCCACGGCGGTCCCGCCGGTGGCGAGCACGTCGTCGACGATGAGCACGCGGGCGTCGGTCGGGATCGCATCGGCGTGCACTTCGAGAACGCCCTCGCCGTACTCGAGGGCGTACATCGTCCGCTCCACGACCCGCGGCAGCTTGCCTTCCTTGCGCACCACGACCAGACCCGCACCGAGCCGGTACGCGACCGGCGCCGCAGTGACGAAGCCCCGGGCCTCGATGCCGACGACGTAGTCGACTTGGTCGCCGGCGACGTGGTCCGCCAGCGCGTCGACGGCGAAGCGGAACGCGTCGGGATCGGCGAACAGCGGGGTGATGTCTTTGAAGTCAACGCCGGGTCGTGGGAAGTCAGGGACCTCTGCGATGTGGTTCTTCAACCAACCGAAGTCCGACGACATAGATAAATCGTAGTGGCGCTACCTACGCCGGCCCTTCTTCCGCGCTCGGGCGGTGATCGGTGTCCCGGGACGCGCCGCGCCGGCGCGCGGCGCACCGTCTCCGGTGAGCACCTGGCCGGGAACGAGCGGCGCCCCACCGGCGGCGCGATCGCCGTAGGCGGCGCTCGACGCGGCCGCCGTCGCCATGCCGGGCACGAGCGGACCCGCGCCGCCGAGGCCGCGCTGCAGACGGTCGCGCACCGCGGCGAACCGCGGCTCGCGCTCCTTCAACACGGCCAACAACGGCGACGCGATGAAGATCGATGAATAGGCGCCGGCGCCGAGGCCGACGAGGAGGGCGATCGCGAACTCCTGCAGCGTGGTGGCGCCGAGGATGAACGATCCGATCACGAGCAGCGAAAGGATCGGCAGCAACGCCGTGAGCGTGGTGTTGAGCGAACGCATCAACACCTGGTTGAGCGACACGTTGACCATCTCGGTGTAGGTCATGCGACCGCTGATCGCGAGCGGCTTGGTGTTCTCCTCCACCTTGTCGAACACGACGATGCCGTCGTAGATCGAATAACCGAGGATCGTGAGGATGGCGATCACCGTCGGCGGTGTCACCTCGAGTTTGAACAACGAGTACACGCCGACCGTGATCGCGATGTCGTGCACGAGGGCGACGAGGATCGTCAGCGCCATCTTCCACTCAAAGCGCAGCGCGAGATAGACCGTGATCAAGGCGAGGAAGTAGACGAGCGCCCGGCGCGCTTTCGCGGTGATCTCGCTGCCCCACGACGGACCGACGGAGTTCACGCTCACGAGTCGCTCGGGGACGTGCGCCGCCTTGGCCAAGTCGACGGTGATCTTGTCGACGGCCTTCGTGCCTTTCGGGTCGGCCTGGATGCGCAGCGCGCCACTGCCGAGTTGCTGCACCTTCGCGTCACGCAACGAAGACGGAAGCACGTCACGCGCCTTGGCAACGGTGAGGCGGTGGGGCGGCACTTCCCACGACGTGCCGCCGCGGAACTCGATACCGCGGTTGAGCCCGTTGATCCCGAGGCTCACCATGCCCAGGGCGATGATGATTCCGGAACCGAGGAACCACCACTTCTTCTTCGCCATGAAGTCGATACGCGTCTCGCCGTGGTACAGGCGCGTCCAGATGCTGCGGTGCGCAGTTGCGTTCGTCACGACGTCGCTCCTTCGACGGCGAGGCCGCGGGCCACGCCGAGGTGAGGGGCTTCGGTGAACGTGCGGTTCTGCGCCAGCACCGCCACCATCGGCCGGGTGAAGAAGTAGGCGACGAACAGGTCGAGCAAAGTCGACAGCCCGAGGAAGAACGCGAAGCCGCGCACGGGGCCGACCGTGAGGAGATACAGCGCGCCGGCCGCCATGAGGCTCGACAGGTCGGCGGCCAGGATCGTGCGGTACGCCTTGGTGAACCCGCGGTCGACCGAACTCCGGATCGTCTTGCCCGAGCGCATTTCGTCCTTTAATCGTTCGAAGAACACGACGTAGGAGTCGACCGTGACACCGATCGACACGATGATGCCGGTCGCACCGGACAGCGACAACGCCAAGCCGCTGTGTTCGCCGAGGTAGCCGATGATCGACCACAACAGCGAGGCCGACACGAGCAGCCCCATCACGACGACGATTCCGAGCGCCCGGTAATAGAAGATCATGTAGAGCAGCACGAGGCCGAGGCCGACGACGCCGGCGATAAGGCCCGCCTTCAGCGAGTCCTTGCCGAGCGTCGCCGAGATCTTCTCGACGTTCTGTTCCTTCAGCTGGACAGGCAGCGCGCCGTAGCGCAGCACGAGGGCGAGGTTCTTGGCGTCGCCCTGGGAGAACTGGCCAGTGATGGTCGGCTTGCCGTTGAACGACGTGGCGTCGATCGTCGGGGCCGACTTCACGACGCCGTCGAGCACGATGGCGATCTGCTCGCCCTTGTGCGCCGCGGCCATGGCGTCGAAGGCGGGACTGCCCTTGCCGGTCAGGTACAGCTGCACGTACCACTTGCCTTCGTTCTGGCTGAACGCGGCGCGCGCCGTGCGGACGACTTCACCGGTCAGCAAAGCCGGCCCGAGCTCGAATCGCTCGGTCTCTGTCCCCTTGTTGTCCTTCATCGGGAGCAGCACGGTCTCGGTGGCGATGTCGTCCTCGGGTTTGGTGCTCGGAATGACGGGCGGCTTCGCCGTGGTCGTCGTGGTCGCGCCCTCTTCGGTGGTCGTCGTGGTCGCGCCCTTCTTGGGCTTGTCGGTCGTCGTCGTCGGCGGGACGTAATTTTCCGGTGGAATGTTCGCCTGGAGAACCGGACGGAAACGCAGCTCGGCGGTCTGTCCGATGATGCTGCGAGCCTTGTCTTGATCTTTGACGCCCGGCAGCTCGACGATGATGTTCCTGCCTTGGGTGGTGATGTCGGGCTCGCCCACGCCGAGCGCGTCGACGCGGTTGCGGATGATCGACACCGACTGCTTGAGCACGCCCGGGTCGACCTTCTTCGCCGGCGCCAGCACGAGCGAGATGCCGCCCTGCAGGTCGAGTCCGAGCGTCGGCTTGTTGTTGTTGATCAGGGTGTAGGCGAGGGAGCCGAAGGCGACCGCGACCATGATCAGCAGCGACAGCGCGTTGCGACGCTTCTTCACTCGGGCGTCTCCGTCTTCTCAGTGTCGGCCGTCGGCGCCTTCTGGGCGATGGCGCCTTTCGCCAGCGTGACGACCACGCCGGGCGCGATCTCGAACTGCACGTCGCGCTCGTCGATGGCAGTGACGCGGCCGACGATCCCGCCGGCGCTGACGATCTCGTCGCCCACTTCGACCGAGGACACGAGGTTGTTATGGGTCTTCACGCGCTGTTGCTGCGGGCGCAACAAGAGGAAGTAGAAGGCCCCGAGCAGGAGCAACGGGAAAAGAAGGGCCATGGCGGCGGTCGAACTTAGTTGACGGGACGGCCTTCCCAGATGTCAACGACCTCGTCGCGCAACGCCGCAAACCGCCCCGCGGCGATGGCTTGCCGGCTGCGGGTCATCAGGCCGAGGATCCACGTCAGGTTGTGGAGCGTGAGCAGACGGGCGGCGCTCGGCTCCCCCACCTGCAAAAGGTGCCGCAGGTAGCCGCGCGAGTAGCGCTGGCAGGTCGGGCACGGGCACGCCGGGTCGAGCGGCTCGGTGGACATCGTGTTGCTGGCGTTCTTGACCTGGTAGCGCCCCGCAGACGTCAGCGCCGTGCCGTGGCGAGCCAGCCGAGTTGGCAGCACGCAGTCGAACATGTCGACGCCGCGCCCGATCGCCTCCATCATGCCGACGGGGTCGCCGACCCCCATCAAATACCGCGGCCGGTCGCCGGGCAGCTCGGGCGTCGTCGCCTCGAGGGCGCGCACCATCTCGGCGCGCGATTCACCGACCGACAGCCCGCCGATGCCGTAGCCGTCGAAGTCGAGGGCGACGGTGCGACGCGCGGACTCGACGCGCAGCGCTTCGTCGACGCCGCCCTGCACGATGCCGAACAGCGCCTGGTGCTGCGGGCGCGGCGCGCTGCGGGCGCGTTCGGCCCACTGTGCGGTGCGTTCGGCAGCGAGGCGCAGCACGTCGGTCGTCGCCGGCAGCGCCGAGCACACGTCGAGCACCATCTGGATGTCGGCACCGATTGCCGCCTGCGTCGCGACCGCGCTCTCGGGCGTCAGGCGGTGGGACGACCCGTCGTATGTCGAGCGGAACGTGACGCCGTCGTCGTCGACCTTCGGGTTGAGCGAGAACACCTGGAACCCGCCGGAGTCGGTGAGCGTGTGGCCGTGCCAGCCGCTGAACGCGCCGAGGCCGCCGAGCGCGGCGACGACGTCGGCACCGGGGCGCAGCATCAGGTGATACGTGTTGCCGAGCACGACCGTCGCCCCGACCGACTCGAGATCGCGCGCGTCGATCGCCTTGACCGAGCCG
>JBEEFR010000063.1:0-15175 GCA_041166285.1 Actinomycetota bacterium | reverse complement strand
TCGGAGGTCTCGACCCTCCTCGGGCGCATGCCGTCGGCCGTGGGCTACCAGCCCACCCTCGCCGACGAGATGGGCGAGCTCCAGGAGCGCATCACCTCGGTGAAGGGCCGTTCCATCACGTCGCTCCAGGCCGTGTACGTGCCCGCGGACGACTACACCGACCCGGCGCCGTTCACCGCGTTCACCCACTTCGACGCCACCACCAACCTCGACCGCGGCGTGTTCGCCAAGGGCATCTTCCCGGCGGTCGACCCCCTGGCGTCGACGTCGAACATCCTCCAGCCCGGCGTCGTCGGCGAGCAGCACTACAACGTCGCCCGCCGCACCATCCAGGTGCTCCAGCGCTACAAGGAGCTCCAGGACATCATCGCCATCCTCGGCATCGACGAGCTCACGGAAGAAGACAAGGTGCTCGTGTCGCGTGCCCGCAAGATCGAGAAGTTCCTCGGTCAGCCGATGTACGCCGGCGAGCCCTTCACGCAGATCCCCGGCACCAACGTGCCCGTCACCGAGACGGTCGAAGCGTTCGGCAAGCTGCTCGACGGTGAGTTCGACGAGCTGCCCGAGCAGGCGTTCTTCAACGTCGGCGGCATCGACGACCTCCAGAAGAAGGCCGAGCAGCTCAAGGCGGTCGGCTAACCGTGTCGCAAACGCAAGCCGCTGAACTACTTGCGCCTTTGATGTCCCATTCATCTGACTTGGCCTGCCAGAACTGCGCAAGTAGTTCTGCGGCTCGCGTTTGATGCAGGTCGAGGTCGTCTCGCCGGAGCGAATCCTGTTCTCCGGTGAAGCCGACATGGTCGTGTGCCGCGCCGAGGGTGGCGACATCGCCTTCCTCACGGGGCACGCGCCGTTCCTCGGCACGCTCGGCATCGGGATCGTCAAGGTGAACATGACCGGCGGCGGCGTCGAGCACATCGCCGTGCACGGCGGGTTCGTCGAGGTGCGCGACAACCACGTGATCATCCTTTCCGACGTCGCCGAGTTGGTCGACCACATCGACCTCGAGAGGGCGCGCCGCGCCAAGGACGAGGCCGAAGCGCAGCTGCGCGCTGGCAACAACGGCGAGATCGAAGCGGCCCTGCGCCGCGCCGAAACCCGCATCGAACTCGCGGGCCTCGGCAAGTAGGTAGCTTCGCCGCCGTGCCGCGGCGAAAGCTTGGTGTCGTCCTCCTGATCCCGCGCAACATCGCGCCCGAGTTCGATGGCATTCGGCGCGCGCTCGGCGTGTCGAGCGTCGCGCAGGTGCCGCCGCACATCACGCTCGTGCCGCCGATCAACGTCCGCGACGAAGACGTCGACGACGCGATCGCGTTGGCGCGCGGCGTCGCGTCGGCGCAGCGGCCGATCGACGTCGTGATCGGTCCGCTCGAAACCTTCTATCCGATCACGCCGGTGCTCTACCTGCGCGTGTCGGGTCCGGGACTCGACGCCATCAAAGCGCTGCGCGACGCGCTCGACGCCGGTCCGCTGGCCCAGGAGCTGAAGCATCCGTTCGTCCCGCACGTCACGCTGCACGACGACGCCACCGACGAAGCCATCCGCGGCGCGCAGGCCTCGATCGCGCACTACCTGCAGCACGTGCACCTCGACGCGGTGACCGTCCTCGAGCAGACCGACGACGACAACGTGTGGCGGCCGATCGCGGACGCACCGCTTGGTGTCGAGCCGGCGACGCGCACGATCGGCGGTTCGCCGGTGACGATGGCGGTCACGACGTACCCGACGGCGACGGGCGCGACGATGGGTCGCTACCGGTCGCTTTCGGTCGAGGCGTTCGTCGACGGACGACTCGTCGGCCTGGCGCACGGCCACTTCGCTCCGGAGGGCGTGGCGTGGCTCGACGAGCTGGTCGTCATCCGCGAGACGCGGGGGACCGGCATCGGCGCACAGCTGGCGCGTGCGTTCGTCGACGCGGCGCGCACGTCCAAGGCCAGCGAAGTGCGCGCCGTGCGCGGCGCGACGATCGCCGGATTCCTCGTGCGCTTCGGGTTCGCGGTCGACAAAGCCGATGAGTTTTCACTAGCGCTCTAGTCGTACGATTGCGCGGTCATGAGTAGAGGGGCCGCGGTTGCGCTGGCGGTGATTGCGATCGTTGCGGGCCTCGCCGGCGCGCTGGTCGGCACGCCGTGGAACGACAAGTCGCCCGCCTCGCCGAATCAAGTGGTCGGCACGACGAGCCCGTCTCAGGACCCGACGCTGTCGATCGTGGCGACCGCTATCCCGAAGTCGGTGACGATCTACGACGGACCCGACGGCCCGGAGAAGACGAGGCTGTCGAACCCGAACGAGAACGGTGCGCCGCTGACATTCCTCGAGCGGGAGCAGCGCCCCGGCTGGGTGCGCGTCCTGCTACCCGTGCGGCCCAACGGCAGCGAAGGTTGGGTCAAGGCGAGCGACGTACGACTCGCGAGTCACAACTACAAAATCCGCGTCGAGCTCGCCGCGCACCGGCTCATCGTGATGGACCACGACAAGGTGTTTCTCGACACTCCCGCGGGCATCGGCAAGGCCGACACTCCGACGCCGGGTGGCCTCTATTACACCAAGGAGCTTCTCCAGCCGCCGAACCCCAACACCGTCTACGGCCACTACGCCTACGGCTTGTCGGGATTTTCGAATGTGCTGACGAGCTTCGCGGGAGGCGACGGCGTCATCGGTATCCACGGCACGAACGACCCCTCCGGGCTGGGCAAAGACGTGAGTCACGGGTGCATTCGCGTGTCGAATGAGGCGATCGACCTGATGGCGAAAACGCTGCCGCTCGGCGTTCCCGTCGAAATCGTCTCCTGACAATTCGGGCAAAACGCTTTGTCACCGGATTTCTGGCGTAACTAGTCACTCTGGGTGATCGAAAGGCGACATTCTGTTGTCGCGTCGTTAGGATCCTCCCTGGGTACTGGGGTTGGGTACGAATTGGGAATTGGGAGAGGCATCCGTTGAAGGGAAACAAGACATGGTTGGCGTGGGCCCTCAGCGTGGGGCTCATCGCCTATCTGCTCGGCGCGGCGACGGTCGGCCGATCGGCGGTTACTGAGAACGAGGTCGTCAAGGCCTACGCATCCGGTACCGCCCTTCACCTCGACGCGCTGCAGGCTGGCGCGACTGGGCCGCGCATCGCCGACGTCGAGGCCGCGTTCTCGGCGGTCAACGCCGACTCGACCGGATTTGTCGCGCCGGGTCGCTACACCGAGAACAACATCCAGACCCAGCCCGACCCCGCGACCAACCCGCCGCCCTCGTACGTCGGCAAGAACGCGTCCGCCCGCGGTGAAGGCCTCGGCGTGGGCCTCGGCGACGACGTGCCCGATGAGGCACGCGCCGTCCTCGACGAAACGCTGTCGGGTGCGACGGCGCCGCCGAACTACAGCGAGTCGAAGGACCTCGGTCCCGTGCCCGGCGATCCGGTCGTCTACGCGTCGTTGCTGCACTCCGACGCGTTGGCGCAGTGGGATACCTCGACGTGCCTCACCACCGCCAACTCGCCGATCGCGTACGGCCGCGGCTACGCCGCTGACGTCGAACTCCTCGACGCCGGAACTGCAAACACCGACGGCTCGATGGGTTCGCCCGTCCTCGCGACCAACGACATCGATCCCTCTCGCAACGTCGTGCAGACCAACGAGTTCGTCTACGCGATCCCGAACGGCACCGCCGACCACTACGGCCTGGTGTCGGAAGTGCACGAGACGTACGCACCCGTGTCGGTCGTCCAAGACCCGGTGACCGGCGGCACGATCGAGATCGAAGTCCTCGGCGAGTGGTACACCCGGACCGAAGCCGACGGCGTCCACCAGGCAACGATGACGACGGGCGTCACCAACAACGATCCCGCCAGCCCTGACTTCGGCAAGCCGATGGATCCCGCCGACACCGTCATCCGCGTCTCGGCCGGCGGCGCAGAGGTCGCGGCGCTGAGCCTGCAGGACATCACCGGCGCCACGGGGCTCGAGATCCCGCTCGGTCCGCTCGCCGACATCATGCTGGGCGAGGACTTCCGCGCCATCTCCGCTCCCGACGGCGCTCCCGATCCGACGTCGTCTCCGACGCTCGCCGCTGACGGCACCCGTGCCGCCGGTGCCATGGACGTCGTGCGGGCGCAGGTGCTCCAGGACGCCGCTGGCGTCGGCACGCACGTCGCCGACCTGCGCATCGGCCACTTCGAGAACGACCTCCAGGTGCCGAAGGGCGGCTTCACCTGCCCGCCGCCGCCAAGCACGACGACCACCGCCGGACCGACCACGACGACGACCGCGGCTCCGACCACGACGACGACGGTCGCTCCGACCACGACGACCGCGGGTCCGACCACGACGGCGCTCCCGGCGACGACGACCACCGCGCTCGAGCCGACGACGGCACCGCCGACCACGTCGACGACGCAGCCCACCGCAGCGCACGCGGCGGTTGCCGTGCGAGCGCAGCCGAAGACCGTCGGTTAGCGCAACTCGCGAGAACTGAAAGAGGCCGCCGGGAAACCGGCGGCCTCTTCGCGTTCGAGCGGCCGACTAGTTGAAGGCGACCGCGGAGTATTCGCTGAGCTTTTGCAGGCGGTGCTGGGCGGTGACGAGTCGCACGGTGCCCGACTTCGAGCGCATCACGAGGCTCTGCGTAGACGCGCCGTTGATGTTGTAGTGCACGCCGCGCAACAGCTCGCCGTCGGTGATGCCGGTGGCGGCGAAGAAGCAGTTGTCACCCCCGACAAGGTCGTCGGTCGTGAGCACGGCGTTGAGGTCGTAGCCAAGTTCGAGGGCCGTGTTGCGCTCCTCGTCGTTGCGCGGCCACAGCTTGCCGAGGATCTCGCCGCCCATGCACTTGAGGGCGGCGGCGCTGATGACGCCCTCGGGCGTCCCGCCGATGCCGAGCAGGATGTCGGCGCCGGTGTCGGGCCAGGCCGTCGAGATCGCGCCGGCGACGTCGCCGTCTGAGATCAGGCGGATACGTGCGCCCGCAGCGCGCACCTCGGCGATGAGATCGGAGTGACGGTCGCGGTCGAGGATGACGGCGGTGACGTCGCGGACGTTCTCGCCCTTCGCCTTCGCGACTTCGGCGAGGTTGTGGGCGATGGGCGCTTCGAGGTCGATGACGCCCTTGGCCTCAGGTCCGACGGCGATCTTGTCCATGTAGACGCACGGCCCGGGGTTGAACATCGTGCCGCGCTCGGACACCGCGATGACCGCCAGCGCGTTGCCACGGCCGAGTGCCGTGAGGGTCGTGCCGTCGATCGGGTCAACGGCGATGTCGGTTTGCGGCGGCGAGCCGTCGCCGATCTTCTCGCCGTTGTAGAGCATCGGGGCTTCGTCTTTTTCGCCTTCGCCGATCACGACGATGCCGTCCATCGAGACGGTGTCGAGCACGATGCGCATGGCGTCGACTGCCGCGCCGTCGGCGCCGTTCTTGTCGCCGCGACCCATGAACCGTGACGCTGCCAACGCCGCGGCTTCGGTCACGCGCACGAGTTCCATTGCGAGGTTGCGATCAGGCGCCTGCTGAGGAGACATGCCAGCGACCATAGTCTTGGAGATATGAGTCGCCGTGATGAGTGGCAACAGGCGTTCGACAAGTCGCAACTGCGCGACGTCGACGCCGAAACGATGAGCGGCGTACCGATCGACGCGGTCTACGGACCCGACGACGGAGAGTTTCCCGGGCAGTATCCCTACACCCGCGGCCCCTACGCGTCGATGTACCGCTCGAAGCTCTGGACCATGCGCATGTTCGCGGGCTTCGGCACGCCGGAGGACACCAACGCGCGCTTCAAGGAGATCCTGCGATCAGGCGGCGGCGGTTTGTCGACGGCGTTCGACATGCCGACGTTGATGGGCCGCGACTCCGACGATCCGCGCAGCGAGGGAGAGGTCGGCAAAGGCGGCGTCGCCGTCGACACGATCGCCGACATGGCCGACTTGTTTGCCGACATCGACCTGGCGAAGGTGTCGACGTCGATGACGATCAACTGCGCGGCGCCGATCCTGCTGGCGATGTACGTCGCCGTGGCGGAGCAACACGGCACGCCGCGCGCGCAGCTGTCCGGGACGCTGCAGAACGACATGCTCAAGGAGTACCAAGCGCAGAAGGAGTACTACTTCCCGCCGCGGCCCTCGATGCGACTGGTCACCGACACGATTCGTTTCACCGCCGCCGAGATGCCGCGGTGGCACCCGGTCTCGGTCTCCGGCTACCACATCCGCGAAGCGGGCTCCACGGCCGCGCAAGAGCTCGCGTTCACGCTCGCCAACGGATTCGCCTACGTCGAGTCGGCGACGAACGCCGGCCTCGACGTCGACGAGTTCGCACCCCGCCTGTCGTTTTTCTTCAACGCGCACAACGACTTCTTCGAGGAGATCGGCAAGTACCGCGCGGCGCGTCGCATCTGGGCGCGATGGTTAAAGCAGCGGTACGGCGCCAAGAACGAACGGTCGATGCAACTCCGCTTCCATACGCAGACCGCAGGGGTGTCGCTCACCGCGCAACAGGCCGAGGTCAACATCGCGCGCGTCGCCATCCAAGCGCTGGCCGGTGTGCTCGGTGGCACCCAGAGCCTGCACACCGACTCCTTCGACGAGGCGCTCGCGCTACCGACGGAACGCGCCGCACGCATCGCATTGCGCACGCAGCAAGTGATCGCGCACGAGACCGGCGCGGCGTTGGTGGCGGATCCGCTCGGCGGTTCGCACTACGTCGAGTGGATGACGGACGAGATGGAGCGGCGCGCCGAAGAAATTTTCGCGCACCTCGACGACGTCGGGAGCGGCTCGATCCTCGAAGGCTGCTTCCAGTGCATCGACAACGGCTGGTTCATGGGCGAGATCGCCGAAGCGTCCTGGCAGCTCGAGCGCAAGACCAACTCGGGCCGGCGCATCGTCGTCGGAGTAAACGAGTTCACCGACGGCGACGAAGGCCGTCCGCCGCTGTTGTCGGTGTCAGGCGAAGCAGAAGAGCTGCAGCGCAAGCGCCTCGCCGAGGTCCGCAAGTCGCGCGACGACGCCGCGGTGCAAAACGCGCTCGCCGATGTGAAGCTCGCCGCGCAAGACCCGACCACGAACACCATGCCGTCCATCCTCGAAGCCGTGAAGGTCTGCGCCACCGAGGGCGAAATCATGAACACCCTCGCCGACGTGTTCGGCCGTTACCAGGAGATCGCCGTCCTATGAGTGACTGGAACACGCCATCGGAGCCGGAGAAGGACGCGCCGCTCGGAGACGAACCGCCCGCGTCGAGCGTGCCGTTGCGCTTCGACGAAGGCGGTGCCGCGTCGGACTCGATGCCGTTGCCGTCGCCGGCCGCGAGCGGCGAGTCGACGTCGGCGACGACAGAAGAGTCCGCGATCCCGGTGCGGTATCACGACGAGCCCGAGGAACCGGCGGTCACCGAGCCGCCCACACCCGAGCCGACGAGTTGGCTGCACCCGGACCCCGTCGAACCGGTTGGTCTCGAGACGCCGCCGGCCGAGGACGAGCCGCCGACGCTCGCCGGCAACGCCGAGCACACCCCGGCAGATGTCCTCACGCCGCCGGAGGAGCCACAGGCGCCCGAGAATCCCTTCGAAGAAACGGTGTTCGACCTCTCGGATCTCCCGAGCGAGTCGCGCGACGGGTTCTCGCGACGCCTGACTGACGCAGGGATCAGTCATCGGCTCGAGGACGACCGCCAGCTGCGGGTGCCGGTCGAGAATTCCGGCACGGTCGAGACGTGGCTCGAGGACTGGCGACTCCGCAGCGACGAGGAGATCGATGTCCCCGAATCCGAAGACGTCGAAGAAGTCATCGCCGAAGCCGACGACGAAGACGACGAGATCGTCTTCGACCTGGCGACGCTGTCGACCGAAGAGCGCCGCCACTTGTCGATGCGCCTGACGGGCGCGGGCGTCAGCCACATCTGGGAAGTGGCGACCGATCTCGTCGTCTCCGTCGAGGACGCGCCGGCGATCGAGCGTTACGTCCAAGAGGTCCGCAATCCCGACGGCTTCGGCGACGAGGAGATGGCGTCGTTCGAAGAGGACAGTGACGTCGACGACGAAGAGGTCTACGCGGCGATGAGCAACCTGTACGTCGCCGCCGACAAGTTGATGCAGCGTCCCGGGGACGAAGCGACGGCGGGCGAGTTCTACATCGCCGTCGACGACATCGACGGGCTGCCGGCGCCGTTCGGTTTCGACCCGCGCGTGTGGGCGCAGGTGCAGGAGTTGGCCAACAAGATCGCCGACACCCTCGACGCCGAGGGCGACGTCGACACCGTCGGCAACGATTCACGCACGCTTCGCCAAGTGCTCGCGAATTATGTGTGAGCGGTAGCTTCCGAAGGTGCTCGCCGCCGAGTTAGAAGTACGCCACTCGCGGATCGTCGCCCCGACGCGTCGCGTGGCACTGGGCGAGTTCTACCTGCCGACAGACCCGCCCGACGGGCCGCTGCTGCTGGCGTCGGTCGTCGGTACGTTCGTCCCGCGCCTCGAACCCGAGCTGCGCGACGACCTCGACTTGTTGATCGACGACTTGGAGCGTCGCCGCCGCATCCCGCAGCCGCGGCTGCGTCACCGCTTCCAGACCGACACCCACGGCTTGGCGCGCAGCCGCCATCGTCTGTACCGCGACGACGATACGAACGAAGCGACGCTTTCGTACGAAGACGCGCTGCACCCGCTGCCGCAGATCCTGGCGGCGGTGTACGCCGCGGGGATGCTCGCCAGCGCGGCGCGCCCGCACGCCTTTTCGCTGCTGTGGCGCGCGTCGCGTTGGGACGGTGGCACCAGCGAGCAGCTGCTCACGCACCTCGCGGGAACCGATCCGCTCACGGCAATCCGGCGTCGCCGCGGCGCCGACGCCGCGTGGGCTCTCGCCGCGCTCGGCTTCGCCCCGGACGAGCAGCCGGCGCGCAACGACGTCGTGCGTCGTTTTCGCGACGCGGTCCGTGATGCGCACCCCGATCACGGTGCGGAGTCGACTGAGGCGAGCCTGCGCATCACCGAGTTGACGGACGCTCGGCGCATCCTGCTCGCGATGAGCGCGTGAAAAGACCGAAGGCGCTCCTGCTCACGCCCGGTGCGAGCGCCAACCGCAACCAGCCGGCGCTCGTCGCCCTCGACGAGGCCCTCACCGCGAAGGGAATCGTCGTAGAGCGGATGAACTTCCCGTACACCGACGCCGGGCGGCGCGCGCCCGACAGGCCACCCGTGCTCATCCAGGCCGTGCGCGACGGCGCGGCCGCGCTGACGAAGAAGGCCAAAACGCGGGCGTCGTCTGTGGCACTCGGCGGGCGCTCGATGGGCGGGCGCATGTGCTCGATGGCCGTCGCCGACGGGTTCCCCGCTGCCGCACTCGTGCTGATCAGCTATCCGCTGCACCCGCCGGGCAAACCGGACCAATTACGCGTTGAGCACTTTCCGTCGATCGAGGTTCCGTGTCTTTTCGTGTCGGGCACACGCGACGCGTTCGGTTCACCCGACGAACTCGAGCGGGCGACAAAGGCCATCAAAGGCGCCGTTACCCACATATGGATAGACGGAGGGGATCACGGGCTTCGACACAAAGACAAATTTGTCGTCGCCGCCGTAGGGTCTTGGCTTTCATGACGTTGCCGGACGTAGACTTTCCGTTGGGTACGTCTCATCTCTAGGAGCGATATGTCGCGCAATTCTCAACGCATGCTCAGGCACAGGGGGCTCGCAGTCCTCGGAGCTGTCGGCATCCTCGCCACGTACGTGGGAGTGCTCCCGGCGCACGCGGGCGTGCCCTTCACGAGCCCTGATGCGAAGTTCTCCGGCTCGGCCGTCGGCTCGGCGGTTCACACCGACGCGCTCAACTCCGGTTCGACGCGCGTCGCCAACGCCGACATCTCGCTCGCGAGCGCAGCGGTCAACTCGAAGGGCCTGACTGCAGCAGCCACCAATGAAAACGGCCGCCAGATCAACCCGAACCTGGGCACGTCCAAGTTCTCGTACGGTCGTGGCGCCGGCGTCGAGGTCGGCCTTGTGGCCGACCCGGGCACCGACGGCCAGATCATCCTCGCCGGCAAGTCGGAGGGCAGCGCGCCGTGCACCGTGCCGCCGTCGGCCGCCGATTCGTGCACGCCGCCCAACTGGCACAACAGCCAGCAGGTGGGTCCCGTCAACGCCGCGCCGGTCGCCTATGCATCCGTCGCCCAGGGCACGTCGGACGCGAAGTGGAACACCGAGACGTGCATCCTCGGCGACGACATCTCGCGGGGTCTCGGCTACACCGCCGACGCCCAGCTCGTCGACACCGGGTCGGGCAACGCTCCCGACCTGAATGCTCCTCTGCTGAGCGTCGACGCCCCTGCCGGTCGCCGCAACGTGGTGCAGACCGTGTCGCGTGAATACTTCTCGCCCAACTCGGCGCAGGCTTTCGGTCTGAACTCGCAGGTCGAGCAGACGCTCGCACCGATCACGCTGTTCCGTGGCACCGACACCGAACTGACCATCGAAGTCGCCGGCGAGTGGGTGCTCGACACCTTCGCCAGTGGTGTCCCCGGCCAGTCGAAGGTCTCGTACCACCCGCAGAACACCGACGGCACGCCGGTGACGCCCACGACTCCGCTCGTGCGCATCATCCAAGGCGGCGCGGTCACGAACATCCTGACGACCCAGGACATCTTCGGCGATACCGGTCTCGACCAGATCAACATCCCGGGCGTCGCCGACATCGCTATCGGTGAAGATCCCCGCGCCATCGGCGGCGACGCCAGCACCTCGCCGGCGATCGCGGCCGACGGCACGTCCGTCTCCGCTGCCATCGACGTCGTGCGCGTCAAGCTGCTCGACGGTTCGCTCGCCGACATCCGCGTCGGCCACATGGAAGCCAAGGCCGCCGTGCCTCCGGGCGGTATCAACTGCCCGATCCCGGTGACCAAGTCCACCGGCGGTCTCACGACCATCGACGCCAACAGCGCGCCGGGCGGGTTGTTCGTCACGACGATCACGGTGAAGAACGCGTTCGCATGCCCGCTGGAGAACGTCAGCCTGACCGACGACATCCACCGCAAGACCGGCGACCTCACCTTCGAGATTGCCGACACCGACGCCCGCAACGATCCGAAGAAGGGAGCGGGCGCGAACTTCTCCAAGCAATCGTCGACGCAGTCGACCGCCAGTTACCCGAACCTCGGGACGATTCCGGTCGGTGGCACCAAGGTCGTCAACGTGGTGACACACGTCATCGGCGGCGGCGGTGTGATCGAGGACATCGCCACGGCAAAGGGCGACCTGCACTGCGGTCCGGGCTCGGCCATCGGCGAGGCGAGGTTCAGCCTCAACGGTTCGTTCACCTTGGCTCGCACGGCGACCCGAGTGCTCGCTCGCACCGGTGGTAGCGAGGATCTCGCTCTCGCCGTCGGCGCAGTCGCCCTCGCGGCGATCGCCATCCGCCGCGTCGTGCGCGGCCGCAACGCCACGGCGTAACACCTACGAACTGCCGAACGAGGCGCCGGTTTCCCACGAAGCCGGCGCCTCGTTTCGCGTCTGCGCTTCCGCTACAGCGGGCGGTCTTCGGGGTTGAGGTCTTCGAGGGTGTGATGCGCCGTCTCGGGATAGGCGACGAGGATCAGCACGGTGAGCAGGATCGGGCCGATCGCGAGGTACGTGAAGGCGCGCGAAAGGCCGATGCGGTCGCCGAGTTCGCCGGCGATGACGAGGCCGACGACGCTGCCGATCCGCGACACGAGTCCGATCGCGCCGTTGGCCGCGCTGCGCACCTCCGTCGGGAACAGCTCCGGTCCGTAGACGCCGAGCGCCGGAACTGTCGCGGAGCCGATGATCGTCGACAGGGCGGAGAACACGTAGATCAACAGGCCCCACGACCAGAACTGGGCCACCGTGAACGCCACGCCGCCGAAGGTGGCGATGGCGCCGACGACGCGGCGTCCGCTCTCGGCGAGGCGCCCGCCGACGAAGATCCCGACGCCGCCCGGGATCGAGGTGACGACGAGGAACAGCGTGATCTGCGCCCCGCTGAATCCCCGCTCGGTCCGCAGCCACTCGTTCTGGAACTGAAACGCGGGGGTGACGAATACGGCCAGCAGCGCCGCCGAACCGGCAATCAGCGCGAAGCGACCGCGGTGCGTGCGCATCAAGTCGACCATCGAGCGCGTCGACACGCCGCTCGCCGCCTGTGTGACGTAGCGGTGCGTCTCCTGCAGGTTGCGACTGACGCGGTAGACGAGCGGCACGAACGCCAGCGGCACGAGGTAGAGGATCCGCCACGCGCCCGAGGCGAGGTCGGCCAGCGGGAGTGCGAACACGCACAGACCGCTGCCGACCGTCGTGGCCATCGCCGCCAGGCCCGTCGCCCACGCGCGTGCGCCCGCGGGCATCTCCTCGGCGAGCATGACGCCCGTGATCGCCAGGCAGGCGTTGGCGGCGCCGCGGGCCAGGATCTGCGTCACCGTCAGGCCGATCAAGTTCGGTGCCAGCGCGCCGAGCGCGCTGAACGTGCACGCCGCCGCCGCCGTGTTGACCGCGAGCCAACGGCGGCCGCGGCGGTCGGCGAGGAACGCCAGGGGGAGCGCGATGACGACGTCGACGCGTGCGGCCGCGAGTGCGACGCCTTGGGCCGCTTTGTGCGCGCCGAATTCCTGGGCGGCGTAGGTCAGCGTTTGCGAGAGAAGGATCTCTGCGTACCCGAGGATCGCAGCCAGGGCACAGATGCACGACAGCGCCGCCACGGCGCGATCGTCGAGCTTGTCGGGCGGGAACCAGAACGGCGGCTTGCGGTCGGCGCCGATCTTGCCGAGGTGCGACGCGAGCATCGGCCCGAACAGCACCGCCCACACGCCCATGTTCGGGTTCCCCTCGACTTCGACGCGCTGGTGCACCCGGAAGCGCCCGTCGTCGAGCGCGTCGGTCGTCACCGTCCTGCGGTAGTGCGTCGCCAGACCGTCGGCGGCGACGAAGGCGCTGGGGCCGTCCGCGGTTTCTTCGATGGTGACGACGCGGGGTTTGAGCACGTCGTCGAGCTGCGCTTGCGTGAGGACGGCCGTCCGTTCACGCACGCGCACGAGTGCGCACCATACTTTCCGGATGTCGCGGCGCATCGTTGTTCGGAGTGGCGCGCCCCTGACCGGTGAGGTCTCTGTTTCGGGCGCGAAGAACTCGGTGCTGAAGTGCATGGCGGCCACGCTGTTGGCCCCCGGCCGCCACGTCATTTCGAACGTCGCCGCCATCGAAGACGTGACGGTCATGGGCGACGTGCTCTCCGCCATGGGCGTCGTCATCGACCGCAGTGGCCTGGAGACCGAATCGTCGCTCGTGCTCGACGTGCCGACGGACTGCACGCCCGAAGCGCCCTACGAACTCGCAGAGCGCATCCGGGCGTCGATCGTCGTGCTCGGTCCGTTGCTGGCGCGGTTCGGGCGGGCGAAGGTACCGATGCCCGGCGGCGACGACTTCGGTTCGCGGCCCATCGACATGCACATCAAAGGCCTCGAAGCGATGGGCGCGGAAATAGTCGTGCGTCACGGCGACCTCGACGCCCGCGCCGATCAGTTGCGTGGCGGGCGCATCAACCTCGACTACCCGAGCGTCGGCGCGACCGAGAACCTGTTGATGGCGGCAGTGCTCGCGAAAGGCACGACGGTGATCGACAACGCGGCGCGCGAGCCCGAGATCGGCGACCTCGTCGACCTCCTCACCGCGATGGGCGCGCGCATCGACGGCAAGGACACGTCGACGCTCACCATCGAGGGCGTGGACGCGCTGCACCCGATCGAGCACGTCGTGATCCCGGACCGCGTCGAGGCGGCCACGTATGCGACGGCCGTCGGCCTCGCCGAGGGTGGCGTCACCATCCGCGGCGCGCGCCTCGAGCACATGGACATGCTCGCCGAGAAGCTGGGCGAGATGGGCGTGCACGTGTCGGCCGTCGACGGGGGAGACAAAGGCGGGGGCATCTGGGTCACCAGCGAAGGCCGCCCGCGCTCGGCGGACGTGTCGACGCTGCCGTATCCCGGCATCGCGACGGACTACAAGCCGTTCTTGCTGACGCTGCTGACGGTCTCCGAGGGCGTCAGCATCGTCACCGAGAACGTCTACGGCGCCAACCGGTATGCGTACGTCGCCGAGCTGGTCCGCATGGGCGCCGATATCCGCACGCAGGGGCATCACGCGGTGGTCCGCGGCGTCCCCCGTCTGTCGGGTGCGCCGATCCGGGCGCACGACATTCGTGCCGGCGCCGCACTGGTCCTGGCGGGCCTGGCGGCCGACGGCAGCACCGTCGTGCACGACGCCCACCACGTCGAGCGGGGCTACGCCGACCTCGTCGCTTCGCTCCAATCGGTAGGTGCTGACGTAACCTGGGAAGAAGTTCCTTCCGGAAGAGGTTGAACCACACGTGGAATCCGCAGTTCTCGAAGCCCTAGATGCCATCCGCCCGGCGCTCCAGTCCGACGGCGGTGACATTCGCGTCCTCAATCTGGACGAAACCACGGGCATCCTCGACGTCGAGCTGATGGGTGCGTGCGGCAGCTGCCCCATGTCGACGATGACGCTCAAGCAGGGCGTTGAGCGGATTCTCAAGGACCGCGTCGAAGGCCTCACCGAGGTGCGTGCCAAGGGCATCGATTTCGACGTGGATCCGAGCGGCTTCTAGCCTCACCGGGTGCGCGCAGGGGACCCGGCCGAACTTCTCGCTGCTGCGCGTGACGGCAACCGCGGCGCCATCGCGCGACTGATTTCCTACGTCGAACGCGGCGGCGACCAGGCCAGCGCCGTGAGCCGTCTCACGTGGTCGGCGGCGCGCACGGCGAACCTCATCGGGATGACGGGCGCGCCCGGCGCCGGCAAGTCGACGCTCACCAATGCGCTCGTTAGCCACATCCGCACCACGACGGGCGACCGCGTCGGCGTGCTCGCCATCGACCCGTCGTCGCCGTTCACCAACGGTGCAATCCTCGGCGACCGCGTACGCATGCAGGACCACGCCACCGATGACGGCGTGTTCATTCGCTCGATGGCGACGCGCGGCCACATCGGTGGGCTCGCACTGGCGACGCCCGAAGCGGCGCGGGTGCTCGCCGCGGCGGGGTATCCAACCGTGCTCATCGAAACCGTCGGCGTCGGCCAGGTCGAAGTCGAGATCGCCGGCGCCGCCGACACGACGGTCGTCGTGGTCAACCCCGGATGGGGCGACGCGGTGCAGGCGAACAAGGCCGGCCTGCTGGAGATCGC
>JBEEFR010000062.1:0-15599 GCA_041166285.1 Actinomycetota bacterium | reverse complement strand
GCTCACCCTCGGTTTCGAAGTTCGGCTTGCCGAAGAACACCATGAACACCTGGCGGCTCATGTAGAACGCGGTGAGCAGCGCCGTGATGAACCCGATGGCCCAGAGCACCTTCCAGAGCCCGGAGCCGTCGTGGGCCCAGGCCGCGAGCAGGATGTCGTCTTTCGACCAGAAGCCGGCGAAGGGCGGCACCCCGGCGATCGCCAGCCAGCCGACGATGAAGGTCGCCGACGTGACGGGCATGAACTTGCGGATCGCGCCCATCTTCTTCATGTCCTGCTCGTGGTGCATTCCGTGGATCACGGAACCGGCGCCGAGGAACATCAGCGCTTTGAAGAACGCGTGCGTGACCATGTGGAAGATGGCGGCGACGTACGCGCCCGAGCCGACCGCGAGGAACATGTAGCCCAGCTGGCTGACCGTCGAGTACGCCAGCACCTTCTTGATGTCGTTCTGCGCCACCGCGATCGTCGCGGCGACGAAGGCCGTGAGCGCGCCGACGATGGCGATGACCGTCGACACCTTCGGCGCTTGGTGCAGGACCGGCGCAACGCGACACATGAGGTACACACCGGCGGTCACCATCGTCGCCGCGTGGATCAGCGCCGACACGGGGGTCGGGCCCTCCATGGCGTCGGGGAGCCACACGTAGAGCGGCAGCTGCGCCGATTTGCCGCAGGCACCGAGGAACAGCAGCAACGCGATGCCCGTGGCCGTCGCCGTGGTCAGCGATGCGTGGTTGAGGTCGGTGAAGTTGAGCGAGTGGATCGTGACGAACGTGAGCGACATCGCCAACATGAAGCCGACGTCACCGACGCGGTTGGTGATGAACGCCTTCTTCCCGGCGGCGGCGGCCGTCGGGCGGTCGAACCAGAACGAGATCAGGAAGTACGAGCAGGCGCCGACGCCTTCCCAGCCGAGGAACGCGACGAGCAGCGACGAGCCCAGCACGAGCATCAGCATCGAGAAGGCGAACAGGTTCAAGTACACGAAGAACTTCGGGTACTTCTCGTCGCCGTGCATGTAACCGATCGAATAGAGATGGATCAGCGTGCCGACGCCGGTGACGAACAACGCCATCGTGATCGACAGCGGGTCGACCAGCAGTGCGGCGTCGACCTTGAGCGCGCCGACGTGGATCCACTCGAACAGGCGCTGCACGTGGTGACGGTGTTCGCCTGAGCGGTCGAGCAGTCCGGCGAAGGTCACGCACGCGCTGAGGAACGCGCCGCCCATGGCGGTGGTCGCGATCCAACCCGAGAGCGGATCGCCGAGCCGCTTGCCGAAGACGAGCAGCGTGGCGAACCCGACGAGCGGGAACAGCGGGATGAGAACGGCGGCGTCGATCAAGTCCTCAGCCCTTGAGAATGTGAAGGTCGTCGGCGGTTGCCCCCGAGCGGCGACGGAAGATGGCCACGATCACGCCCAGACCCACCACGACTTCGGCGGCGGCGACGACCATCACGAAGAACACGAGCGCCTGGCCCCCGATGTCGTTGAGCTCGCGGGCGAACGACACGAACGTCAGGTTGACGGCGTTGAGCATCAGCTCGACGCACATGAACATCACCAGCACATTGCGGCGAACGAGCAGGCCGACGGCGCCGATCGTGAACAGAGCCGCGGCAACCGTGAGGTACCACGGCGTGAGTGCGTACGTGTAGGCGAGGAGGTTCACGACGTCACTTCCTCGGCCTCGGCGGCCTCCTCTTCCATCGCCAGCTCGTCGACGGCTTCGGCGGCGGCCGCGCGCTGCGCGTCCTCGGCTTCGGATGCGGCCACGACGTCGGCGTCGACGTCCGCGCCTTCCGGGCGCCGCGCCAGCGCGACCGCTGCGACCACGGCGATCACCAGCAACACCGAGGTCGCTTCGAACGCGAACAGGTAGCGGGTGAAAATCGTCTCGGCGAGTTGCTCGACGTTGCCGCCCGGGCCCTGCAACGCGCCCACGACGCTCTTGGTGCCCGTCGCCCAGTGGCCGTGGCCCAGCAGCCACAGCTCGGCCAGGGTGATGACCATCACGATGCCGGCGACGATGGCCTGGCTCTGCATGGGTTCGGCCGCGACCAACTCTTCTTTGTCGACGCCGAGCAGCATGATCACGAACAGGAACAACACGACGATGGCGCCGGCGTAGACGATCACTTGCACCGCCGCGAGGAAGTGCGCTCCTTGCGCCACGAACAGGACGGCGACGCCGAAGAGCGTCTGGACGAGCATCAACGCCGCGTGCACCGGGTTGCGCGCCACGACGACGCCGATGGCGCCACCGAGCACGATGACGGCGCCGGCGATGAGGACGAGCTTGTCCGCCAGCGGCGCGCTGGCCGCGAGCAGCATCAGTGCGAGTCTCCGTGCTCGTCCGCGACCGTCGCTTCGACGACGGGCTCGTGCTGGCCTTGCTCGGGGGCGCGCACGCCGTAGCCCAGTTCGCCGGACCACAGCGCAGTGTTCTGGTAGTTCGGGTCGCCACTCGGGGCGGTGGCGCGCATCCAGGCCGACGTGTGCTCGTCGTCGCCTTCTCGCCAGTCCTCCCACGGCATCTGCTTCGGCTTGCCGTCGTCACCCACGATGAGTTCTTCGCGCGTGTAGATGGCGTCGTCGCGGTTCGTGAAGGAGAACTCGAACAGCTTCGACTCGGTGATCGCTTCGGTCGGGCACGCCTCCACGCACAAGTCGCAGTGGATGCAACGCAGGTAGTTGATCTCGTACACGAAGCCGAACCGCTCGCCGGGCGAAACCGGTGCGTCGGGCGGGTTGTCCTTGCCGCGCACGTAAATGCACTTGGCGGGACACACACCGGCGCACAACTCGCACCCGATGCACTTCTCCATCCCGTCCTCGTAGCGGTTGAGGACGTGACGGCCGTGGAACCGCTCGGACTTCGGTCGCTTCTCGTCCGGATAGGGAACCGTGACGACGTGACCAATCTGCTTCGCGGTGACGCCGAAGCCTTCAAGGAGTCCCATTACTGCCCGACCCTTTCCTCAATGCGCGCTCGCCCGACGGCCATGGAGCGCTGCAACAGCAGCGCCAGCAAAATCCCGGTCGGCACAGCGACGAGTGCGTACCACGAGTGCACGCGGACAGCGGCGATCACGAGGAGCCAGAACAGCGCCAGCGGGATCAGCACCTTCCAACCGATGTCCATCAGTTGGTCGTAGCGCAGCCGGGGCAGCGTGGCGCGGAACCACACCTGCACCGAGAGGAAGATCATCAGCTTGGCGACGAACCAGATGATCGGCCACAGCCAGTCGGGCAGCACCCCCAACAGCGGTCCGCTCGGGCCGCCGAGGAACAGCGTGACGACGATCGCCGACATCGTGACTGTGTTCATGAACTCGGCGAGGAAGAACAGCGCGAACCGGATCGACGAGTACTCGGTGTGGAAGCCGCCGACGAGTTCCTGCTCCGCTTCTACGAGGTCGAACGGAGGGCGGTTCAATTCCGCCGTCGCGGCGATGAGGAAGATCACAAAGGGCACCACGCCAAGGCGCACGAGGTTCCACGCGGGCAAGAACCCGCCGGGGCCGGCGCCGGCCTGGTTGAGGGCGATGCCGCGCGTCGACAGCGTGCCGGCGAGAACGACCACGGTCGCGATCGACAGGCCGAGCGCGGCTTCATAACTGACCATCTGCGCCGACGCGCGCACCGAACCGAGCAGCGGGTACTTAGAGCCCGACGACCACCCGGCGAGCATGACGCCGTACACCGACACGCCGCTCATGGCCAGCAGGAACAGGATGCCGATCGGCGGGTCGGCCAGCTGCAAGTACGTCGTGTGGTGGGCGATCGTGATCGAGCCGCCGACCGGCACGATGGCGAAGCTCAAGAACGCGGGTACCGCCGAGAGGTACGGCGCGAGACGGAACACGCGCTTGTCGGCTCGGTCGGGCAGCAGGTCTTCTTTGAAGAACAGCTTGATGCCGTCGGCCAGCGACTGGAGGATGCCGAAGCGGCCGCCGGCGCGCGCGGGACCGATGCGGTTCTGCAGGTCCGACACGAGCTTGCGCTCGTACCAGACCATGAACAGCACGGCGATCATCAGCACGGCGAAGGTCACGATCGTCTTCACGATCACGATGAGAACCACGCCGAGATCGAGGCCATGGTTGAACAGCGGGTCGAGCGCGAGGAGATTCATTGGACGTTCTCGATCCGCACGTCGGTCACGGGACCGCTGGCGTCGATGAGCGACCGGGCGTCGTCAGCGGCGACGTTGACCGGCAACCATGCGCTGCCCGCGGGCACGCCCGTGTCGGCGTGCACGTTGACGACGAAGTTCGCGTGTGCGCCACTGACGCGCACCTGACCGCCGGTCGCGACGCCGAGTCGGTCGAGGTCGCGCGGGTTGACGCGCATGACGACGGGCTTGGCGAGATTGGACAGCGACGGCGAGCACTTCACCGACCAGCCGTCGTCGTAGAGCATGCGGCCGGAGACGAGTCGCAACGAATAGGCGTCGGCCGCCGGGATGTTGATCTCGGGAGTCGGCGGCATCGCTCCGGACCACGTCGGCGCGATCACTGCGCCGTCGCCGGCGACGGAGTCGTCGTCGGTGCCGGCGGCAGCGGCAACGTCGTCGATCGTCTCGAAACCGAGGTCGCCGCCCATGGCGAACGCCAACTCGGCAGCGATCATCCAGTCGGGCCACGCAACGCCGGGAGGCGTGACCTTCTGTCCGACGCGCGTCACGCGGCCTTCGATGTTCGTCGTGGTGCCGCTCTTCTCGGCGAACGCCGCCGCGGGCAGCACGACGTCGGCCCGCGCCGTCGCGCTCGACTGCGCAGAGTCGACGGCGATCGTGAAGCCGGCGCCGGCGAGCCCGCGCTGGGCGAGGCTGGCGTCGGGCACGTCACCCGCGGGATCAGCGCCCAGCAGGACGAGCGCCGCCAGTTTGCCGTTGGCCGACGCGCGCAGCATCGCACCGGTGTCCATGCCGTCGGTGCCGGGATACAGGCCGTACGCCAGCGCGCCGTGGACGTTGCCGCGTCGCAGCGCCGAGAGGAACTTGACGCCCGGCAGCTTGGCCGCCAGGACGAGGGCGGCTTCGGTGACGAAGTTCGCCGCTTCCGCGGTCGACGGGCGGCCGAGGATGACGACCGCGCCCGCGTCGGTTACTTGCTCGACGATCGCGGCGGCCGCTGCGCCCGCCTCGCCGGGACGGTACGGATGCGACGCGGTGGCGTAGGGCGTCAGCGAGGTCGCCGCCGGGGTCAGCTCGATCAACTTCGACGTGCCGTTGAGGAACGCCTCGCGCAGGCGCAGGTACAGCACCGGCAGTTCCTGCTTGATGTCGGGCGCCAACGTGATCACGACGGGCGCGGCGCAGGCTTCGTCGATGGTCGCCCGCGGCAGTCCGAGCACGATCGACGCCGGCAACCCGTCGTCGAGTTGCGCGTCGACGTTCGGGGTCTTCAGGACGTCGCGGGCGAGCTTCGCCCACGCGAACGCATCTTCGTTCGTCAGGCGGGACCCGCCGATGATGCCAACCGAACCGCCGCCGTGACGACCGATGGCATCCGACAAGCCCTTCGCCGCCGCGGCGAGCGCTTCGCCCCAACCGACCTCGACGAGTTCACCGTGCTTGCGCACCATCGGCGCGGTGACACGCGTCGCCGTGTTGTTGACAGCCTCGTACGAGAAGCGGCCCTTGTCGCACAGCCACCCGTGGTTCACCGGGTCGCTGTCGACTCCGAGATAGCGCGTCAGCTCGCGGCTCTGCGACTGCACCTCGATGCGACACCCGACAGCGCACGTCATGCACGTCGACTCTGCTTGGTCGAGGTCCCACGGTCGCGCGGCGAAGCGGTAGGGCTTCGCCGTGAGCGCGCCGACCGGACACAGCTGCACCGTGTTGCCGCTGAAGTACGACGCGAACGGGTCGTCCGGGAACGTGTTGATTTCGGTTTCGACGCCGCGCTTGATGAACGAGATCAGCGGGTCACCGGCGACCTCGCCGGCGAAGCGCGTGCAGCGGTCGCACAGGATGCAGCGCTCCCGGTCGAGCAGCACCAGATCTGACAGCGGGATCGGCTTCTCGCGGTGACGCTTCTCTTCGACCATGCGGGTTTCGCCGGGGCCGAAGGCGATGGTGTTGTCCTGCAGCGGGCACTCCCCGCCTTTGTCACACACCGGGCAGTCGAGCGGGTGATTGACGAGCAGGAATTCGATGACGCCGTCCTGCGCCTTGCGCGACTTCTCGGAGTCGGTCTCGACCTTCATGTCGGGCGTGCACTCGACGAGGCACGCCGGCGACAACATGGCGCCGCGACCGGTGTCGACTTCGACGAGACACATGCGGCACATGCCGACCGGGCGCAGACGCTCGTGGTAGCAGAAGCGCGGGATGTGCACGCCATGGCGTTGCGCGGCTTCGATCAACAACTCGCCCTTGTCGGCGTAGATCTGCGTGCCGTTGAGCGTGACCGCAACGCCGTCGGGTGGAGGCGTCGGCGCTACTTCCTGCTCGTGCGCCTCCTGCGTGAGTTCGTTGTCCTTCTCGGTGACGTCTTCGCCTGATTCGGGGACGGTCTTCTCGTCAGACACTCGCGACCTCGATCAGCTTGCGCGGGTTGCGCGCGATGTAGGCGTCGAACTCCGGACGGAAGCGGCGCAGCGCGCTCATGAGTGGCGACACGACCGACGGACCGAGGTCGCAGATCGTCGTCTTCTTGTACGGGAACGGCGCGTACGCGGGCTCACCGGGGGTCACGTTCGGGCCCGGGAACGGCCCGGGGCTGATGTTGTCCGACACGTCGAGCAACAGGTCGAGATCTCGCGGACGGCCGTGGCCCGCGAGGATGCGCGCCATGATCGTCTCCAGCCAGCTCGTGCCTTCACGACACGGCGTGCACTTCCCGCAGCTTTCCTTGGCGTAGAAGCGCACGAGGCGCCATGCGGCGCGCACCATGTCGGTCGTCTCGTCCATGGCGACGATCGCTCCCGAACCGAGCATCGCTCCGGCGGGGCCGACCAGCGACGCTTCCATCGGCATGTCGAGGTGCTCCGGGAACAGCCACGGCGACGAGCCGCCGCCGGGGATGAACGCCTTCAGTTCGTTGTCGTCGCGGATGCCACCGCCGAGCAGTGGGTCGTAGAAGACGTCGCGGAACGTGACGACGCCACACTCGATCTCGTAGGTGCCGGGCTTCTTGACGTGTCCCGACAACGCGATCAGCTTCGTCCCGTTGGACTTCTCACTGCCGAGCGCGGCGAACGCTTCGAAACCGTTGTCGATGATCCACGGGATGGTGGCCAGCGTCTCGGCGTTATTCACGATCGTCGGGTTGTGGTACAGCCCGATCGCCGCCGGGAAAAACGGCGGCTTGGGCCGCGGCATGCCGCGCTTGCCTTCGAGCGATTCGAGCAGCGCCGTCTCGTCACCCACGATGTACGCGCCCGCGCCCCAGTGCAGCGTGACGTCCATCGACCACGGTCCGCCCAGGATGTTCTTGCCGACGTAACCCGCGGCGTACGCGTCGTTGAGCGCTTGGGCGATGCGCTCCTGGGCGTGCGCCATCTCGCCGCGGACGTAGAGGAACACTTGACTCGCCTTGCAGGCGTAGGCCGTGATGAGCGCGCCCTCGATCACCATGTGGGGATCGCGCTCCATGAGCGTGCGGTCCTTGTGCGTGCCCGGCTCGGACTCGTCACCGTTGACGACGATCCAGCGCGGGAACTTGTCGGCGAGCAGCTTCCACTTGTTGCCGGCGGGGAACCCCGCGCCACCGCGCCCTTGCAGCGTCGCACCACTGACGACCTCGACGACTTCGTCCGGTGTCATGGCGAGGGCCTTGCGCAGGCCTTCGTAACCGCCGGTGCGTAGGTACCCGTCGAGGGTGTGCGCGTCCGGTTGGTCGAACCGGCGGCTCACGATCTTCGGGATGTCGGTGCGAATCACGGCTTGTCTCCGCTCCTGGCGGAGTCCGCCCAACGGTCCGTCGGGACCTGGCGAACCTTGGCAAGGACGCCGTGCGGCGGGATGTCGTCGCGCCGACCGGCGCGCAACTCGGTGACGAGTTCGTCGAATGCCTGGGGCGTGACGCGCTCCTGGTACCGGTAGTTCACCTGCACGGCCGGCGCGACGGTGCACGCAGCCGAGCACTCGACCTCTTCGAGCGTGAACATCCCGTCGGCGGTCGTACCCCCGACCTCGACGCCGAGCGTCTTCTCACAGTGTTCGAGCAACTCGTACGCGCCCTCGAGCATGCACGAGATGTTCGTGCACACGCCGACGAGGTACTTGCCACACGGGTGGAGCTTGAACATCTCGTAGAAGCTCGCGGTCCCGTAGACCTCCGCGGGCGTGCACCCGATCAGCTCGGCGATGTGCGCCATCGCGTCGTTGCTCAGATAGCCGTCTTGTTCCTGCGCGAGGTGGCACAGCGGGACCAGCGCGGAGCGCGGTTTGGGGTACCGGGCGATGATCGCCTGGGCCGTCGCCAGGTTGTTCGCGCTCAGTCGGGCCATACCGCTCCGACACTAGTGAAACCCGTCACAAACGGATGCGTTAGAGCAGCTTCTCTTTCGTGAGGAACCCCTTGGCGATGACGGCCGGGTCCGCCTTGTCGACGTCGTACTGCTTGTTGAGCTTGATCAGTTCGGCGGTCGTCAGTTTCGCGCTGATCTTGTTGACCGCTTCGGCGAAGCCGGCAGTGTTAAGCGCCTTCGCCACGACCGGTACGACGTTGTCGGCGGAGAGCATGTGCTTGTCGTCCTTCAGGAGCACGAAGTTCTTGACGGCGATGGTCGAGTCGGTCGAGAACAGCACACCCATCGTGATCGCGCCCGCCTCGAGCGCCTGGGCGATCGGCTGGCCGGCACCGAGCGTCGTGTAATTGGAGAAGTCGGCGTTGTAAACCTTCTTCAGCCCGGGCACGCAGTTGGGATTGGTCGCGCAGTCGGACGGTGCGCCGAGCTTGAGGTCCTTGCCCTTGGCGGCGAGATCGCTCAGTGATGTGAGGCCGAGGTCATCGGCAGTCTTCTTCGTGACGACGAAGGCGTTCGTGTCGACAGCGTCGCTCGGCTCGAGCGCCACGAGACCGGATCCGACCGTCGGCAAGTAGGTGTTGAGCTTGTCGGTCGTCGCCTTGGCGTCCCCGGTGGCTTCGCCCTTCTTGCTGTTGAGTTCTTCGAGCATCGACGCGGCGTACTCAGGCGCGAAGTTGATAGTTCCCGCCTTGAACGCCTCAAGCTCGACCTTGCGGTAGGCGCTCGCGCCGAGCGGCTTCACCGACGCGGTGTAGCCCTGCGCCTTGAGGCCTTGCGCGTAGATCTCGGCGAGGATCTTCGACTCCTGGAAGTCCTGCGCGCCGATTGTGATCGGCACCGAAGACTTCGCTGCCTTGGCCGTCGTCGGCGTCGAATCATTCTTCTTGTCGTCCTTGCCGCAGGCGGCGAGGACGAGGCTGAGGCCAAGCGTTACGACCAGCACCTTCGATAGCGAACGCTTCACAAGCGGATTCCTTTCCGTTGCCACCGCGTGGCGCGGCGGACGATGACTCCAAAGATGAGGTCGACCGAGAGCGCACACAACGCCACCGCAACTGCGCCGGTGAGCAGCTTTGCGTCGTCGCGCTGGCCGAACCCTTCGTTGATGAACGAGCCGAGACTGTTGAATCCAACGTAGGCGCCGAGGGTGGCTGTCGCAATTACCTGCAATGCCGCGATGCGGACTCCCGTCAGTATCAAGCCGGCGCCGCCGGGGATCTCGACGCGCAGCAACACTTCGGCGGGCTTCATACCCATTCCCCGAGACGCGTCGACCACGGCCGGGTCCACGTTGCGAACCGCGGCGTAGGTGTTGGCGAACATTGGCGGCACGGCGAGAATCACGAGCGCGGCGAACGTCGGCCAGAACCCCAGACCGAACCCGTAGCGCAACGACAGCGGGAACAGCAGGGCGAGGATTGCCAGCGACGGGATGGCGCGGCCGACGTTCACCGCCGACTGCCCGACGAAGCCGCCGCGACGGATGTGGCCGAGCCACGCGGCGACCGGCACCGACAGCAGCGCGGCGGCCACCATCGCCGCCAGCGACAGCCGGAGGTGCTCAAGGGCGCGGTGGCTTATCCCGTTGCGGCCCGACCAGTTGTGCGCCGTCGTCACGTAGTGCCAGAACAGGCTGATCATGTGTTCCTCGACCACGGAGTGGCAAACCGCTCGACGGCGATGAGCAGCACGTCGAGCACCACGGCCATCACGACCGACAACCCGCCGCCGACCACGATCTCGGTGCTGAATGTGCGCCCGAGGCCGGCGTTGATGAAAGAGCCGTAGCCGCCCTGGCCGATCAAACCGGTGACGGTGACGAGGCCGACCGTCGTGACGGTTGCGATCCGCAATCCGGCGATGATCGCCGGCAACGCCAGCGGTAACTCGACGGTGGCGAGCCGGCGCGCCAACCCGTACCCCATGCCGTCGGCGGCGTCCGTCACCGCGAACGACACGCCGTCGACACCTTCGACGATGTTCCGCAGGAAGATGGCGAGCGTGTACGACACAAGGCCGATCTCGGCCGTGAGCGTGTTGAAGCCCGTGATCGGGAGCAACAGTGCGAACAACGCCAGGCTCGGGATCGTGTACAGCAGCCCCGCGAAGCCGGCGAGTGGCGCGTAGAGCCGGCGCCACCGCAGCGACACGACGGCGAGCACCAACGAGATGCCGAGGCCGATGACGACGGCCAGCAGCGTGAGCCGCAGGTGCTCAAGGGTGGCGAGCCAGATCTCGTGTTCGTGTCTGCCGACCCAGTCCCACCAGATGAACGAATCAGGTCCGCTCATTCGCCGTGGAGGGCTCCGGCGATGGCGACGACGTCCAGCGTGCCGACGGGCGCGCCGGCGTCGTCGGTGACGACCACCGCGGTGACCCCCTGCCCCACGAGAGCGTCCAGCGCCTCGCGCAGCGGCGCCGACGCCGCAACCGTCGGCAAGCCGTTCGGCTCGCCCTGCAGCGCCGCGAGTTTCGCGTCACCCACTTTGTGCAATGCGAGGCGCCGCAGCGCGCGCTCGTTGCCGAGGAACGATTCGGCGAATGGGCTCGTGGGTGCTCGCAACAACTCGTCGGGCGGCCCGAACTGCGCCAGCTCCCCGCCGACGCGCATAAGCGCCACGTTGTCGGCGAGCTTGATCGCCTCGTCGATGTCGTGGGTCACGAACACGATCGTCTTGCGGACGCGTCGCTGCAGCGCGATGAGTTCGTCTTGCAACCGCTCGCGGACGATCGGGTCGACGGCCGAGTACGGCTCGTCCATCAACAACACCGGTGGGTCGGCGGCGAGGGCGCGGGCGACGCCGACGCGCTGTTGCTGCCCGCCGGACAACGCCGCCGGATAGCGGCTGAGGATCGAGGGGTCGAGACCGACGAGTTCCACCAGTTCATCAACCCGCGCCCGGATGCGCGCCTTGTCCCACCGCAGCAGCTTGGGCACGGTGGCGATGTTCGCCGCGACAGTCCGGTGGGGAAACAGGCCGGCTTGCTGAATCACGTAGCCGATGCCGCGCCGCAGTTCGTGCAGCGGCTTGGCGCGCAGGTCGGTCCCGAACAGCTCGATGCGACCGCTCGTCGGCTCCTCGAGGCGGTTGATCATGCGCAGCGTCGTCGTCTTGCCACACCCCGAAGGGCCCACAAGCGCGGTCAACGTGCCCTCGGGCAAATCGAGCGAAAGGTTCGCAACGGCGTCGACAGAGGCCCCCGGAAAGCGCTTTGTCACATTTTCCAGCCGGAGCGCCACCGGAGCGTCCACCCGCGCACCTTAACGTTGTGGGAGTGCACTACATCCGGACCAGCCGCCATGCGAGCTCGATCATCACGGCAGCCTTGCTCGTGGTCATCGGCATCGTCGTCGGTATCACGCGCCACGACCCGGGGGACCACCGCGGCGTGGAGCTGCGCGCCGACCAACAGTCGCTGCAGCCGTCGCCGACCGTGACCGTTCCGTCCGACGTGCTCGATCACACGCCCGCGGGCGGATCCGAACGGGGCGCCACTCCGCTGACCATCGGCAAGCTCGGCGCGCCGATCCACGCACCGGCGACGCATCACGCTGGGCGCACGACGACGGGCAGCGGCGGCAACGGTCGCGGCGCCACCAACACGACCACCGGCGGCACCGGTGGCGGCGGCCCGGCGACGACGACCGGCGGGCACGGCGGGGGTGGCAGCGGGGGTGGCGGCGCGTTCGTCCCCGGGCGGATCGCCTTCAGCGCGGCCGGGGCGCTTTGGACGATGAATCCCGATCCCAACGCGCCCGACGCCAAGAAGGTGGCGTCAACGGGTTACTTCCCCGCGTGGTCGCCGGATCACAAAGCCATCGCCTTCGCCGACGCCGACGGGGCCGGCGGCGCGCTGCACGTCGTCTCCGCCAGCGGTGAGTACGGCCTCACGACCGGCGTCGCCGCCGACAGCGAGCCCGTGTGGTCTCCCGACGGGAACCGGATCGCGTTCGCGCGCATCGACAACTCGAACGCGCAGTACAGCGAGATTTGGGTGATCAACAACGACGGCTCGGGGACCACGCAGTTGACGCACCTGCCTTGCATCAACCGCGACCCGTCGTGGTCGCCCGACGGCAAGACGATCGTGTTTTGGTCGAGCAGCGCCGACTGCGCGAACGGCAATTACGCGCTGTTCGCGCTCGACGTCGCCAGCGGCGTGGCGGCGCCGTACAACCCGCCGACGACCAACAGCGGCTCGCCGGCGTGGTCGCCCGACGGCACGAGGATCGCGTTCGCCAGCGATGGCGATGGCGGTTCCGGCTTCGAGATCTGCGTGATGGACGCCGACGGCTCGAACCGGCAGCCGATCACCAACCTGTCGGGCGATGACACCGACCCGGCGTGGTCGCCCGACGCCAATCAGATCGCGTTCATGCGTGACGGCGGGATCTACACGATGAGCGCCAGCGGCGCGAACCCCCACCTGCTCGTCGCCCACGCCATCCAGCCGGCTTGGTACTAGCCCGACGCAGCGATTAGCGGTCGACCTCGCCCATCACGGGGTCGATCGAGGAGATAACGGCGACGGCGTCGGCGATGAAGCCGCCGCGCAGCATCGTCGGCAGCGACTGCAGGTTCACGAACGACGGCCCGCGGATGTGCAGGCGGTAGGGCTTCGACGATCCATCGCTCACGAGGTAACAACCGAGCTCGCCGCGCGGCGACTCGACGGCGACGTACACCTCACCCTCCGGGACCTTGAAGCCCTCCGTGAAGATCTTGAAGTGATGGATCAGCGCCTCCATCGACTCGTCGATGCGGCCGCGCGGCGGAGGCGTCACCTTCTTGTCGAGCGTGCGGTACGGGCCCGACGGCATGCGCTCGAGCACCTGGCGCACGATGCGCAACGACTCGCGCATTTCGTTGAGGCGAATGGCGTAGCGGTCGAAGGCGTCGCCGTACGTGCCGACGACGACGTCGAAGTCGACTTCGTCGTAGTGGAAGTACGGCATGTTGCGCCGCAGGTCCCACTCGACGCCCGCGGAGCGCAGCGTCGGGCCGGTCGCCGACAGCGCGATCGCCTGCTCGGGCGTGATGACGCCGACGCCCTGCGTGCGCTGCGTGAAGATCGGCTGCCCGGTGAGCAACGTGTCGTATTCGTCGAGACGAGGCGGCAGCGCGTCGAGCAAGTGCAAGACGTCGTCGCGCCATCCGTCGGGCAAGTCGGCCGCTGAGCCGCCCGGACGGATGAAGTTGTGGTTCATCCGCAGGCCGGTGACCTTCTCGAAGAACGCCAGCACCAGCTCGCGCTCGCGCCAGCCGTAGATCATCATCGAGATCGCGCCGACGTCCATGCCGTTGGTCGCCATGAACAGCAAGTGCGAACTGATGCGGTTCAGCTCGGCGAGCAGCATGCGGATCCACACCGCGCGCTCGGGCACCTCGATCCCGAGGAGTTCCTCGACCGCCATCGAGAACACCATCTCGTTGTGGAACGGCGAGAGGTAGTCCATGCGCGTGACGTTGGTGCCGCCCTGCGTGTAGGTCAGCGTTTCGCCGGTCTTCTCCATGCCGGTGTGGAGGTAACCGATGACCGGCTTCGTGCGCAGCACCGTCTCGCCGTCGAGTTCGAGCATGAGGCGCAACACGCCGTGCGTGGACGGGTGCTGCGGGCCCATGTTGATGACCATCGTCTGGTCTTCGCCCGTCTCGATCGACAGGTCGCCGCTGTCGAGTTGCACACCCTCGGACATGCGCAGCACGCCGAACTCTTCCTGCGCGCCTTCCGACGTCTGGCCGACAGGCTCGACTTCCGCGCCGAGATCGATGTCCGCCACGACTACCTCGTCGCCCGCGGGTGCTTGAACTGCACGGGCACGCGCGGGTTCTCGAAGTCCTTGCGCAGCGGGTGGCCTTCCCAGTCCTCAGGCATGAGGATGCGCGTCAGGTCCGGGTGGCCGTCGAAGATGATCCCGAACATGTCGAACACCTCGCGCTCCATGGCGTCGGCGCCCGGGTAGATGTCGGTGATCGTCGGCAGATGGGGGTCGGACTCAGGTACCTGCACCCGCAGCCGGCAACGAGTGGCTTCGGTCATGTTCAACAAGCCGACGACGACCTCGAACCGCTCGGGCGCGATCTCGTCGGGCAGTTCACGGCCGGAGTACTCGAGGTAGTCGACGGCGGTGAGGTCGATGCACATGTTGAAGCCCGAATCGAACAATCCCTGCACGCTCGTGACGTAGTCGTCGCGCGCGATGTGCTGCAGCGTCGCGACCGCGGTCACGCGTGCGCCTCGATCAGCAGGCCGGCGCCGGCGCCCGACGACTCGCGCCGACGCGTGATCTCGCCCGACTTGATGCCGGCGTGCAGCGTGAGGATGGAGTGGATCAGTGTCTCCGGGCCGGGAGGGCACCCCGGTGCGTACACGTCGACGGGCACGATCTGGTCGACGCCCTGCACGATCGCGTAGTTGTTGAACATGCCGCCGGTCGACGCGCACACGCCCATCGAGATGACCCACTTGGGCTCCATCATCTGGTCGTAGACCTGACGCAGCACCGGCGCCATCTTTTGCGAGACGCGACCGGCCACGATCATCAGGTCGGCTTGGCGCGGCGACGCGCGGAAGACCTCCATGCCGAAGCGACTCAAGTCGAAGTTGGCCGCGCCGGTCGCCATCATTTCCATGGCGCAGCACGCCAGGCCGAACGTCGCGGGCCACACGCTGTTGCGGCGCGCCCACTTCACAAGGTCTTCGAGCGTGCCGGTGATGAAGTTGTGGTTGAGGGACTCGAGGCCCATCAGGCTGCGTTCCCGATGCGGCGCACGGTGGAGTCGGTCGTGCGTGCGCTGCCCGTCTGGATGCGGGTGAGCGTCTTGAGGTTCTTCGCCGGACCCCAGTCGAGCGCGCCGTTGCTGATCAGGTAGGCCAGCGACACGACCACCGCCACCGAGAACAGCACCATCTCGACCAGCCCGTAGGTGCCGAGTCGGTCGAACAGCACGGCCCAGGGATAGAGGAAGATGATCTCGATGTCGAAGACGATGAAGATCATCGCCACCAGGTAGAAGCGGACGGGGAAGCGCTCAGACGGCTCCCGGTCGGGGACGATGCCGCACTCGTAGGGCGCCAACTTCGCCGCGGTCATCCGTTGGCGAGG
>JBEEFR010000061.1:0-9457 GCA_041166285.1 Actinomycetota bacterium | reverse complement strand
CGTCGAGTACAGCCAGCACGAGGACAGCCCGTCGCAACACGAGATCGACCTGCGACACACCGATGCGTTGTCGATGGCCGACGCCGTCATGACGACGCGCCTGATCGTGAAAGAGATCGCGACGCAGTCGGGCGTGCACGCGACCTTCATGCCCAAGCCGGTCGCCGGGGTGCAGGGGTCGGGCATGCACACGCACTTCTCGCTGTTCAACGAGGACACCAACGCCTTCTACGACGACAACGACCCGGTGCACTTGTCGCCCGTCGGGAAGGGATTCATCGCCGGCCTGCTGACGCACGCACGAGAGATCACCGCCGTCACGAACCAATGGGTCAACAGCTACAAGCGACTGGTCGTCGGCTACGAAGCGCCGGTGTACGTGAGTTGGGCGCGGAACAACCGCTCCGCACTCGTCCGCGTGCCGCACGCGAAGGAAGGCCGTCCCGACCCGACGCGCATCGAGTACCGCTCGCCCGATCCGGCATGCAACCCGTACTTGATGTTCGCCGTCGTGCTCGCCGCGGGGTTGCGCGGAATTGAGAAGGAATACGAGCTCCCGCTCGAAGCCGACACCAACTTGTTCGCGCTCTCCGATGCGGAGCGCGCCGCGGCCGGCATCGACGCGCTGCCGGGATCGCTCGCGGAGGCGCTCGACGAGATGGAGGGGTCGTCGCTCGTGCGCGAAACACTCGGCGAGCACGTCTTCGAGTGGTTCCTGCGCAACAAGCGTGCGGAATGGAGCGACTACAAGACCCAAGTCACGCCGTTCGAACTCGAGCGGTACTTCTCGGCGCTGTAATGGAACCGCTCCTCCTGTACCCGGACCCGCCGCCGCCCGAGTTGGTGCAGGCGTTGGACCTTGCGGGGTATCCGTGGAAGTCGATCGCGTCGCCGGAGGCCGCGGTGCGCGACGAACCCGACGACGGCTGGGCGGGCGCGATCGTCGTCGCCGCCAACGACCCCGAGGGCGCGTTCGCGCTGTGCCGCGCACTGCGCAAACGAGATCAGCCGCTCGAGCCATTGCTCGTGTTGGTGGCGGGGCAATTCCTCGACCGGCTCGAACTGCGCGAAGACCTCTTCGACGACTTCTGCATCTGGCCGTTCCAGCCGCGCGAGCTCGAGGCGCGCATCAAGCACTTGTTCTGGCGAACCGGTCGTGGCACGCGCCCGGAGTTGGTCGAGTACGGGCCGCTCGTGTTGAACACCGAGACGTATCAGGCCGCGGTCAACGGCCGTCCGCTCGACTTGACCTTCCTCGAGTACGAGTTGCTGAAGTTCCTGGCGACGCACCCCGGGAAGGTCTTCACCCGTCAGACGCTGCTGTCACGCGTGTGGGGCTACGAGTATTACGGCGGCGCTCGCACGGTCGACGTCCACGTGCGGCGCCTGCGCGCCAAGCTCGTCGACGAAGCCGACCTCATCCAAACGGTGCGTTCCGTCGGCTACCGCTTCGGCCAATCCCGCTGGAGCTAATCCCATCCAAACTTGTGTTCCGTCGCACACGTTTCGTGTGCGAGAGAACGCAGGTTTGACTCAGTAGTTGGTGTCGATGAGCTCGGAGCCGGGGTGATCGGCTTCGGCGGTGTCGGTGAGCGTCCAGCCGAAGACGAACGACACGAGCGCCCCCATGAGCATGAACGCGACGGGGATGCCGATCGTGATCAGCAGGGCGATGATGAGCGCACCGAGCATGCGGGGATTCTTACCCTTTCCGGGCCCAGGCTTCGATTTCAACCGACGCGCCGGCGAGCGGCAGCGCCGCGACGCCGATGGTCGAGCGCGCCGGGCGGTGGTCGCCGAACGCCGCGACGTACGCCTCGTTCATGGCGGCGAAGTCGTCCATGTTGGTGAGGAACACGGTCGTCTTCACGATGTCGCCGAGCGACGCGCCTTCTGACTCGAGGAGACCGGCCAGGTTGGCGACGGCTTGGGTCGTCTCCGCGGCGACGCCTCCGCTCACGAGCGCTCCGTCCTTCATCCCGAGTTGCCCCGAGCAGACGATCCACTCGCCGGATCGAACGACGGGTGTGTAGGGACCCAGCGGCTTGGCGGTCATGGGTTCACCCTACGTTTTGCGACGAGTAGGCCAATCCTGCGGGAGGCCGTCGGCCAGCCAGGCGCCCGCAGCGACCGCGGCGAAGACCGAGTCGGATGCGTTGACCGGAGGCGCGTCACTGGCCGTGATGGTGACATGGATCGCCGGCGTGTCGACGGCGCGCAGGATGCCGAAGCTGCGGATCGTGAGGTCGTGTACGTCGCCGTGCTCGTCGACGGCGAGGCCCTCACTCCGCACCCACCCGAGAGCCATGTGCGCGGCACCGATGCAGTAGGAGCGCAGCACGACTTGGTCGAGCGGGTCACCGGCGTCGACGGTGACGTGCACGGCGCCGTCGGCGTCGATCGTCGCGGGTGACTCGCCGGCAAGCGCGAACTTGAGGACCGACGCCTCCGCCCAGCCGGCGGCGCGTACACCCACCGACGTCGGCGGACCCGGGACGTCGACCTCCTCGACGGTCACATGTGGGAGCACGGAGTGGATCGCGTCGGCGATGCCCGGTGTACGCACGACGCGGATGACGCCGGTGCCGTCGCGGTTGACGCCAGCGGCGATGGGCGGTCGTTTCGGTCCGAGCCGCACGACGTCTTCACGCGCCAAAACGACGCGCACCGGTCGGCCGTGTTCGTCCGCCAGGCGTTGCGCGGCGCTGGGCGCGATCGACGCCGTCTTGCCTCCGAACGCGCCGCCGTTGGCGAGCGGTGTCGCCGGGTGGCCGCCCGGGGCGCACCACGACGCGTCGGGCTCGAGGTATCCGGGCTCGACCCAGGTGGTGCGCAGCGTCAGATCCCACTCGCCGTCGGGGACCTCCAGTGGGTGCCGCAGCGGAATCGTCGTGCGCCGCCCTTGTACTTTTCCGGCCTTCGCGCGCGCCTCGGCCAGGGTTTCGCCGACCACCCACTCCCCGTCGACGGTTGGCACCGCGACGAGCGCGTCGGCGGGCGCGGTGTCGTCGGCAAATCCACCGTGCCCGAACACGATGTTGGTCCCCACGCGCTGCGGTGTCCGCCCCTCGAGGGTCGCGCGTTCACTCTGTGCGTCGAATTTCGGCTGTGCGCCGAGATTCGACGCACAGAACGCTTCGGTGATCGTCTGCCATCCGGTGCACCGGCATAGGTGCGCCAACAAGGCGCGCTTTACCTCGTCGACCGGCGCCGTCGGTTCGAGCGCCGCGAGTCGCATCACGATGCCGGGCGTGCAGAAACCGCACTGGCTCGCACCCGTCGCCACGAACGCGTCGGCGAAACGTTGCTTCACCGCGGGGTCGAGTCCGTCAACCGTCGTGACGTCGCGTCCCGCCACGCGGCGCACCGGCGTCACGCAGGCGACGCGCGCGGACCCGTCGACCCACACGGTGCAGCAGCCGCATTGACCCTGCGGCGCGCACCCGTCCTTCGCGGTCCGCACGCCGAGTTCCTCTCGCAGCGCGTCCAGCAGCGTAACGCCGTCACGCTCGACGGCGACCTCGCGGCCGTCGAGGCGGAACAAAACCGGCATGCGCCGACACTACGTTGGCCCGAATGTCGGAACTGTTGTCGCGCCGCGCACTGCTCGTCGGAGGGTCCGCCCTCGCTGTCATGGCCGCGTGCGGCAAGAACAAGGACAAAGACATCAAGGTCGGCCACACGTCGACCACGCAAGGCAAGCAGGACGAGCTGTCGACGGTGCTCGCCGGATCCATGCTGCTGAGCGGTATTGAAGAGCGCGTCACCTTCGCCATGTTCGAAGGTGTTCCCGCGTCGCTCGTGGGACCGGACGCCACCGTGCACGTCGCCTTCCAAAAGCCGGGCACCAAGGAACTCACCGAGCCGGTCGCCGCCGAGCGCAAGTCGGACGGCATCGAGGACCGGCCGTATTACGTCGTCCACCACAACTTCGACACTGCGGGCGACTGGGGCCTGCGGGCGATGATCGCCGGAAAGAAACCCGGTGACGCGGTGATCACGATCAACGACCCGAGCGCGGTGGCGTGGCCGGTGCCGGGCAAGCCGTTGCCGAAGGTCGCCACGCCGACGCCGGCGAACCCGATGGACGTCAATCCGATCTGCACGCACAGCGAGGGCGTCTGCCCGTTCCACACGGCGAGTCTCGACGCGCTCGTCGGCAAGAACGGCAAGCCGACGATCGCGTTGCTGGCGACGCCGGCGTTGTGTCAGTCGGCGACGTGTGGTCCCGTGCTCGACATCCTCGTTGCGGAGTCGGCGGCGGTGCGTGACCGGCTGAACATCGTGCACGTCGAGGTGTACAGCGACTCCAGCGGCAAGACGCTCAGTCCTGCCTTCGCCGCCTTCAAGACCGACTCGGAGCCCGTCATGTACATGGCCGACAAGAACGGTGTCGTGACCGAGCGGTTCAACGGCCCCTTCGACAAGACCGAGGCCAGCGCGGCGATACAACGCTTGCTGGCATAGAAAGTACTTGACGAGTTGGAAAGTATTCGCGATGCTTTCCATCATGGAAACTAATCCGCACGTCGAACTCGCCGAAGCCGATCGTCTCGCGCACAAGGCGCGGATTGCAGCGACGGACTACCCCACCTCCGCAAGCCTGGTGCTGATCGCCGCCGATGTCGTGCTCATCGGTGTGTTCGTCGCGGTGGGCTTGTCGGCGTGGATGATCGTCGGGTGGCTGGCGTTTTTGGCCATCTTCCACACGGTGCTGCGGCTGCGCCGCCACGCGCGGCCGCGGGCGCCGTGGGCGACACCGACGTCGCGTCGCCAGCTCCTCAAGACCATCGCGCTCGACGTCGCAGTCAACGCGGTGTGGATCCCGCTGTTCTTCCTCGCCCGCCCGGTCGCGATCGGGCTGCTCCTCGCCGCGCTGGCGTGGTCGCTTGTGGGCACGCTGAAGTACCGCCACGCGTGAGCGTCGCCGATCTCGATCCGATCATCCACGCGCCGAAGCGCCTCGGTGCGATGGCGATGCTCAACGCCACGGAGTGGGTGGAGTTCTCCTTCCTCCGGGAGTCCCTCGACGTCAGCGACTCGGACCTGTCGAAACAGATGACGCAACTCGTCGACGCTGGCTACGCCAAGGTGCGCAAGTCCGGATTCGGTCGCGGCGCCACGACGTGGTTCGGCATGACCGCCGCAGGCCGCAAGGCGTTCGAGCGCCACGTCGCCGCATTGCGCGCCGTCGTCGATCAGGCGCCGATCCCCGACTAGGCGAGCGCGGCGAACACGTCGTCGACCGACGCGGCGATCGACGGTTGCGCGTCGCGAAGGCACTCCGTGACGACGTCGCAGTGGGCGCGGTCGAACGCGAGGAGACGCCGGCGAGACAGGACGCGCCACAACAGCTCCGTCACGTGCGCCGGCTCGGCGTAGAACGTCGGCACTCCCCGCTCGACGCGCCGCATCAGTGCGGCGGACCACTCGACGTCGTCGACGGGTACGCGCATGGCCGCGAGATAGGCGTCGACCAACGACGAGTCGTCGAGCAGCGCACCGTCGAACAGCAGCTCCCATCCGGCGTGGCCGACGGCGCGTGCGGCGCCGCGTGGCACACCGGCGTCGAGCAGCGCGCGCGTCAACCGAGCCGACTGCGTGCGGAACACGTCGAGGTCGTGAAACACGGCGTCGGCCTCGCGGTGGCAGGCGATACCGCTGCGCACGAGCGGCGGCCATTCGTCGCCGAGCGCGACACCGGCCTCCCGCTGCAGATCGGGCAACGCCGATCCGAGCCAGAAGGCCGGTTCACTGGACCGCGTCTGGGCGACGCGGATGTGTCCTAGGAGATTCAGCGACTAGGAGAACGAAGACCCGCACCCGCAGGTCTTGGTGGCGTTCGGGTTGTTGATCGAGAAGCCCGCGCCCTGAAGGCCGTCCTTGTAGTCGAGCGTTGCGCCCACCAACAGCTGCTTCGAGGTGGTGTCGACGACGACCTTCACCGCACCGAAGGTGGTGAGTTCGTCGTTGTCGTCGGTCTCGGCGTCGAAGAACATCTCGTAGGAGAAGCCGCTGCAGCCACCGGGACGCACAGCAACACGCAACGCGAGACGCTCGTCGCCTTCCTGGGCCAGCAGTTCGGCGACCTTGGCCGCCGCGGCGTCGGTAAGGGTGATGCCAGCGCCTTGGGTGGTCTCGGTAACGCTCATGGTCGGAAAGCTCCTTCGAAAACGGTTCGTAACAAGTTTACCGCAGGGCCAGGTCGACCCGGCATGGGTCTCGGTCCGCGAGGGTGTGGAATGCGGCAACCCGCACGCCAGTAGGAACGTCGACGAACCCCTCGATCATTCCCCGGTGCAGGTGACACACCAGATCGGGGAACGCTTCGGCAAGTTCCTGGAACGGGCAGCGAGTGAACGCGATCGTGGCGGTGGCGCCGTCGTCGACGGTCGCGGGGTCGAAACCGAGCGAGCTCAGCTCGTCCGCCAGCGCGGCCACACAGCGGGCGGCGTCGGTGCGGCGCTGCATCCCGGCCTCGGCGGCGCCGGCCTCGCCCTGGATCCGGCCGGCCTCGGCGGCGGCCTCGGGATCGATGCCGCCGATGAAGGCCGCCGCGGCGAGCATCTTCGCCAGCAGGCGCATCGAGGAGGACTCGAGACCCAGCGACGGGGCCTCGGCGGCGATGCGGTAACGGTTCTGTGGCCGCCCGACGGTCCCGCGGTTGTCGGCGTCGACCTCGAGCAAACCGACTTCCCGCATGCGCTCGAGGTGCGGACGCACGGTGTTGGGGTGCAGGTCGAGCAGGTCCGCGATTTCGGCGGTCGCCAGCGGAGTTTCGCTGCGTGCCAACTCGAGATAGATGGCGTAGCGCGTGTTGTCGCCAAGCGCCTTGAAGACGCCGAGTCGGTCCACGCCGGGAATATTACTGCTTGAAACCGGTAGAATTACATTGTGAGTAGCCCAAATAGCGCGACCGTCACCGAGACGGACGTCCGGGGCGCGCTGGCGGGCGTGATCGACCCGGAACTCGGCGACTCCGTCCTCGACCTGGGCATGGTCAAGTCGATCGTCATCGCGGACGGCACTGTCACGGTCACCGTCGCACTCACCACCGCCGGCTGCCCCTTGCGGGCCCAGTTCATGAAGGACGTGCGCGCTCGCGTCGGTGGCCTCGCCGGAGTGACGAAGGTCAACGTGAAATTCGGCGAGATGACCGCCGAGCAGAAGCGGTCCTTGATGGACCGCGCTCGCTTCAAGGCCCAGGAGCGTTCGACGGTCACGATGGACCTGTCGCCCGCAGCGCGCGTCGCCGCGATCGCGTCGGGCAAGGGCGGCGTCGGCAAGAGCACGGTGACGGCGAATCTCGCGGTCGGCCTCGCGGCGCGCGGCTTCAAGGTCGGCGTCCTCGACGCCGACATCGGCGGCTTCTCGATGCCGCGGTTGCTCGGCGTCGACGCCAAGGTCGAGGCCGAGAAGGTCGACGGCGACCGTGTCCGGATCACCCCGATCGAGAAGAAGGTCGGCGACGGACTGCTGCGCGTCGTGTCGATGGGCGCGATCGAAGGCGCCGAGGAAGACGAAGCCGTGATGCTGCGCGGCCTCATGCTCAACCGCGCGCTCCAGCACTTTCTCGAGGACGTGGCATGGGGCGACGTCGACTACCTACTCATCGACATGCCACCGGGCACGAGCGATATCCAGATGGGCCTGGCGCGCATGCTGCCGCGCACCGAGGTCGTCATCGTGACCACGCCCGCTCTCGCAGCGCAGCAAGTGGCGGCGCGCGCCGCCGACATGGCGCGCAAGGGCTACCTGCGCGTCGTCGGCGTGATCGAGAACATGAGCGCCTTCGTCGCCCCCGACGGTCAGTCGTACGCGCTGTTCGGCGAAGGCGGCGGGAAGCGCCTGGCGCGCAAACTCGGCGTGCCGTTGCTCGGCCAGTTGCCACTCGACGGCGACGTCGCCGCCGGCGGCGATGCCGGCGCGCCCGCGGTACTCGGCGATGGCGCCGCCGCGCACGCGTACAAAGAACTCCTCGACGTCCTCGTGAACGACGCCCTGCCCCCGATCGACGCCGGCTGCAGCGCCGTCAACGCCCTGGAGGCGCTACTTCCGAAGCCCCACTGACCGTCAGGGTGATCGCTTGGGTGGGGCAGCCGTTGGCGGCGTTCTGAATCTTCGTCGCGTCGTCGCCCTGGGGGTCGACGACGAATGACAGGCCCTCGTCGTCGAGGTCGAACGTGTTGGGCGCCCAGAAGCTGCAGTTGCCCGAGCCCATGCAGCGCGTGCGGTCGATGGCGATGTCGAAGCCAGCCATCAGCCGAAGAGCACCGGCAGCGACGTCGGCGACCGGAAGCGCTCGCCGTGGATGTGCGGGTCGTCGCCGTCGGGATCGAGGCGCAGGTTCGGGAGCCGGTCGAGCAACCGGTTGACGGCCACCTTCAGCTCGAGCCGGGCCAAGTGCATCCCGAGGCACATGTGCGGACCGACGCCGAACGCGATCTGCGGTTGCGGTTCGCGCGTGATGTCGAACGACTCGGCGTTGTCCCAGCGCGACTCGTCGTGATTGGCCGAGCCGAGGTGCGGGATCACGTCCGCGCCTTCGGGGATCCTCACGCCGTTCAGTTCCGTCTCGCGCATGCACCTGCGGTTGGTGATCAGCAGCGGCGTCTCCCACCGGATCGACTCCTCCACCGCTTGTTGCATCAACGAGCGGTCGTCGCGCAACAACTCGAGCTGGTCGGTGTGGGTGAGCAACCCGAAAATGAAGTTGCCCGCGGCGCGGTACGTCGTCTCGGCTCCGGCGGGAAGCAGGAGCCGAAGGAACGAGTAGATCTCCTCGTCGTCGAGCGTCTCGCCGTCCATCTCCGTGGTGACGAGATCGCTGATGACGTCGGTTCCAGGATTCTTGCGCCGCGCCTCGACGTGCTGCACCAGGTACTCGCGCATCGCCGCGCCCGCCTTGATCCCGGTGTCGGGATCGGCGGCGACGTTGATGATCTGCACGGCGTACTCGTGGAACTGCACGTGGTCCTTCCGCGGGACGCCGAGGACTTCCGCGATCACTTGCACGGGGAAGCGGAACGTGAACTCGCGCACCAACTCCGCGGCGCCGCGGTCGGCGAAGTTGTCGATCAGTTCGTCGATGACGTCGCCCATGAGATCGTCCTCCCAGTGGGCCAGCGTCTTGGAACGGAACGCTTGGGAGACGAGGTGACGGTGCCGCTTGTGTTCGGGCTCGTCCATGCCGACGAGCACGTACGGGCCCATCACCACCGCCATGAGGTCGCGGATAGCGCCCGACGAAAACGTGTCGTTGTCGCGCAGCACTGTCGCGACGTCGTCGTAGCGATACACCGTGGCGGTCAGACGATCCGCGAGGTCGAAGCCCATCTGCACGTTGAGCTCGACGGGCGACTCACGCCGCTTGACGATCAAGTCGGGATACGGGTCGCGGACGTCGCCGGCGACGGTGTCGGTGAACTGCGACATCGAGTCGAAGTCAGTGGTCATG
>JBEEFR010000060.1:0-5094 GCA_041166285.1 Actinomycetota bacterium | reverse complement strand
GCGAGACGATCTCGGCGTTGGCGACGGCCTCGTCGAACGCCGCGACTTCTTCGGTCGGGATGCGGTGGCCGAAGGTGGCGTCGACGACGACGGTGATCTGCGCGTCGGGGAATTCGGCCATGAAGGCGCGAACGGCCTCGTCGAGCTGCGCGAGGCTCGGCATCGACCGCCCTTCGGTGGCGATGTTCGAACCGTCGACGATGACGTGGCGGGGCTTCTGCATGACGGGATGACTCTAGGGTGCAGGTGTGGAAGTAACCGAACTTCTCCAGCAGCTGATCCGCAATGCGTGCGTGAACGACGGCACTCCGGAGTCGGGGTTCGAGACCCGCTCGTCGGACGTCTTGGAGACGGTTCTCGAGGGTCCGGGCGTCGATATCGAGACCTACGAGCCGACCCCAGGTCGCAAGTCGCTGGTCGCCCGGATCGAGGGCTCGAACCCGGCAGCCCCGACGCTGCTGCTGATGGGGCACACCGACGTCGTGCCCGCGACCGAGGGCTGGGAGCGCGATCCGTTCGGCGGCGAACTCGTCGACGGCGAGGTCTGGGGCCGCGGGGCGGTCGACATGTTGAATCTCACCGCGTCGATGGCCGTCGCCACTCGGAAGCTCGCCGACTCCGGTTGGCGGCCCGAGGGCACGCTGATCTATTTCGCAGTCGCCGACGAGGAAGCGCTCGGCTCACACGGCGCCGGCTGGATGGCCGATCACGAGACCGACGCCGTGCGCGCCGACTACGTCATCACCGAGGCCGGCGGGTTTCCCATGGCGACGCCGAACGGCACGAAGCTGCCGGTGATCGTCGGCGAGAAGGGCACGTACTGGTGCCGGCTCACGGTGAAGGGCACGCCTGGTCACGGGAGCCAACCGTTGCGCACCGACAACGCGCTCGTCACCGCTGCAGAAGTCGTACGGCGCCTCAACGAGTACAAGCCGGAGACGATGATCCACGACGTGTGGCGACAGTTCGTCACCGGGATGTTCCCGCCCGAGTTCGCGGAGTTGCTGGTCGACCCCGTCGAGCTGAACAAGCTCGTCGAGACGCTGCCGGTCGCGCTGGCGCGCCAAGCCCACGCGTGCACGCACACGACGTTCGCTCCGACGGTGATCCACGGTGGCCACAAGACCAACGTGATCCCCGATCGCGTCGAGCTCGAAGTCGACATCCGCACGCTGCCGGGCCAGACGGGCTCCGACATCCGCGCCATGCTCGACGACGTGCTCGGCGAACTCTCCGATCGCGTGTCGATCGACGTGATCACCGACGAGACGTCGACGGCGTCGCCGTTCGACACGCCGCTGTGGGACGCGATGAATCGCGTCGGCAACGCGCTCGTGCCCGGTGGCGCTGAATGCATCCCCTTCCTGACCGTCGGCGCCACCGACGCGCGCTTCTTCCGTCGCATGGGGATCCCGAGCTACGGCTTCGGTTTGTTCTCGAGCAACATGTCGTACGAGGACTACGGATCGATGTTCCACGGTGACAACGAACGCGTCGACGTCGAGTCGCTCGAACTGTCGACGGACATGTGGGAAGTGCTGTCGCGCGACGTGCTGGGCGGCTGATGACGTACAAAGCGGTCCTCTGGGACTTCGGCGGCGTGATCTCGACGAGCCCGTTCGAGTCGTTCAACAGGTACGAGGAAGCAAACGGGCTGCCGCGTGACTTCATCCGCACGCTCAACGCCACCAACCCCGACACGAATGCGTGGGCGCACTTGGAGCGCAACCAGTACACCGTCGAACAGTTCGCGGCGGCGTTCGAAGCCGAAGCCGCGGCGCAGGGTCACGTGATCGACGCCGTTGCGGTGCTGCAGGCGCTGCGCGGCGAGCTGCGCCCCGAGGTGTTCGAGATGATCGACGCCATCAACGCCGCCGGGCTCATGAACGCGGGCGTCACCAACAACTTCGCCCCGATGGAACCGAGCGACTGGCACGCCAAGTTCAAGGTCATCATCGAGTCGAGCCGCGTGGGCGTGCGCAAACCTGACCCCCGGTTCTACGAGATGGCCTGCGATGCGCTCGCGGTTACGCCCGCCGAGTGCGTGTACCTCGACGATCTCGGCATCAACCTCAAGCCGGCGAAGGCGATGGGCATGACGACGATCAAGTTCGTCGACCCGCAGGTCGCGCTGGCGGAACTGAAGGGACACCTCGAGCTGTGAAACGAATCGCGGTGGCGTCGCTGCTGCTGGTCGCGCTCGTCGCCTGCGGTCGAGAAGAGCCCAAGCTCGCCGAACCGGACACCGCGTCCACGAGTATTCCCGCAGCGACGCTCGAAACGACGCCGACGACGACCGCACAGTCGACTACGTCAACCGTCAAGGACGCGATGACGACGTCGAAGAACGGTGGCGGCGACCCCTACGGCGCGATGACGCCGCCCGACGGCGTCACGCCCGCCGCGGGGTCGTGTTCGCAGGCGACCGGCGGCGTCGCCGCCATCACGCTCAACCCCGACGTCCCGTCGCCGCGCTGCATCGTCGTGCACGACACCGATCGGCTGAAGGTCACGAACAACATGGGCGTGAAGGTGCACGTCGACGACGGCTACAACGGCTACTCGCAAGACATCGACAACGGCGCCACGCAAGAAGAAGTGAAGGCGGTCGGGTGCTGCTGGCAACCCGGTGTGCATCGGTTACGCGTCAGCAACGCCAACACGCACGCGCAGCTCTACGGCGGCAGCGGCCCCGAAGTTTGGTTACAGAGTTAGGGCCCGGTCGTACAGGTCGGTCTGCTCGATGGCGTGGCTGGCCGCTGAGCCCGCGGCCGGCGAACCCGACTCGACACGCGTGACTTCGACGATCGGCAACTGGTCGCCGACAATGCGCGCCAACTTGCCGCGCAGGTACGTCCACGCGCCCATGTTGCGCGGCTCCTCCTGCAACCACACGACGTCGCGCGCGTGCGCGTACTTGTCGAGGATGGCGGCGATTTGTTCTTCCGGCCACGGGTAGAGCTGTTCGACGCGGACGATCGCAACCGGCGCACCACGCTTGTCGCGCTCTTCGAGCGCTTGCACCGCCACCTTGCCGCCGGCGAACACGACGCGCTGGACGCTGTCGGCGTCGGTAATGGACGGATCGTCGAGCACTTCGTGGAAGCGGCCCTCGATCAACTCTTCGACTGGCGAGTACGCCTCCTTGCGCCGCAACAGCCACTTCGGGCTCATGATCACGAGCGGCGTCTTGTGCGGGCGGTGCACTTGCCGGCGCAGGATGTGGAAGTACTGCGCGGCGGTCGTCGGCGACGCCACGGTGATGTTCCCCTCGGCGCACGAGGAGAGGAAGCGTTCGAGTCGCGCCGAGCTGTGCTCGGGCCCCTGGCCTTCGTAGCCGTGCGGGAGCAGCAGCACGAGGCCTGACGTCTGACCCCACTTGTCTTCGGCGGCGACGAGGAACTGGTCGATGATGATCTGCGCGCCGTTGGCGAAGTCGCCGAACTGCGCTTCCCACGCGACCAGCGCGTCCTTCTGCACGACCGAGTAGCCGTACTCGAAGCCGAGCGCCGCGTACTCCGACAGCAGCGAGTCGTACACGAAGAACCGGCCCTGGTCGGCCCCCAGCTCCCACAGCGGCACGTACTCCGTGCCCGTGTGGTAGTCGACGAGCACCGAGTGGCGATGGCTGAACGTGCCACGTCGCGTGTCCTGGCCGGAGATGCGCACGTCGGTGCCTTCGAGCAGCAGCGACCCGAACGCCATCGCCTCGCCGAGCGCCCAGTCGACCTGGCCCTCGGCGTACACCTTGGCGCGCGCTTCGAGCTGACGTTGCAGCTTCGGGTGCACCGTGAAGTTCTGCGGGAACTCGTGCACGGCGCGCGCCACGCGGTCGAGTACGTCGCGCGACACACCCGTCAGCGGTGACGGCTCGACGATGACGGGCGGGGGCGCCGGCAAACTCGTCGGCATCGGCGCCTTCGACTCGCGCGTCTCTTCGAGCGCGGCCTGCAGGCGCGCCGAGAAGTCGTCGAGGGCGTGCTCGGCCTCTTCCATCGTGAGGTCGCCGCGCTTGACCAGGGCCTCGGTATAGAGCTTGCGCACCGAACGCTTCTGCTCGATGCGCTCGTACATCTGCGGCTGTGTGTAGCTCGGCTCGTCGCCCTCGTTGTGACCGAAGCGGCGGTAACACACCATGTCGATCACGACGTCCTTCTCGAACGCCTGACGGAACGCGAACGCCAGCTTGGCGACGCGTACGCACGCTTCGGGGTCGTCACCGTTCACGTGGAAGATCGGCGCCTGGACCATCTTGGCGATGTCGGTGGCGTACACCGAGGAGCGCGCCGACTCGGGCGACGTCGTGAAGCCGACCTGGTTGTTGATGACGAGGTGCACCGTGCCGCCGATGCGATAGCCGGGCAGCATCGAAAGGTTGAGCGTCTCGGCGACAACGCCCTGGCCAGCGAACGCCGCGTCGCCGTGAATCAGCAGGCTGAGCACGGTGGCGCCGCGCTTGGTGTCGTCCCAGTTCGGGAACAGGTCCTGCTTGGCGCGCGCCATGCCTTCCACGACGGGATCGACGGCTTCGAGGTGCGACGGGTTCGACGCCAGCGTGAGCGCGATGGGGAGGTTGTGCCGGCCGTTGAACGTGCCGACCGCGCCCTTGTGGTACTTCACGTCGCCCGAGCCCTGCACCGTGTCGGGGTCGAGGTCGCCCTCGAACTCCTTGAACAGTTCGCGGTAGCTCTTGCCGATGATGTTGGTCAGCACGTTGAGCCGGCCGCGGTGCGCCATGCCGAGCACGACCTCGCCGACGCCGGTCGCCGCCGCCTCGTCGATCACCGTCTCGAGCAGCGGGATGGCCGACTCGCCGCCTTCGAGACCGAACCGCTTCTGGCCGACGTACTTGGTGTGAAGGAACTTCTCGAACGCCTCGGCGGCGTTGAGCCGCGCCATGATCCACTGCTGCTCTTCCGTCGACAGTTGCGTCGACACGCCCTCGACGTGTTCCTGGATCCAGCGGCGCTGGTCGGGGTCCTGGATGTGCATGTACTCGATGCCGGTCGTGCGGCAGTAGGAGTCGCGCAGGATGCCGAGGATGTGGCGGAGCTTCATGAAGCGCTCGGTGCCGAACGAGCCGCTGGCGAACTC
>JBEEFR010000059.1:0-5129 GCA_041166285.1 Actinomycetota bacterium | reverse complement strand
TAGCGACGGAGATATACCCGTTCCCATCCCGAACACGGAAGTCAAGCCTGTCAGCGCCGATGGTACTTGGGGGGCAACCCCCTGGGAGAGTAGGACGTCGCCGGAATAAGTCGCTGAAATGGGCCCTTGCCACAGTCACAAAGACTGGGGCAAGGGCTCGTTTCGCGCCCGGACCCTGTACGATCGCAAACCCCCTATGGCACCTCCCGAACGTCCTCCGCGCGCGCCCCGAACGCCTTCGAAAGGCGGCAAGCCGCCGTTCAAGCGCCGCGACGACGGGCCCAAACGGGACGACCGCCCGCGCCGCACCGAGAGCAGCGACCGTAAACCGTTCCAACGGCGCGATGACCGCCCGCGGCGCGCCGACGCCGGCGAGCGCAAGCCGTTCCAGCGGCGTGACGACCGCCCGCGGCGGGCCGACGCCGGCGAGCGCAAGCCCTACCAGCGGCGCGAGGAGCCGCCGAAGGAGCGCCCGCAGCCGAAGAAGTGGGGCAACGTCACGCGCCGCGGCGCACGCCAGGTCCTCAATCCGACGCCCGCCTCGGACGAGGCCAAGGCGTACGAGCGCCGGGAAGGGGCGCGCACCGCGGACCCACGCCCGGTCGTCGACCGCTGGGAACGCACCGACCGTCCGGCGGCGAAGCCGCGCAAGACCACCGCGAAGAAACCGGCGCCGCGCGCCAAGGCCCTGCCGCCTGACGTCGTCGCCGAGGTTGCGAAGGTCGCCAACAACACCCGGCGGGCGCCGATGCTGCAAAAGCGCCTCGGCGACGCCGCACGCCATATCCAGCACGGTCGTGACCGCGAAGCCGCCGGGATCCTGCACCAGCTGTCGCTCGAGGTACCCGAGGCGGCGTCGGTGCGAGAGCTGTACGGCCAGGCGTTGTACAGCCTCGGCCGCTACCGCCAGGCGGCGAAGGAGCTCGAGGCGTTCGTCGCGCTGACCGGCTCGACCGAGCAGCACCCAATGCTCGCCGACTGCTACCGCGCCGGCGGTCGTCACAACAAGGTGAAGGAACTCTGGGCGGAGCTACGCGAGGCGTCGCCGTCGCCCGACGCGGTCTTCGAAGGACGCATCGTGATGGCGGGGTCGCTGGGCGACCAAGGCAAGCTCGAAGAGGCGGTGAAGCTGCTCGAGTCGGCGCCGCCCGTCCGCGGTCGCGTCGCCGAGCGCCACATGCGCACCTGGTACGCACTGGCCGACCTGTACGAGCGTTCGGGCGAGCTGTCGAAGAGCCGCGCGCTGTTCCGACGTGTCGTGCAGCACGACGCCGACTTCGCCGACGCCGCCGACCGTTTGCGGGCACTGGGCTGAAACTGGCACTGGGCTAGAAGTCGTCACACCGTGTCGATACGGTGTGCCCTGTCGCTTCCCCTCGACCGAAGAGCTCCTGCGCGCGGCGCGGGCTGAGTCAGGGAAAGACACTCATGAACATCGCAATAGTGCGCGGCGTGGTGCTGCGCGATCCAGCGGAACGAACGCTGGCAACGGGCCAAAAGGTCGTGTCGCTCGACCTCAACGTCAGCTACGAAGATCGGCCGAACGAGAACCTCGAAGTCGTGTGGGTCGATCCGCCGCGCAACCTGGTCGTCCCGCGCCAGGGCAACGAGGTATTCGCCATCGGGCGCGTGCGGCGCCGGTTCTACAAAGGCGGGGCCGGTGTCGTCAGCCGCACCGAGGTCGTGGCCGACACCGTGCTTACCGCTCGGCAGACGTCGCGCATCAAGCGGGCGCTGCAGGAGGCGGCGGCGACGCTGACCGAGAGCTAGCTGTCGGTCAGCGGGCGAAACACCATGCCCGTACGCGGCTTGGGCCAGAAGAAGGTCGTCTTCGGTGGCATCCGTTCACCGCCGTGCGACACCGCGGCGATCTGTTCGACCGTCGCGGGCCGCAGCAGCACGGCGACGGCCGCCTCGCCGCCGCCGACGGCTTCGGAGCATTCGCGCCAGCCGTGCTGGTACACGACGGTGGCGTCGGGGAGTTCGGCCAGCGCGACGTCGAGCCGGCTCGAATCGAGTTCCATCGTCGCAGCGTCGAGCGTGGCGGGCGTCGGTACCGCCAGAAAGCTCGCGTCCGCAGTGATGACGGCCAGCGCGCCGGCGTCGACCATGCGCTCGCCGATGGTCGCATCGACGCCGTCGATCGGCGACAGATCGAAGTGACGGCTGAGTGCGTCGAGCGCGTCAGCGGGCGCGACCCCGCTGATCAAGCGGTGAATAGCCCCGACGGCGAGCTGCTCCTCGGCGAGTTCGACGGCCAGCGCCATCACGAGGTCGTACGGCGCCGGGCCCTCGCCGTTGGCGGCGCGCTGCTCGTCGCGGTAGTTCTTCGCGACCTCGTAGCGGTGGTGGCCGTCAGCGACGAGCACCGGTTCCTCCGCGAGCAGTTTGGTGACGTGCGCGGCGGCGTCCGCGTTGAGGACCCAGAGCCGATGCTCGATGCCGTCGTCGTCGGTGGCCTCGGCATCGGGAGCGCCGAGATCGGAGATGGCGTCGGTCAGCGCGCTCGGCGTGAGGACCCAGATCGGAGAGGTGTTGACCTTCGTGGCGCGCAAGAGATCGAGCCGGTCGGTCTTCGCCTTCGGGGTCGTCTGCTCGTGGGGCAGGACACCGCCTTCGGCGACCGCCAGCGCGCCGATAACGCCGCGCGTCGTGCGCGCAACGCCGAATTCGTCGGTTCCCCGCATCTCGTAGGCGTAGAGCGACGCGTCGTCGGCCGCGAGCACGCCTTCGTCGATCCACGCCGCCAACCGTTGCGCCGCCGCTTCGTAGGGATCGCCGTCCGCGCGGGCCAACTCGACGTGAATCGCGTTGAACGGGCTGCGCGCCTCGAGCGTCGCTTGCTCGGTCGAGCCGATCACGTCGTAGGGCGGAGCGATGACGTCGGCGAGGCGAACCCGGTCGGGCGCGTACCGCAGACCGGCGAACGGAACGAAGCGAGGCATCCGTCATGCGTAGCATCCCCCCGGCGTGACATGGGCAATCGATCTCGACGGGGTGGTGTGGCTGGGCGAGAGCCCGATCGCGGGATCCGCCGCGGCCATCTCACGGCTGCGATCGAGCGGCACGAAGGTCGTCTTCATCACCAACAACTCGGCGCACGTGGTGACGGAGGTCGTGCGAAAGCTGCAAAACCACGGCATCAACGCCACCGACGAGGACGTGATCACCTCGGCGCAGGCGGCGGCGACGCTCGTGAAGCCGGGCGAGACGGCGCTGGTGTGCGCCGGCAAGGGCGTCGACGAGGCGTTGCAACGACGCGGCGTGCGCACGGTGCGGTCGGGCAGGGTCGACGCCGTCGTGGTGGGGTGGCATCGCGAGTTCGACTACGACGGACTCACCGCCGCGGTCCGTGCGGTGCGCAACGGCGCGCGACTCATCGGGACCAACGCCGACGCCACGTACCCGACGACGACGGGGCCGTTACCGGGCGGGGGAGCGCTGCTCGCCGCGGTGTCGTACGCCTCGGGCGTCGAGCCCGAAGTGGCGGGCAAGCCGAACCGCGCGATGGTCCAGTTGGTGCGCGAACGCTTCGGTCCGATCGAGGTCGTCGTGGGCGACCGCTGCGAGACCGACGGCACACTGGCGCATCGTCTCGGCGCGCGGTTTGCGCTCGTGTTGAGCGGTGTCACCGACGCTGCGCAGTTGCCCGTGACGCCCGAACCCGCCGCCGTCGCACCCGACCTGGCGACGCTCGTTCCCGTTTAGCGGAACGCCGGCACCGCGGTTCGCGGCGTCCGGCCGGCGGCGCGCAGCAACAGCGCGATCAGCACGCCGAACGCGAAGCCGGTGACGTGGGCCACCCAGGCGACGCCCGAACTGGGGTCGACGAAGAACTGCCCGATGAACCAGAAGCCGAGCACGACCCACGCCGTGATCGACCGGAAGAACACGAACGGCGGGAACAGGATGAGGCTGTGGACGCGCGTCCTCGGATACAGCACGAGGTACGCGCCCATCACCGCGGCGATGGCGCCCGACGCGCCCACGACCGGCACCGTGCTGTTCGGGTCGGCGAGCACGTGGCCGAGGCTGGCGACCAGGCCGCCGACGACGTAGAAGACCAGGAACCCGACGTGGCCCAAGTGGTCCTCGATGTTGTTGCCGAACACCCAGAAGAACAGCATGTTGCCGCCGATGTGCAGCAGTCCTGCGTGCATGAACATCGACACGAGGAGAGCGAAGTACACCTGCTTGCCCGGAAAGCCGGCAGCGGAGTGGTCGGCGGCGTTGCAGGCGTCGGCGTCGTTGCCGACGAAGGTGCGGCGCAGCTCGTCGATGTGCAGCGGCCGGCCGTGGACGACTTCGCACGGGATCGCCGCGTGCTCGACGGTGAACGCGGTGTCGGTTTCGGCTTGCTTGCCGAGGATCGACGTACGACCCGAGGGCTGCACGAAGAAGAAGACCACGACGCAGGCGGCGATGATGAGGACAGTGACGATCGGGCGGCGCGTCGTGGGGTTCTCGTCGCGCAGCGGTATCACGGGGCCGGAGGCTAGTTACGATCTGGGCATGCCCTCTGAACAGTGGAAGCAGTACCTCCAGGCCGGGATGGAAGTCGGCGAGGTCACCCGCAAGCGCGCCGAGCAGATCGTTCGCGACCTCGTGAAGGGCGGCGAAGTCCAGGCGCAGGAAGCGCAGCAGCGCGTCGAGGAACTGCTCGAGCGGAGTCGCAAGACGACCGAGGCGTTTGCCGAGCGCGTCCGCACCGAGGTGCAGCGCCAGATGGAGGCGCTCGGCCTTGTCCAGCCCGCCGCGAAACCGGCGGCGAAGAAGACCGCCAAGAAGGCGGCGACCGCGGCCAAGAAGGCGCCGGCAACCGCGAAGAAGACGACCGGGACGGCGAAGAAGGCCGCGGGTCGGTCCTGACGGCGCGGCGCCGCCTCGACGGCGAGCTGGTGCGTCGGGGCCTCGCGGCGTCGGTCGACGAAGCGGTGGAGCTGGTCGAGTCCGGAGCGGTCCGCGTGCAAGGTGCCGTCGCGACGAATCCTGGGCGCCTCGTCGCCGGTGCCGATCCGGTTGTCGTCGACGGGCCGCCCCCGCGGTTTGTCGGCCGTGGCGGTGAGAAGCTCGACTTCGCGCTCGACGCGTTCGGCATCGACGTCACCGGCACCCGCGCCATCGACGTC
>JBEEFR010000058.1:0-6608 GCA_041166285.1 Actinomycetota bacterium | reverse complement strand
TGGAGCTGTGTTGCGGCGTGCTCTTCGGCATGGGCGAGAGCGACGAGCAACGCCTCGAACTCATCGGCCAGTTGCGCGACGTCGAGCCCGCGGAAGTGCCCGTCAACTTTCTGAACCCGCGACCGGGCACGCCGCTGTCCGAGCGTCCGCTGGTCAGTGCGCTCGACGCCATCAAATGGATCGCGCTGCTGCGCCTCGCGCTGCCGACGGTCATCTTGCGCCTCGCCGGAGGCCGTGAGGTCACGCTGCGCGATCTCCAGGCGATGGGGATGACGTCGGGGATCAACGCGCTCATCGTCGGCAACTACCTGACGACGCTCGGACGTTCGCCCGAGCAGGACCTCAAGATGCTCGAGGATCTTCGCATGCCCGTCGGAGCGCTGACGGCTGCTCTCTAGGCATTGCACCAGTTGCGGCCGCAAGCTCGAGCTGTGCAACAACCAGTGCGCGCGCACGCTCGACCCGCCGCGGTTCTGTCCACAGTGCGGACGACGGATGACGGTGCGCGTCACACCGAAGAGTTACGTCGCTCGGTGTCGTGACTGTGGCGAGTACGCGCCCGCTCCCTAACCGGGTCGCACGCGGCCTGCGCATCCTGGTGTGCGGCATCAATCCGTCGCCGGCGTCGGCCGACGCGGGCGTCGGCTACTTCCGCAAGGGCAACCGGTTCTGGTCGGCCGCACTTGCCGCCGGTCTCGTCACCGCCGACCGCGACGCCGACCATGCGCTGCGCGTCGACCGCGTCGGCTTTACGGACTTCGTGGCGCGCGTCGAAGCCGACGCGTCCAAGTTGGCGACCGACGAACTGCGCGCCGGCGCGCTCGAAGTCGCGGAACTCGTGCGCCAGCACAAGCCCGCGGTCGTGTTGTTCACGTCGATCACCGCGTACCGCAGCGCGGTGTCGCGGCGGGCGACGGTGGGCGTGCAACCCGAGCCCTTCGGTGGACGGCCGGCGTACGTGATGCCGTCGACGAGTGGGCGCAACGCCTCGACGTCGCTGGCGCAGTTGACTGATCACATGCGCGCCGCCGCCACGCTGGCCGACACTGCAACCGCCGCGCGCGGCAACGCCCGGTGGTGTTCGTCACAGGGAGGCGTGCGCGGCCGGTGGACCGACACGTTCTGGTACGCGCCGCGCCGCACGAACGAGTTCTATCCCGACGCCGTGACGCTGCACCCGTACGCCGACGAGGACGACATGCTGGCGCGCATCGACGCCTCTCCCGGCGCGTCCATCAAAGACAGCTTCGTCACGCTCGACCTGTCACCCCACGGCTTCAAGGTCCTCCTCGAAGGCCACTGGTATCGCGGCGACTACCCGCAGAAGGGCAACTTCGACTGGTTCACCGCCGACGAGGCGCCGCCGAATACTCTGCCGATCGCTCCCATGCGTGTTTGGACGAAACAGTGATCAAGCGCGTCGCTGCTGTCGGCGCCGTCATCGCAGTCATCGTCGCGTCGGCGGCGGTTGTGCGGTGGCGCGCGTCGTACGCGCCACTCCAGATCGATGCCGAGGCCGTGTCGTTTGGCGACACGATCCCGTACGGGGTCGAGCATCCCGGCGGCGCGATCCAGCCGGGCACGCTCGTGTCCGGCGATTTCCAGACGGTTGAGGATGACGAACCGGAAGATAACCGGCAGCACGTCGTCACCGACTACGTCGACGGCAAACACGTCACCTACGCCGTCGGCATCCACAACGCCGGACGCGTCGGCGTCACGGTCACCGGTTTCGAATTGCCGCAACGCAATCAGTTCTTCCTATTGGAAACGCTCGAGGTGCGGGTCGGCCACCGCCTGCGCGGCGGAGGCACGAGCGTTCGGCACACGACGGCGTTCCATCCGTTCACGGTGCACAGCGGAGAGACGCGCGACGTCCTCATTCGGTCCCGCATGCACGCGTGCGAGCGAAACGCTCCCGGTGGGAGCGGCACTATCGAAGGACTCACGGTGCGATACCGAGTACTCGGCCTTCACCGCGTCAAGACGCTGCAAGGTCCGCTGCGAATCGAGCTCAGGGACCCCGACGCCGCCGGGTGTCCCCGCGGACCCTTCACCTCGAAGGAGCACGGGATTGAGTTCAATCACGAAAACGGCTGGCGAGCGCAGCAATTCAGCAGTGAACCGCATCTCGTCACGTATCTGAGCAACGTCACCTTGCACGACCCGTGTGTCGACACCTCGTGCGCCGATCCGCTCGACACCGTGCCGCCCAACTCGGTCGTGAGCGCGTGGTACGACGGGCCGAAAGGCCGGATTGCGAGCGAGAACCTCTTCGTCGCCGGCCAGCCCGCGCACAAGACGTACCGGCGCAACGGCTGCCCTGGCATCGGCGACGAAGAGATCACCGTGCGCTTCGACAACCCGGCGCTCACGACCACCTACACGATGAACGCCTGCCTCCGCGGCCCCCACCTGGCGCGCCTGCGTCGACAAGTCGACGCCATGCTGCGCTCAGTCCATCTCGTGTGAACGGTTAGTTGACGAGTTTTTCGCGGCCTTCCCAGTAGGGCTGGCGCAGTTTGAACTTTTGCAGCTTGCCGGTGGCGGTGCGGGCGAGTTGCGTGCGGAACTCGACCGACGTCGGGCACTTGAAGTGCGACATCTTGGAACGGCAGTGCTCGATGAGACCGGCCTCGTCGACGGCGGCGTCGGGACGCAGCACCACGAGCGCCTTGATGGTCTCGCCCCACTTCTCGTCGGGCACACCGATCACCGCGACCTCGGCGACATCCGGATGCTGGAACAAGCAGTCCTCGACCTCGATCGACGACACGTTCTCCCCGCCGGTGATGATGACGTCCTTCTTCCGGTCGGCGATCACGACGTAGCCCTCGCCGTCGATGGCGCCGCCGTCGCCGGTGTGGAACCACCCACCGTCGAGCGCCTTCGCCGATTCGTCGGGCTGCTCCCAGTACCCCGCGAACACCTGGTTCGTGCGCGCCAGCACCTCGCCGTTCTCGTCGGTCGCCATGCGCACACCGATCGTCGGCAAGCCGGCGCGACCCAACTTCTGCGCTCGTTCCGTCGGCGTGAGCGCATCCCACTCCGACGGCGCGCGGTTCATCACGAGCAGCGGCGACGTTTCGGTCAGCCCGTAGATCTGGATGAACTCCCAACCGAGTTCGGTGTCGACGCGCTCGATGGTCTTGGTCGGAGGTGGCGCGCCGGCCACCACCATGCGTACTCCGTGGCCAGCACCCGGCACCGTCGTACCGGCGTCGCGACGCTTCGAGGCGGCGTCGAGGATGGCGGCGACGACCGCCGGCGCGCCGCACAGCAGCGAAACGCCGTGCTCCGCGATGCGCGCCAGGATGTCCTCGCCGTCGACTTTGCGCAGCACGACCTGCGGCACGCCCATCGCGGTGAGCGCGTACGGCATGCCCCACCCGTTGCAGTGGAACATCGGCAGCGTGTGCAGATACGTGTCGCGGTCCGACACGCCGGCGTGCCAGCCGAACGTCGTGGCGTTGAGCCAGATGTTGCGGTGCGTCAACTGCACACCCTTGGGGCGCGCCGTCGTGCCCGACGTGTAGTTGATCGACGCGGTGGCGTTCTCGTCCGGTTCCCACGGCTGCGGCTGCGCGCCCTCCGGCGCAGGCTCGAACAATTCCGCGTCGGCGACGCCGTCGAGCACGATGCGGTGCTTGCACTGCACGCCGGCGAGCGCGGGCTCGACCTCGGGGTCGATCAGCAACACCGACGCTCCGGAGTGCTCGACGATGTAGGAGACCTCTTCGGCGTTGAGGCGGAAGTTGACGGGCACGCACACGCGTCCGTAAGCGCTCACACCGAACAGCGTGATCATGAACTTGGCGGAGTTCGGGCTGACGATGGCGACGCGCTCGCCCTGATCGACGCCCATTTTTTCGAGGGCGAGTGCCAGTCCACGGGCACGCGCCTCGAGGTCGCGATACGTCACCCGCCCCAAAGACCCCGGAATTCCGGGCTCGTCGACGACGGCGACCCGGTCCGGGTACGCCAAAGAGCCCCGATAGAGAAAGTCCCCGACGGTAAGCGGTACGAGCATGGAGGCGAGCGTAGCGAAGCCTCCCGAAGACACGGGGTGGGTGGGTGGCGCATTCTGCCTGCTCACAGACGAGTTCGGCCAAGAATGCTTTCGCGTGTTACACCGCTGTAGTACAATGCTAGCTACCGTTTATACAACGCTTGCTGTAGTTAGCGCTTGGTGCTTCTACAGATAGGTGGGCTGGGTCCCCGCTAGCGCTTCCCCGAACTCTTTGTTCGCACGCGACCCCCGGTACTTCCCCCCACCGCTTTTCCTATTGCCTACCGAAGGGCTTATTCATCCATGATTGTTCGACGCGTATTCGCCGGGGCGATGGTCGTCCTCGGCATCTCCGGTTACATCAGTCTCGGGTGTCGCGCACTTCCGAGTGCGAGCCCGACACCGAAACCCCGTACCCAACGTGTTCACCTGGCGGCAGTGGTCACCGCCGAAACTCTCCCGACCACGAGCACCACCGCAGCACCCCCGCCACCGGCGCCGGTCCAGCAAAGGGCCAGTCGAGCGGCGGTTCGGCCTCGATACGTGGGGCCGGTCACCGATGACACTTTCATCCGCCTTTCATGGTGCGAGGCCGGCGGACGGCCCGACGCCGTGAGCCGGAGCGGTAAGTACTTCGGTGCCTTCCAGTTTTCCTTGGCGACCTGGCACGCCATGGGCATGGGTGGCAGCCCGGTCGACTACGACTACGGCACCCAGCTCGAGGTCGCCAAGCGCCTGCAGGCCCGCTCCGGTTGGGGCCAGTGGCCGGTCTGCTCCCGCAAGATGGGTTTGCGATAGACACACGCAAGTGAAGCTCGAGGCGGCGTTGCAGCAGATCGACGCCGCTAATGCCGAAGATCCGCGCACCCTTTCGGTGCGCGGATTTTCGCGTCCGTGGGCCCTCGGCGAAGGCGAGCTCGCGACCGTGTGGTTGGACGCGCTCGCGCCCGACGCGTCCGACGCGTTGCGCATCGCGGTGCGCGCCCATCACATCCGACGATGGGAGACGCCGCGCGCGTCGTTTCCCGAGGGACGCGCCGGCTACCTCAAGTGGCGCACGCGCCTGTACGACGTCGGGTCGGACCATGTCGCCCGAATCATGCGCGACGCCGGTTACGACGACGCGGAGATCGACCGGGCGCGCGGCCTGATGCACAAGCGCGACCTGCGCACCGTCGCCGAAGCGCAGACGTACGAAGACGTGTTGTGCCTCGTGTTCCTCGAGTCGCAGTTCGAGGAGTTCGCGTCGCGCACCGATGCCGACAAGCTCGCCGAGATCGTGCACAAGACTCTGGCGAAGATGAGCGACGCCGCGAAGGCCGCGTGGGAGGAGTTCACGTCGTGATCGCAGTGCGCGCAGTCGTCGCCGTCGTCGCGTTTGTCTTTCTGTTGCGCACGCTCGTGTCCGCGGTGCGCTCGTTTGTCGTCCCGCGCGACGAACCGACGGCGCTCACGCGCGCGGTTTTCATCGCGCTGCGCGTTCCGTTCGTCGCCGTCGCCCGGCGGCGCGACCACGCCGGCGCTCACCGGCTGATGCGCGCCTACGCGCCCAGCGCGCTGTTGGTACTGCCGATCATTTGGATGTTCGTGACGTGGCTGTGTTTCGCCAGTCTGTTCTGGGCGCTTGACGGCTCCCCGTGGCGCCACGCGCTCGAGACGAGCGGGTCGGCCGTGACGAGCCTCGGCACGTTCCACCCCGACACGTTTCTCTCGAGCGTGCTCAGTTTTGGCGAAGCCGCGCTCGGCTTGGGGCTGGTGGCGCTGTTGATCACGTACCTCCCGACCATTTACGCCGCCTACCAGCGGCGCGAGCGCGAGGTATCGCTGCTGTCGGTGCGCGCCGGCACGCCGCCGTCGCCCATCGAAATGATCGTGCGGTTCCAGCTCATCGAGTTCCTCGACCTCACCGACGAGATCTGGACCGGTTGGGAGGAATGGTTCGTCGACGTCGAGGAGAGCCACACGTCGATGGGTTCGCTGGCGCATTTTCGTTCCGGATTACCGGACCACTCCTGGATTACCGCCTCGGGTGCGGTGCTCGACGCGGCGTCACTGCTGTTGTCGAGCGTCGACGTGCCGCGTCAGCCGCGTGCTGCCTTGTGCATTCGTTCGGGATACCTCGCCTTGCGGCACGTCGCGGACTTCTTCGACATCCTCTACGACCACGACCCGCAGCCGACGGATCCGATTTCGGTGACGCGGCAAGAATTCGACGACGCGCTCGCGCAACTCGCCGCCGCCGGCGTTCCGCTGAAGCCTGACCGCGAACAGGCGTGGCGCGACTTCGTCGGTTGGCGTGTCAACTACGACACGCCGTTGTTAGCGCTGTGCGGACTCGTGTGGGCGCCGCCGGCGCTGTGGAGCGGTGACCGCCCGATGGCCTTCCGCCGACCACCGCTCACGCGACGCGGCGGGCGCGGCTACGGCACGCGCACCGCACACCAACGCGTGATGTAGCAGCCGCTACCGGTCGGGAACGCCCTCGCACTTCTTCCAGGCGTCCTGGTCTTCCGTCGACCCGTTGTACGGATAGGGCCCGCACGGATCCGCGGTCGTCGGTGGCGGCTCGGTCGTCGCCGTCGTGGGTGGCGGCTGCGTC
>JBEEFR010000057.1:0-6225 GCA_041166285.1 Actinomycetota bacterium | reverse complement strand
GGGTTGCGGCCGGGCACGTCGGTGGCCGTGCGCGCCGCGCGTCCGTCGCTCGAACCCGCAGCCATGCGCAACGCCATCACGCTCGCTGCCGGCGTCGTGCCGAACGACGGATGGGTAGCCGCGGTCGGCGTGCCGTCGCTGGGCGTGCTCGCGGCGGCCGAGGCAGGCCTGGCGCTCGAGCGACTGGTGTTCTTCGCAGCGCCCGCCGCGGTATGGGGGACGGTCGCGATCGCGGCGGTCGACGCCTTCGATGTCGTGGTGTTGTCGGTGCCGGCGCGGCCGCGTGCTGCGGAGGTGCGACGTCTTGCGGGGCGAGCGCGCGAGCGCAGCAACACCGTCATCGCCATCGGGCCGGGCGCGGCGGCGTGGGGTGGCGAGGCGCGGTTGGTGACATCGGCGGTTTCGTGGGACGGGTTGGGCGCCGGCCACGGCGTGCTCGAATCGTGCCGCGTGTCGATCGAGGTCGACGGCCGCGGGTCGGTGCGGCCGCGACAGGTGGACCTCGTCCTATGACCACGCCGACGCGCACCGTCGTCGTGTGGTGGGACGACTGGTCGGTGGTCGTCGCCGGGCGCGCCCGCGATCCCGTCGTCGTGGTGGCCAACAACAAAGTCGTCACCGTCTCGGTCGCGGCGTACGCCGACGGCGTACGTGTTGGGATGCGCCGGCGCGAAGCGCAGGGCCGGTGTCCGTCGGCCGACGTCATCGCCGTCGACGAAGGTGGCGACGCGCGCGCCTTCGAACCGGTCGTCGCCGCGGTGGAGGAGTTATGTCCGCGCGTCGAAGTGGTTCGCCCCGGCGTGTTGGCGTTCGCGGCGCGCGGCCCGTCGCGCTACTTCGGCGGCGACGCCGCGTTGAGCGCGCAGATCCGCGACATCGTGATCGACGCCGCGCGCACGCAGCTCGGAGTCGAAACCGGTCGCGGTCCCGGCGTCGGTGTCGCCGACGGCAACTTCGCGGCGTCGCTCGCCGCGCGCGCCGCGTATTCAGTTAGCGACCGCCTGCTCGTCGTGCCGACTGGTTGCTCTGCCGAGTTTCTGGCGCCGATGCCCATCGCCGCCATCGGTGACGCCGCCATCGCCGACGTCGCGCGCCGGCTCGGATTGCGCACGCTCGGTGCGTTCGCGGCCCTCGACGCGTCGGATGTCGTCGCCCGCTTCGGCGCGCCCGGCGTGGCGGCCCATCGACGCGCCAACGGATTCGAAGTACGCGCGCTCGCGCCGCGCGAACCACCGCCCGAGTTGGCCGTCGAGGTGATTTTCGACCCACCCGCTGACACCGTCGACCGCGTCGCCTTCGCAGCGCGTGGGCTCGCGTCCGAGTTGGCCGACGGCTTGGCAGCGCGCGGTCTCGTCGCCACCGCGCTCGTCATCGAAGTCGAAACCGAACACGGCGAACGCCGCGAGCGGCGGTGGCGATCCGAAGGCACGCTCGACGCCCGCGCCGTCGCCGAACGCGTGCGCTGGCAGGCCGAGGGCTGGCTCGCCGACGTCGCGCAACACGTCGACGACGACGAACCCACGGCGGGCATCACGCTGCTACGCCTGCGGCCCGACGAAGTGTGCGATCACGAAGCCAGCAGCCGCAGCCTGTGGGGTGGCTCGACCGAAGCGGGCGAGCGCGTGGAGCGCGCCGTGGCGCGGGTGCAGGGCCTGCTCGGACCCGATGCGGCCACCACGGCCGTACTCGTCGGCGGTCGCGGTCCTGCCGAGCAAGTCCGGATGGTGCCGTGGGGCGACGCCCGCAGCGTCGACGCCGTGCGCGCCACCGCGCCGTGGCCCGGGCGCGTGCCGGCGCCGTCACCCGCGGTCGTGCCCGCGGATCCCGTCGCCGTCGACGTGCTCGACATGCACGGCGCCGCGGTGCGCGTCAGCGGACGAGGAGAGTTGTCGGCGCCCCCGATGACGATCGTCGGCCCGCACGGCGTCGACCGGGTGACCGGCTGGGCAGGGCCGTGGCCGGCAGAGGAACGATGGTGGGATGTCGACGGGCGCCGCCGGCGGGCCCGTCTCCAGGTGCGCTGCGAGTCAGGAGCCGCGCACCTGTGTCTGATCGAAGGCGGCCGCTGGCGGTTGGAGGCAAGCTACTGATCACAAGACGGGAGGATCCCAAATGAGTGCAACCGAACAACTCGAGCGAGCGATCGCGATTGGCCGCGGCGTGCTGACGAACGTGACCAAGGAAGACCTCGACAAGCAATCGCCGTGCGCGTCGTGGAAGGTGCGCGATGTCATCAACCACCTCATGGACAGCAGCAACTTCATGCTGACGGGCATGGGCCTCGAAGCGGCGAGCGTCGGTGATGTCACCGATGGCGACTTCGTCGCGGCCTACGACGAAGCGTGCGGGCGAACGCTCGCGGCGTTCCAGGCGCCGGGTGCGCTCGAGAAGACAGCGCACCTGCCCTTCGGCGACATGCCGGGAGCGGCGTTGATGGGCCTCGCGATCGGCGACATCTTCATGCACGCGTGGGACATCGCGAAGGCGACGGGACAGTCCACCGACCTCGATCCCGAGTTCGCGGCCCAATGGCTCCCGCAGGCGCAGGCAATGTTGTCCGAGTCGTTTCGGGGCCCTGAAGGATCCGGCATGCCCTTCGGGCCGCAGCAAGAAGCGCCCGCCGGCGCGACGAACGCCGACAAAGTCGCGGCGTTCATGGGTCGCGCCTGCTAGCCAGCCGCGGCGGGTCAGGTCTCAGTCGGGCGTCGGGCGACCAGTAACCCGCGCAGGCCGGCGTCGGCGAGATCGATGGCCGCGTCCCAATCCAGCCAGACGACCTCCTGGCTCTCCTCGGGTGGGGGAGTCGGGCCGCGGTCGGGCGCGGTGCACAGGTAGCGCAGGTCGAGGTGCGTGTGGCCGTTCGGGCCTGGGTGCACGTCGACGTGGATGACCGTCTCGTCGGCTAGTTCGACCGGCAGGCCCGTTTCTTCCGACGCTTCACGCACTGCCGCTTCCGCGGGCGACTCGCCGGCGTCGACGTGTCCGCCCGGCTGCACCCAGATCCCGAGCTTGCGGTGTTTGTGGAGGATGACGCCTCGTGACCCGACGATCACCGCCGAGCCGGTGATGTGCACGGGATCGGCGTGCTCGTCGAAAGGTCGTTCGAGGCGGGGCAGCTCGTCGAGGATGCGTCGTGCGGACTCGGCCTCACGCGCGTCGACCGGCGCCTCGGCGCGTCGCTGGATCTGGTCGACGACGTCGGGCAGTGACGGCTCGGACACGGGTCGACGCTAGGCCCTTGACAAGATCGAACATCTGTTCGATATCCTCGGATCGTGGCCTTCAACAATCCGGCGATGTCGTGGACGGCGCTGCACCGGCGCCTGACCGACCGGCCACAGGGCGCCAACGGCGGCGACAGCCCGGCGTGGTCGAACCACCGTGAGAAGTACACCGAACCGCCGGCGCTCATCCGTCGCCGGTCGACGACGCCGTACGCCGAACTGCATTGCCACACGAACTTTTCGTTCCTCGACGGGGCATCGCCGCCCGAGGAGCTCGCCGAGGAGGCAATCCGACTCGGCCTCGAAGCGCTGGCCGTCACCGACCACGACGGCTTCTACGGCGTGGTGCGCTTCGCTGAGGCCGCACGCGCCCTCGATCTACCGACGATCTTCGGCGCGGAACTTTCGCTGCGACCTCCCGGTGTCGTGAGGCTGGAACCGCGCGCCGGATCCGACAAGACCGCTGCCGCCGATCCGCACGCCGATCACTTGTTGGTGATCGCCCGCAACCCGCGGGGCTACGCGTCGCTGGCGCGCGCCATCGGCGAAGCGCACCTTGCCGGCGGCGAGAAGGGGTATCCGGCCTACGAGAAGGCGCGCCTGTGTGAGCTGCACAAGGGCGACTGGGTCGTGATGACGGGCTGCCGCAAGTCGCGTGTCCCGGCGGCCCTCGAGCGTGAAGGGCCGGCGGCCGCGGCGCGCGAACTCAGCGACCTCGTCGCCTGCTTCGGCCGCGACAGCGTGGTCGTCGAGCTGTGGGATCACGGTGACCCGCTCGACAGTGCGCGTAACGACGCGCTCGTCGAACTGGCGAGCAGACAAGGCCTGCAAGTCGTCGCCACGAACAACGTGCACTACGCCATGCCGGCGCGCCGTCCGCTCGCCACCGCACTCGCCGCGGTGCGCGCCCGTCGCTCACTCGACGACATCGAGCCGTGGCTGCCGTCGTCCGCGAGTGCCTGCCTGCGCAGCGGCGACGAACAGGCGAGGCGATTCGCCCGTTACCCGGGCGTGGTCGAAGCCGCCGCCGAACTCGGCAGACAGTGCGCGTTCGACCTGTCACTCGTTGCGCCGAACCTGCCGCCGTTTCCGATTCCACCGGGGCACACCGAGATGACGTACCTGCGCCTGTTGACCGAGATGGGCGCGCAACAGCGATACGGCAAGCGGGGCGAGGAGCGCGTACCCGGCGCCTACAAACAGATCGACCACGAACTCGCCCTCATCGAACAGCTCGGCTTTCCCGGCTACTTCCTCGTCGTGTGGGACCTGTGCGATTTCGCGCGCCGCAACAACATCTTCTGCCAAGGACGCGGCAGCGCCGCCAATAGTGCGGTGTGTTACGCCCTCGGCATCACCAACGCCGACGCGGTGTCGCTCGGCTTGTTGTTCGAGCGCTTCCTGTCGCCCGAGCGCGACGGCCCGCCCGACATCGACATCGACCTCGAGTCGGGCCGGCGCGAAGAAGTGATCCAGTACGTCTACGAAAAGCACGGCCGCCAGAACGCCGCGCAGGTCGCCAACGTCATCACGTACCGCGCCAAGTCGGCGGTGCGCGACATGGGCCGCGCCCTTGGCGCCGCGCCCGGCCAGCTCGACGCGTGGGCGAAGGAGATCGACCATTGGGGTGGCGTCGCCAAGACGGCGGCGATGGATGACATCACCATTCCGAAGCCTGTCATCGATCTGGCGTTGCAGGTCGAGCACTACCCGCGCCATCTCGGCATCCACTCCGGCGGCATGGTGATCTGCGACCGGCCGGTGCTCGAGGTGTGCCCCGTCGAGTGGGGGCGCATGCCCGGGCGCACGGTGTTGCAGTGGGACAAGGACGACTGCGCGGCCGTCGGCCTCGTGAAGTTCGACCTACTCGGCCTCGGCATGCTCGAAGCGCTGCACGGCTCTGTCGATCTCGTGCGCGAGTTCCACGGCGTCGAAGTCGACCTGGCCACCATCCCGCAGGAGGACTGCATCTACGACATGGTGTGCGAGGCCGACACTGTGGGCGTGTTCCAGATCGAGTCACGCGCCCAGATGGCGACGCTGCCGCGCCTGCGACCGCGCAACTTCTACGACCTCGTCGTCGAGATCGCGCTCATTCGTCCCGGGCCCATCCAGGGCGGCTCGGTGCATCCCTACATTCGGCGGCGCAACGGCGAGGAACCCGTCACCTACCTGCACCCGCTGCTGGAAAAGTCGCTCAAGAAGACGCTCGGCGTGCCGCTGTTCCAGGAGCAGTTGATGCAGATGGCGATCGACGTGGCCGGGTTCACCGCGGCCGACGCCGACCAGTTGCGCCAGGCGATGGGATCCAAGCGCTCGCGCGCCCGCATGGAGCAACTGCGGGCGCGGTTCTTCGAAGGCATGGCGCGCAACGGCATCGACGAGGCGACGGGCGACGTCATCTGGGACAAGCTCGCCGCCTTCGCCAACTACGGCTTCCCCGAGTCGCACTCGGTGAGCTTCGCCTACCTCGTGTACTCGTCGTGCTGGCTCAAGTACCACTACCCGGCGGCGTTCTGCGCGGCGTTGCTGAACGCGCAGCCGATGGGGTTCTGGTCGCCGGCCACGTTGACCGCCGACGCCCGCCGTCATGGCGTGCGCGTGTTCGGTCCCGACGTGAACGCGTCGCGTGCCGGCGCGTGCCTCGAAGCCGACGACCAGTCGACCGGTGGCTTCGCCATCCGCATGGGCATCGGTTCGGTCCGCTCGATCGGCGACGAGGTGGCTTCACGTATCGCCGAGGCGCGGCCCTACGCCTCGATCGACGAAGTGGCGCGCGCCGCGCAACTGAACGTGACGCAATTGGAGGCGCTCGCGACCGCTGGTGCGTTCGACTGCTTCGGCGTCGACCGGCGCGAAGCGCTGTGGTCTGCGGGCGCCGTCGCCGAAGCGGCGCGGCCCAACACGATTCCCGGTGTGGTCGTCGGTGTCGGTGCGCCGCAGCTGCCGGGGATGACACCCGTCGAGACGACCGCAGCTGATCTCTGGGCGACGGGCGTGT
>JBEEFR010000056.1:0-15308 GCA_041166285.1 Actinomycetota bacterium | reverse complement strand
GCGTCGCCGAGCACGCCGTTCTCGGCGACGATCGTGCCGATGGCGATCGTCTTCTCCGTGACGCCGACGTCCGACGCCTTGTTCGGGCCGTCGTCCTTCGCGCCCGTCGGCGTGTTGCCGCCGCCCCCACCGCTTCCTATGGCGACGTTGCCGTTGCTGCCCGACACTTCCGTGCCGGTCGTGGTGTCGGTCGTATCGCCCTCGCCGCCGGTGATGTCGCCGGTGTTGCCGTTGCCGCGGGCGGCGACGCGTTGCGTCGCCGAATTCTGGAACGCCGAATCAGGCAGCCGCGTACCGCACGCCGCCAGCAGCGTGAGCGCCCCGAAGACAACCAAAACATTCTTCAATTTCATGGATTCTCCCGAATGAACTTGTAGACCCCAGCCATGTTCTTGTTGACCTTCTCGGGCAGCGGATTGACCGCCGCGCCCATCGCCCGCGTGCCCCACACGATCTTCGCGGTGCGCTCGGCCAGCGCGGCGTTGTGCAGCGCCTTGTCGGGCGTCGCACCACACGTCACCAACCCGTGATTGGCGACGAGCGCCGCGCCGCGATCAGCGAGCTTCGACGCGACCTCGTCGCCGAGTTCGGCGCTGCCGGTGAGCTTGTACTCACAGCACGGCACGTCGCCGCCGAGGTACACGACGACCTCCTCGATCACCGCGGGGATCGGCTCGTGCGCCAGCGCGAACATCGTGCAGTACACGGCGTGCGTGTGGATCACGCAGCCGATCTCGGGATACAGGCGCAGCGCGGAGAGGTGCAGGTCCTTTTCTGTCGTCGGCGAGCGATGACCCTCGACGACGTTGCCGTCCATGTCGACGACGACGAGGTCCTCGAGCGTCATCGTGTCGTACGGAATCGACGAAGGCGACATCACCACGAGGCCGCCGCCGAGGCGCCCGGAGATGTTGCCGCTCGTGCCTTCGACGAGTCCGTCGGCGAGCATCTTCTTGGCGGCCGCCAGGATGGCTTCCTTGGTCGTGGTGGGCGACGTCTTGGCCTGACTGGTTTCATTTCCTATGGCAGTCATCGGGACAGAACCTCCGGGTTCACAATGTTGGCCGGTGTTTCGCCGCGAAGGAGCGCGGCCAGCCCGTCGGCCATGAGGGTGGTGTGATTGGTCTCCGTGTCGTAGGTCGCCCCGCCGATGTGAGGGGCGACGACGACGTTCGGCAGCGAGAGCAGCGGATGGTCGACGGCGATGTTCTCGCCCTCGAAGTGGTCGAGTCCCGCGCCGACGACGTTGCCCTTCTGGAGCGCGGCCACGAGTCCGTCGAGGTCGTGCAGGCCGGCGCGCGCAGAGTTGAGGAAGATCGAGCCGTCCTTCATCGCCGCGAACCGCTCCTTCGACATCAGTCCGGCGGATTCGGGCGTCACGGCCGCGTGCATCGAAATGACGTCGGCCTCGGCGACGAGGTCGTCGACGGAGTGCGTGGCGTCAGGCGCGAACGGGTCCGCAGCGATGACCTTCATCCCGAGGCCCTCGAGACGCCACTTGGTGGCGCGACCCACAGCACCGAGACCGATCAGCCCGGCGGTCCGTCCCGCGAGCTGCCACGCCCGGAAGCGCTGATACGGGATCGTGCCGTCGCGGTACGTCTGGCCTTCGCGCACGTCGATATCGGCCTGGCGCAAATGACGGTTGACGGCGAACAGGAGCGCGACGGTCATCTCGGCGACGGCGTCGGCGTTGCGGCCGGGCGCGCGCAGCACCGGGATGCCGGCGGCGGTCGCGCCGGCGACGTCGACGTTGGTGGGATCGCCGCGCGTCGAGCCCACGGCGACGAGCGGCAGGTCGAACACCGGGCCCTTGCACGAGTCGGCCTCGCAGATGAGAACGGTGGCGCCGACTTCCGTCGCCTTCTCGGCCAGCTTCTCCGAGTTGAAGAGGCGCAGCGGGTTGTGGTCGATCCACGGGTCGACGATGAGTTCGCCGAGTCCCTTGAGCGTGTCGACGCCGGGTCCGCGCAGCGGCGCCGTCGAGTAGATGACTTCGCTCATCGCGACTGGGCCCTCGCCCGCGCGGCGACGGCCGCGAGGTCCGCCGGGTAGGTCTTGGCTGCGAACAGCATGACGATGCCTCCTATGGCAAAGGTGGGGGTGAAGGCCGCCAAAGATTTCGTGAGGCCGTAGCGGTCGGCGACGACGCCGACGAAGAAGGGGGCGGTTGCCGAGAGCGCGCGCACGATAGAGCGAATGGCGGCGGCGCGACCGCGCAGCTCGCCGGGCACGACGTCGGACGTGAGCGCTTCGCTCGGCGCGACCGGAGCCGTCAGGCAGAAGCTGCCGAAGAACATCAACAAGGCCGCCAACTTGAGCGAGTGGCTCAACAGACCGGGCAGCATGAACACGCTGGCGAGAATCGACGACACCGCGGTCACGTAGACGCGCGCGTTCAGGACGCCGCGGCGCAGCAACCAGTCCGCGATCTCGCCCCCGAGCACCAGCCCGAGCGCCGCACCGGCCCCGATCGCCGCCGCGGCGCCGCCCGCCGCGGTGGCGGACAACTTGAAGTGCTGCTTGAAATATTCGATGCCCCACACGCCGAGCGCGGAAAGGAGGAAGCCCGAGATCGTCAGTGACATCAAGCCGAACCACATCGACTTGATCTTCACGAGTTCGCGCATCACGTCCATCCACGACGCGTCGTCGTAGGAGTGGTCGACGGGTTGCTCTTCGTCGAAGAACGACTCTTCGTAATGGAACGCCCGGTCTTGGGCGCCGCGTTCGGGTTCGGGGAGACGCGTCAGCAGGAAGATCGAGATGAGCCCGAACGGGATCCACATCCAGAACGCGCTGCGCCAGCCGAAGTTGTCGACGAGCACACCGGAGAGTCCGAGGCCGAGGAGCCCTCCGAGCGCACCACCGAGTTGATACCGGCCCATCATGCGGGCGCGTTTCTCGACAGGGTAAAAGTCCGACATCAGCGAGAAGCTGGCGGGGCCATTGGCTTCCACTGCGCCGACGCCAAGTCGCGTGAGGAACAACAACGCAAAGCTGGGCGCGATCGCACCGAGCCCCATGCAGCTCGTCCAGATGACCATCGCGATCACCAGCAACGCGCCGCGCTTCCAACGGTCGGCGAGCGCGCCGATGGGCATGCCGCCCACGACGCCCACCAACACCATTGCCGCGGCGAGGCCACCGAGCATCGTGTCGCTCACGCCGAAGTGGCCCTTGATGCCGTGCAACGCCTGCGCCAGCGACTGCTTTTCGCCCTGCTCGAGCGTGAGCGTGGACGCGAGCGCGATGACGGGGTACGCCCCGTATTTCCTTACCGCTCGCGATGCCCCCGCCTCGATGGTCATCTATTCGTTCGGCAATTCGACTTCGGCAGTGGCTTTGCACATGACGGCGTCGTCCTGGTTGCGCATCTCGAGCTTGATCTTCACGAGGTGGCGGTGCCGGCGCGCCGTGTACTTGTCGACGACTTCGCCGGTGATGAAGGTGGCGTCACCGGTGAAGGCCGGGTTGCGGTACTGCGCGGAGCTCTCCGTCACGAAGCCCCATTCCCCCGCCCACGCGGCGACGTAGTCGATGACCCATGCCCCCATCGACGCGCCGTAGCCGTAGCCGCGCGGCATGCCCACGTGTTCGGCCCACCGCGGTTGGAGATGGCCGCGCGACGGGCCGTAGTACGCGCCGTCGGTGAGTTCGGGGTTGACGCGCTCCATTTTCTTGTCGCCCTCGAAGCCGGCCATCTCTTTCGTGTAACCGAGCTCCTCGGCGCGCACCGTCGTCGGACCCTTGGCCATGCCACCCCAGGTCGTCATCGGGTACGCCCGCCACTCCGTGGTGAAGCTGGCGAGGCTGTGCGGGCCCAGCACGTTCTCGGCCAGCTGGTCGCCGACGTTGACCGAGTCCCACAAGCGCTTTTCGTGGCGCAGAGACTGGATCTGGTCGATGAACTTGAGCTTGCGCTCTTCGAGTTCGGCGAGTTGCTCGTCGGACCACTCCGGATCCTTCGCCTCGTTGAACAGCTTCTTCTCTTTGGCCTCACGCACCTGGTAGCGGATCGCGGTGCTGCGCTGCATCGCGACGCGCTCGCCCTTCTGGTTGATGTAGAGCGTGTCGCCGCGCTGGAAGCACGTCGGCCCGGCGAAGCCGGTGTTCGTGACCTTGTAGTCGTACGGCATGCGATGGCACACGAGGTGGTCGCCCGGGTAGATGCGAGGACCGAAGAACCACCAGTCGTCGCCACCGAAGATGAGATGGCTGTTCGGGATCTTGCCGACCTGCGCCGGTGAGCACCCGTGGCTGGTATCGCACGCCACGGTGAAACTCTGCGGCGCGACGATCGTGCCGAAACGCGATTCGGCGGCCCACTCCGCGCTGTAGTGCAACGGGTTCGGGTAGTGCATGCCCTGCACCCACCGGCGAATGTCGTTGACGGCGACAGGCTCGGTCAACTCGCCCGGCTCCATGGGCACGCCCATCCAGCGGTCGAGGTCGGAGGTATCCAGAGTTTCTTCGGTCACAGTCTCTCCATCACGAGCGCGATGAGTTCGTCATCGCGCACTTTGGTGTCGCTCTTGGTCATCGGAATCTCGCCGTCTTCGAAGAACAGCACTTGCTTGGGCACCTTGTAGGACGCCACACGTTCCTTCAGGAAGTTCTGGATGTCGGCTTCCGTCGCCTCGTCCTTGAGGACGATGCAGGCGACGACGCGTTCGCCGAGGCGATCGTCGGGCACGCCGACGATGCGGGCGAGCTTCACGGCGTCGTTGGCGCGCAGCGCCACTTCGAGTTCGGCCGGACTGACGTTCGCGCCGCCCGTCTTGATCATCTCGGTCTTGCGCCCTTCGAAGACGAGGTTGCCGGCGTCGTCGAGGCGGCCGACGTCGCCGGTGTGGAAAAACCCGTCGTCGTCGAGACACTCGGCGGGCGTCTTGCCGACGTAGTGCTTCATCAGCGTCGGACCTTTGACAAGCAACTCGCCGTCGTCCGCGATCCGCAACTCGTTTCCAGGCAGCGGTTTGCCGATCGACTGCTTCATCACGTCGCGCGGCGTGTCCGCGCTGTGCGCGGCGAAGAACGCGCACGTCTCACTCAGGCCGTAGCCCGTCGGGTTCTGCCAGCGGGTGTCGCCCTCCACCTTCGGGTGGCGCGCGAACGCCGACTTGCCGAACACCTTGGTCATCGCGCTGAGATCCGTCGTCGCCCAGTCCGGGTGCTCGGCGAGCGCTTGGGTCTGATGCGGCAGGCAGTACGGCTCGGTTACGCGCTCGCGTGCCATCAGCGCCAGCGCCTCACCCGGCTCGAACGTCTCTTGCAGAACGAGGCAACCACCGGCGGCGAGCGTGGCGCCCATCGCCGAGTCGAAGCCGGCGGTCCAGAACAACGGGAACGCCGTCCACACCCGCGACGTCTCGTCGCGGCCGAAGATGCGCGCCTGGTTCTCGAACGCGGTCACGTGCGCCCCGTGCGAATGCACCATCCCCTTCGGCGTCGACGTGGTGCCGCTGCTGTAGATGATCACTCCGTCGTCGTCAGGCGACGGGGCAGCCGAAGTCTGGCTGCCGCCGAGGAACACGCCGAAGGTCGCGACTTGCGGGTGGACCATGCGGAGTTCTTCGGTCAGGGCTCGGCCGAGCAGCCGGTCCTGCGTGACGACGAGGTCCGCGGCGCAGTCGTCGAGCATGAACTTCAGCTCGTCCTTCGTGGCGAACGTCGACAGCGGCACGGCGACGCCGCCGGCGAGCGCCACACCGAAGATCGTGAAGATCGCTTCCGGACGATTGCCCATCACGATGGCGACGCGCTCGCCCGGTTCGATGTCGGCGGCAACAGCCTCGGCGTAGGTCAGTACCTGCGCGTACGTGTAGCGGCGGTCTTCGAAGACGAGCGCGTCGTTGTCGCCGAAGCGCCGGGCGCGTTCGCGCAGGAACGCGCCGAGCGTCGTGCTCACTGCGCGCCGCCGTGTGGGAAGAGTCCGTCGAACCCGGAGGCCTCGATGGCGTCGGCGAGCAGCGCCGCGGTGCGCTCGGCGCTGAAGGGCAGGCGCAGCGCCGGCTGGATGTGGCGTGTGATGACGGAGATGTCGTACTCGTCGCACACACCCGACGCGCCGTGCAGTTGCTGGCACGTGCGCAGGACGGCGCGGGCGACATCGATGGCGTGCACGCGCAACGCCAGCACGTCTGGGCCTGCCCCTTCGGGCGCGGTCGCGACGCGCCACGTCGTGAAGTGTGCGAGTTCTCTGAGGCCGGCAACCGCCACCGCGGCGTCGGCGAGCATGAACTGCACCGCCTGGAAGGTGGCGATCGGTTTGCCGAACTGGATCCGGTTGCTGACGTGATCGGCGGCGAGTTCGACGGCGCGATCAGCAGTGCCCAGGATCTGCCACGCGTTGAGCGTCAACCAGTACCGCACGTCGATCCCCGACTCGTGCGTGAGCTCCGACGCCGTTGCTGGATCTCCGCGCAACTGGCAAACGAACGGTCCGAGGCGAGTACCCAGGATCTCGCCCAACGGCGTGCACATCGCGGATCGGCCATCAACGGTTGCGCAGCGCCACCGTTCGAACAGGTCACCATGATCGACTGGAGCACGGCCGTCCAGCGCAAGCGCGAAGGGCACGCCGTCGCGCTGCAGCAGTACGCCTACGACCGGATACGGCAGCACGACGCGACCGGCGGCTTCGCACAGCGCGGCCGCGGCGGCGAAGGTGTCGAGGTCGGCGCGCGGATCGATGTCGTCGACGCCGAGCGCGTCGAGCGTCTTGACGACGTCAGAGCGAAAGCTGCGGTCCTCTTCGGCCCGGCGCGCCGCGTCGACCCCACCGAGCGCGTCGAACGCTTTGCGCGCCGTGTCGCCGAACTCGAGCGCGTCGTCAGGCAGAACCGGGTTCATCCTTTCGCCGCACTCCCCAGCAGGTCGCGCGACACGATCATGCGCTGCACTTCGATGGTGCCGGACGCGACGGTCGCCGCTTGCGCGTAGCGCCAGTGGTCTTCGATCGCCCCGTGGAGCGGAGCGCTGAATCCGCTCTCCAACGACTCGTCTTCGACCGCCTGGAACAGCACTTCGGCGACCGCTTGATCGCACTGCGTCACCGCGATGCGCGCTGCCGACGCCAGCACGTCGGGTGTCTCGCCCGTCTCCTGCGCGCGCACGGTGCGGTACGCCAGCAGCCGCGCCACGCGCGTTTGTACGAGCGCGCGTGCCCACTGCGTGCGCAGGCCGTCAGGAACGTGGTCGCGGGCTTCGCTCAACAGGCGTTCGCAGCGCGCGTAGCGCGCTATGCCGACGCGCTCGTGCGCCAGCGCGCGGCGAATCACCGCCCAGCCCTCACCGATGCCACCGAGCACCGATTCGGGACCGGCCCACACGTCGTCGAAGAACACTTCGTTGAGGTGATGCGGGCCGAGCATCGACTTGATCGGTCGCACTGTGATGCCCGGCGTGTCCATCGGCACGAGGAACATCGTGATCCCCTCGTGTTTCGCACCGTCGCCCACGCGCGCTGCCAGCACGCACCACTGCGCCATGCCCGCGTACGAAGTCCAGATCTTTTGACCGTTGATGCGGTACCCGTCGCCGTCCTCGGTGGCGCGCGTCTTGAGAGAAGCGAGGTCCGAACCGGCATCCGGTTCGCTGAAGCCCTGGCACCAAATCACGTCACCGGCGGCGATGGCCGACAGGTGCTGCTGCTTCTGCTCTTCGGTGCCGTACGCCATGATCGCGGGGCCGACCCAGTTCAGCCCCATGTACTGCGCGCCGCGCGGTTCGTGGTGCGCCCACATCTCCTCGCGCACGACCGTTTGGGCCCAATGGGACCCGCCGCCGCCGCCGAACTCCTTCGGCCACGTGATGGTGAGAAGGCCCTCGTCGGCGAGCGTCTTGCAGAAGGCCTGCGCGATGTCGAGGTCCTTCGGGTCGTTCGTGAAGGCACCGAGGTAGCCCTCCGGTATGTGCTCGGCGATCAGGGCGCGCAGACGCGTGCGTAACGCCTCTGCTTCTTCACCGAGATCGAAGTCCACCTGGAGGGTCCCCCTAAAAGTGACACGGATGTTAGTTAAGGTTTGCCCGCCATGCCCCAGCGGATTGCCGACGTTTTCGCCGACTGCGATCCTTCGGCGGAAGCGCTCGTCACGCGCTCGCAGCACCTGACGTATGCCGAACTCGACGCACTCTGCGCGAAGGCCGCGGGTGCCCTGGCGGCGATGCGAATCACGCCCGGCGACCGAGTCGCCGCGTGCCTGCCCAACGAGGTCGCCGTGGTCGCGGCCTTCCACGCCACCATGCGGTTGGGCGCGATTTGGGTCGGGGTGAACAAAGCGCTGGCGCCGCCCGAAAAGCAGTTCATCCTCGACGACTCCGGCGCGTCCGTCTTCTTGGAAGACGAGGCCGCCTTGCTCGAAGCGATCACGGCCGCCGAGCCGCGCGACGCGGTCGCTGTCGATCCGTTCGCCCCCGCCGGCATCGCCTACACGTCGGGCACGACCGGCCACCCGAAGGGCGCGGTGCACAGCCAGCACAACCTGCTGATGCCGGGGCGCATGCTCGTGGAGTCGCGCGGCTACGACGCGTCGCTGCGCAAGGGCGACTGTTTCGCGCTCACGATCCTCAACCTGCAGGTGCTGACGACCCTGCTCGTTGCGCAGTGCGGCGGTTCGTCGATCGTGATGGACCGCATCGATGCCGAGGGCGTTGCCGAGTGGATCCGCGACGAACGCATCACGACCTGGAACGGTCCGCCGGCGCTGCTGCACTCGCTGGCGCACAACGACGCGGTCGCGGCGTCGGACCTGGCGTCACTCAACGAAGTGTGGACCGGTGGCGCCGACTGTCCCGAAGCGATCCGCTCCGCCTTCGAAGCGAAGTTCGGCCTGCCCGTCCTCGCGACCTACGGCCTCACCGAAGCGCCGACCGTGGTGGCCATCGACCCCCGCGACGGCCAACACGTCGCCCACGCCAGCGGCAAACCGCTCCCCCATCTCAACGTGCGGATCGCGGATGCCAATGAGGACGGAACCGGTGAGATCTGCATCTCCGGCTCGGACGACCGCTACCGGTTGATGCTCGGCTACTGGAACCGGGACGACGTGTCGGCGGACACGCTGCGCGGCGGCGAGCTGCACACCGGCGACGTCGGTTTCGTCGACGACGACGGGTTCCTCCACGTGCGCGACCGCAAGTCGCTCGTCATCATCCGCGGCGGCGCCAACGTCTATCCCGCCGAAGTCGAACGCGTGCTCCAAGAATTCGACGGCGTCGTCGCCAGCGCCGCGATCGGCGTCGCCGACGAACGCCTCGGCGAACGCGTCGTCGCCTTGATCGAAGGCGACGTCGACGAAGAGAAGTTGCGCCAGCACTGCGTGGCCAACCTGGCGAAGTACAAGGTCCCCGAGCGCTTCGTCTTCGTCGACTCGTTTCCCCGCAACGCCATGAACAAGATCATCCGCAAGGACCTGCCGGCGCTGCTCTAGGTGGAGCGCAGCGTGCCGCCGTCGACGACGACGGCCGCGCCGGTGATGAAGCTGGCGGCTTCGCTGGCGAGGAACACGATCACGTTGGCGACTTCTTCGACGGACGCGATACGGCCGACGTCGGGGTTCTGCTTGGCGAGGATCCGGTCCATCACTTCGGCTTCGCTGATGTCGAGTCGTTCGGCCGAGCTGCGCGCCTGCTCGCGCACCGACTCGGTGAGGGTGATGCCCGGCACGACGCAGTTGCTCAGCACGCCGTCACGCGCGTACTGCGACGACAGCGTCTTGGAGAAGTTGATCATCGCCGCCTTCGCCGCCGAGTAGGCCGGAAACAACTTGTCGGGTGCGACTCCGTCGATCGACGAGTTGTGCACGATGCGCCCCCAGCCGGCGTCGCGCATGGCGTTCGCCGCGGCGACGGCGAGGCGCGCCGCCGAGAAGAAGTTGTTGTTGAAGTCTTCCTGCCAATGCTCTTCCGTGAGCGCCGGCACCTTGCGCACCGTGGCGATGCCGGCGTTGTTGACGAGCACGTCGACGCGCCCGAATGTGCGCTGGCACTCGGCGACGATGGCGTCGGCCGCGGACGGTACGAGGATGTCGACGGTCATCGGTGCCGCGTCGTGACCGAGGTCTTTGGCGACGGTGGCCAGCGCGTCGGTGTCGCGCCCACACAGCAACACGCGCGCGCCTTCTCGCACCAGCGCCTCGGCGACGCCGCGCCCGATACCCCGCGACGCTCCGGTGACGATCGCCGCGCGTCCTGCGAGGCCGAGTTCCATCCCCGGAATCTATGGTCGCGGCCATGGCAACGCTGGGAGATGTCGCAAAGATCGCGCTGGCGCTTCCCGAGGTAACGGAGCAACGGGGTGGTCACGGCAACCGCCTGCACTGGCGCGTCGCCGACAAGACGTTCGCCTGGGAGCGGCCGCTTACCAAGGCCGACGTGAAGCGTTTCGGCGACGACTACATCCCGACCGGCGACATCTTCGCCTTGAGCACCGAGGATCTGCACGAGAAGGAGGCGCTGCTCGCCGCAGGCATTCCCGGCGTGTTCACGATGGCGCACTTCGACGGCTACCCGTCGGTGCTGGTCGAGCTGCGGCTGATCACCAAGCCCGCCCTGAAAGAACTGATCGTCGACGCGTGGCTGACAAAGGCGCCGGACGCGCTCGCTGAGTCGTACCTGAAGCGACGCAAGAAGCGTTAGAGGCGGTACACCCGTTCGGCGGTCGCAGCGAAGACGCTGGCGTGGTCGGCCGCGGCGACGAGTTCGCTCATCACCGTGAGCAGCTGGTCGAGCGTGCCGTGCATCCCATCGACGGGAAAGTTGCTGGCGAAAACGCACCGGTCGGCGCCGAATGCGCCCAGCGCGTGCTCGACCCACGGACGGAACGCGTCGACCGTCATCGCGCCGAGCGGCATCGCGAGACCCGACAACTTGCATACGACGTTGTCGCCGACGGCCGCGAGGGCGTCGATGCCGACCTTCCAGTCGTCGAAGTCGGCGGCAGACATCGGCCAGCCGGTGTGTTCGACGACGACCGTGAGATCGTCGTGGCCGACGAGGCCGCGCGCCGCCTCGACGAGTTGGTCGGTGTGCGTCATCACTTCGAACACGAGGTTGCGCTCGGCGAGCGCGCGCAGCACCTCGGCCGCCGGCAGTGGCTCCTTGAACTGGCCCATCGGCCGCACGCCGCGGAACTTCGCCGCCTGCATCTGTGTGTCGAGCACTGCGATGGCGTCGGCCACGGACTCGGTCGGCGGGAGACCACCGACGACGGCGGCGACACCGTCACGCGTGTCCATGGCGAGCGTCTCGTCGATCGAGTGCATGCCGGTGGCGGCGGCGACGTTCACCAGCGCCACGACGTTCCACCCCTCGGCCTCGCGCCGGTACGTCGCCGCGTCGAACAGGCGCTGCATGCCGGTGGTGTCGCCCATGTTGAGCTGCTGGCGGCCGGAGAGGTACGGATACCACTCGGTGTTGGCGGGGTCCCACAGGTGCACGTGCGCGTCGACGATGCGCGCCGGCCGTGCGCTCACCGGATCACGTCCTGCAGCGCGCCGTTGAACCAATCGGGCACGACGGCGCCGCCGAGCACGACGCTGGTCCCGGCGCGCGGGTGACTGCGTACGCCGTACCACCCTGGGCCGGCGACAAGCTCAGCGCCCGACAGTTCGACGGTGCCGAGCGCGCACAGGAGCCACGAGGCGAACGCTCCAAGTTGTTCGGGCGACGCGCCCTCGTCGCTGACCGCGAACGCGGCGACGCGATCCTGCGTCGTCTTGCGCGCGGGGCGCGCGTGCTGCGCGGCCGCTTGCGCGCGGCTGAACCCACCCGACGTGACGGCGTCGGTGATCGTCACGACGCGCATCGGGCGCGCGGCGTCGGCGGCAGCGCGCGCCCACATGGCATCGGTGAACAGCGCGTCCACGAGACCGTCGTGTTCGGCGAGAACGCCTTCCCACGTCGCCGACGACGACGGCGCCGGACCGGCGAGCGCGACCACGAGCGCGTCGACGTCGCCGAGTTCATCACGCGACGCAACCGGCACGCACGCGACGCCTCGCTCCTGCAACGCCGCGGCAATGGCTTCACCGACGGCCGGGCGGTCGCACACAAGCGCGCACGACGCGATCTCCGCTGCGGCGTCACCCACGGCGTCGAATGCGCGCGGGTTGCTGCCACCACCGCTGACCTGCGACGCCTCGGCCTTGATCAGCGCGGCGCCCGCGCTCGCCAGCGCGTCAGCGGGGATCACTTCGAGCAGTCGCGGGGCCTCGACCACTGCCGCCTCTGAGCCTCCGGCGAAAATGATCTCACCGGTGCACCAGTGGAACTCGTCGCTGACGAGGAACGCACCGAGCGGGCCAATCTCCTCGGGCTGCGGCATCGTGCCGAAGAGCGGACCGGCGTTGGCGCCTTGCGCGCCCCCGCGGCCGGCCCGCTCGAGCGCGGCCGTCACCATCCGCGTCACCGCGATGGGCGACATGGCGTTCACGACCACGCCGTCGGGCGCGCAGGCACCGAGCTGCCACGTCAGCGCGGCGACGGCGCGCTTGGCGCATCCGTACGCGCCGGCGTCGCCGAATCGCCAACCGGACCCCGACGTGACACCGAGGATGCGACCGTGTCCGGCCGCCTCCATCAACGGCAGCGCTGCCGCGAGCACGCTGCAGTAACCGTTGAGGTGCACGTCGAGCACCGCGCGCCAGTCGACTTCGCTCCCCGCGGTGAACGACGTCGGTCGGCTGATTCCGGCGACGTTGATGACGGCATCCAACGCACCGAACTCGTCGGCCAGCGACTCGAACAACGCCTGCACGCCTGCGGCGTCGGTGACCGACAGGTCGACGGCGCGATCGCCGCTCGTTGCCGCGGGCGCTGTCTCCTTCGAGGAGCCGTCGAGCGACAGCATCGGGTCGACGGTGACGACGTACCACCCCTGCCGCTTCAGTTCCGTGGCGACGGCGGTGCCGATCCCGTTCCCGCCGCCCGTCACGACGACGACGCGTTGGTTCACGACACCTCGAGGCCGTCGCACTCGCCGCTCGCGACCCACTGCTCGAGGAGGTCGCGGTAGCCGAAGAAGTCGCCGAAGCCGCGACCCCAGTTGCCGTTGCGCGGGTTGATGGAGGCGGGATCGCCCTCGTTGTTGAGACGCGACGGCGTGCACGCCGCCATCACGTGGCTCGGGTCGATGAACGACTCGATCACCTTGTTCGTCCATGCCTCTTCGGCGTCGGCGGCGACGTCGAACACCTTGGCGCCGCGCTCGTCGAGGACGCGCACGGCGCCGCCGATGAAGTCAGCCCCGACGACCGCGAGGTGCGTGTAGTTGACGGTCACGACCGACTGCTGCGCGGGCGTCGGCATGATGAACATGTTCGGGAACCCGCGGGTCAACATGCCGAGGTACGTCGCCGAACCGTCGACGAACTTGTCGGCGAGCGTGACGCCGTCGCGGCCGACCAGTTCGTGACCGATCCGGCGCACCAGCGGCGTCAGCTCGGCTTCGAAACCCGTCCCGTAGACGATGCAGTCGACCTCGTACTGCTTTCCGTCGACCACGGGCCCCTTCGCCGTCACTTCGTCGAAACCGGCGGGGCAATCGACGAGCGTGACGTTGTCGTTGTTGTACGCCAGCAAGTACTCATCGTGGAAGCACGGCCGCTTGCACAGGTAGCGGTAGTACGGCTTGAGGATCTCGGCCGTCGCGGGGTCGCGCACGAGTTCGTCGACGCGGCGACGGTGCTCCTCCATGATGCCGAAGTCGATTTCTTCGGCGTTGCGCATGTACTCCTCGTACGTCATCCCCTTCCACCGCGGCGCGTTCTGCACCTTGGCGTAGTGATGCGTCCAACCGTCGTCGGTGAGGTCGGCGTCGACGGCCTTGCCGAGCATTTGGGCCTGGAAGTTGTCCATGCGCCGCTTCTGCCAACCGGGTGTGCACGTGTCGACGAACGAGGGGTCCGTCTCGCGATTGCCGCGGACGCCGATCGCCGACGGCGTGCGTTGGAACACGTAGACGTGCTTCGCGGCGTCGGCGAGCGGCGGCAGCACTTGAATGCCGGACGCGCCCGTCCCGACGAGTGCAACGACCTTGTCGCCGAGGTTCGTGAGCGGCTCGTGCGGGCCGCCGCCGGTGTAGTCGTAGTCCCACCGCGCCGTGTGGAACGCGTGGCCTTCGAAGTTCTCCATGCCCGGGATGTCGGGCAGCTTCATGAGGTTGAGGATTCCCGTGGCGATCACGTAGTACCGCGCCGTGAACGCGTCGCCGCGGTCGGTCTCGACGCGCCAGCGCGCCGCGGTGTCGTCCCACGCGGCGCGCGTTACACCCGTGTGGAACAGCGCGTCGTCGACGAGGTCGAACCGCTGTGCGAGCGACTCCAGGTACAGCCGGATCTCTTCGCCGTACGCGTAGCGCCGCGTCGGGATGTACCCCGTCTCCTCGAGCATCGGCAGGTAGATGTAGGACTCGACGTCGCACATCACTCCGGGGTAGCGATTCCAGTACCACGTGCCGCCGATGCCGCCGGCCTGGTCGACGATGCGGATCTTGGCCACGTCGGCCTTGCGCAGTTGCGCGCCCGCCAGCACACCGGCGATGCCGCCGCCGATGATGCAGACGTCGACGTCGTCGGTGAGCGGCGCGCGCTCGACGCGCGGCGTGAACGGATCCTCCCGGAACTTGGCGAAGTACGCGTCGGTCTTGAGGTCGCGGATCGCGGTGCGACGCGGGACGAGTCGCTTGTCGCGCTCCGCCAGATATTTCTCTTTGACCGCTTCCTGATCGAAGGATGACACCGTTGTTAGAACCTATAGCCTCCGCGGCATGAAACAGACCGACTCTGTCGCGTTTGCGCTGCTGCTGCTTCGCTGCGGTATCGGCGCCGTCATGCTGGCGCACGGGATCCGCCACATCTTCGGCGGCGGCAAGATCGCCGGCACCGCGGGGTGGTTTGCCAGCCTCGGGATGAAGCCCGGCATCGTCCACGCGTGGCTGGCGTCGCTGACCGAAGTCGGCGCCGGCGTCTCGCTCATCCTCGGTTTTCTGACGCCCCTTGGCGCCGCCGGCGTCGTCGGGACGATGCTCGTCGCGCTCGTCACGAATCATTTCCGCAACGGCTTCTTCATCTTCAACAAGGGCGAGGGCTACGAGTACGTCATGACGCTGACGCTCGCCGGGCTCGCGCTCAGCGCACTCGGCGGCGGGAAGTGGTCGGTCGACAACGCCATCGACCTCGGGTGGAGCCACAAGACCGGATTGGAAATCGGATTGCTCGGCGTCGCCGGCGCCGTCGCGCTGCTGGTGGTGTTCTGGCGCCGCCCACCGCAGACCGCGGCGTAGTGCAACTCGCGCACACCGCGAT
>JBEEFR010000055.1:0-4235 GCA_041166285.1 Actinomycetota bacterium | reverse complement strand
GTGCGCGGCGGCGCGGGGTCGATCTGCCTACCGGCGCCGAGCCAGAACGGCACCAGCAGTTGCAGCCCGGCGAAGATCAGGCCGACGCCGATCGTGGCCACCGACAAGACGAGCCGCGACGCCTTCTGGAACCGCCGGATGACGAGGAACTCGACGACCATGCCGGCGACCATCCCCGAACCGATAGCGATGACGAAGGCGACGGCGTACGGCACGTGGTGCACCTTGATGAGCACGACCGCCATGACGCCGGTAGCGGCGCCGATCTCGGCTTGCGCGAAGTTGATGATCCGCGTGGCGCGGTACACGAGGATGAGCCCGATGGCCAGCAGGCTGTAGAGCAACCCGATGATGACGCCGTAGACGTAGATGCCCAGACCGGGCTCGTTGTTCCGGAGGAAGAACTGCAGCGCCAACCACAGCGCGCCGAGGCCGGCGACGGCGCGCAGCGCGCCGCCGATTCGCGGGTGACTCCACAACGCTTGCACGCGGTCGGCGCCGGGAAGCTCACCGACGCGCTCGCGCGCGACGCGCAGCGGGTTAGCAGCCATTCTTCGACGGGTTGAAGACGTCGGGCTCGCCCTTTAACCACTCACCGAGGTCGTAGCGGTGGCCACCGTCGATCGGGCAATACGAACCCGGCTTGCCGTCGATCTCGGAAACGCGCGTTTGCGACCAGTTGACTTCGCGCATGTCCTCGGTGGCGGTCCACTCGCTCGGGGGCTTGAAGCCGACCTTGATGCTGTGCTGGTCGTGCAGTTGCTGCCACGAGCCGACGGGGTCCAACGCCACGAGACCCTTGTGAATCGAGTCGGGCGTCGGATGCGAGCCACCGACTTGGAACGACGTCGCCATCAACGAGAAGAACGGCAGCACGGCGTTCTCGGTCGAGTCGGGCTGGCCGGAGTTGCCGGCGTCGACCCACCACCGCGCGGCGTCGGTCTGCGCGAACGGCTGACCGGTGCCGAGGTCGGACGCGCCGAACGCGTGCGCCCACTCGGTGCTGTCGTAGAGGCGCCCGAGCACGTCGTAGTCCATCAAGCCGACACCGACGACCCAGTTCTCGGGGAAGTAGTGCTGCTTGCTCATGTTCTGCGTGAGGAACGCGGGAGCGATCGGGTCGCAGAAACAGGCGACGGTCGTGATGTGGTTGTCGATCAACTGCTGGACGACGTTGACCGACTGCTGCTGCGCCGTCGTGATGTCGGACTGATACGGCAGCATCAGCACGCCACCCGGCGTATTGCACACGCCGCCCGTCACCGCTTTCTTGAAGCGGTTGACGCTGAGGAACGACGACTCGTCGCCGTTGGTCTCGGGGAAGATCGCCGCCAGCTTGCGGGTTGGCACTTGGCCGGGGGTCGTCCCCCAGTTGCGCGTGCTCTTCACGTCGGCGCCGGCGTTGATGGCCGGCTTGGCGTTCATGCGCTTGCACCAGTACTCGGCGTCGAGGTCGGCCTGGCGGTACCCGTCCATCAACAGGCCGTAGTAGTAGGGCGACCGCTCGGCGTAGTACTCGCCGGGCGCGCTGCCGCCGCCGAGCACGATGATGTGCTGGCTGGCGAGGTACTGCGACATCACATCGCCGTACGAGCCGATGACGAACGCCGGGTGCATCGACGCGATCACCTTTGCCTCAGCGAGGCCGCACGGCGGGTCCGGAGGCGTCAGTGCACACTGGCCCTGGAAGTACGGGAAGTTGCACGGGCTTTGTTGCGTCGAGCCCTTGTTGGCGCCCGGTCCGTCCATGGCGACGAACTTGCGCCCGTAGGTTTCCCAGTAGCCCTTGTTGATCTCTTTGTAGAACGCGGCCTTCGCCTCGCACGACTGTTCCGTCGACGCGGCCAGTCCCTGCGTCGCGAGGATCGCGTTGACCTCGGCGTTGCCCTGGCCGACGTAGACGAGGAAGTTGATCGCCTTGTCGGTGACGCCGGTCATGGTGGCGCCGCCGTTGTCGCCGCCGTGCCACACGGGAACGCACGGGGGCATCAACTTGTAGCCGGGGGGCCCGATCTGATGGCCGGTCTTGTCGCACTTGCTGAGGTCGGCCTTACCGGTCGCGCCGTTGACCGCTCCCCCGCTGCCGCCGCTCACGACGTTGCCGTTGGCGTCGACGAAGGAACCGTCGGCTTGTTGGGTGAGGCCGGCTACGGGCTGGCCGTTCTCGTCGAGCACCTGCCCGCCGACGGCGGCTTGATTGCTTCCGGTCGTCAGACCGGTCGCACTCGAGTTGGTGCCGACCTTCGAAGGCGCGATCGCGACGAGCAGCACCTGCACCGCCGCCAGTGCGATGAACGGCAGGTAGCGGCGGCCCAGCGCGCCGGGTGTCTGTGACATTCGGTTATCCCCCCAACTTTGCGTACCCGCGGTATCCGTCAGGTCGGCCCAGTTATAGCGCAGGACCCCGCCTCGGTGACGCCGCGTCACCACGGCGTCCCAAGTGTCCGATTACAGCTTGGCGATCACGTTCTCCTGGAACGAGCCGAGTCCGGCTCGCAGCCCTTCGACGTCGAACGCGAGCGGTGGGATGACCAGACGCGTGACGCCGAGGTCCGCGAACTTCTTCACGGTCTCGAGGTCGAGGCCACCGCCGGTGGTGACTTCGATGGCGTCGCCGTCGCGGCCGGCGTCCGCCGCCGACTTGCGCATGATGTCGAGCAGCGGCGGGAGTTCTTCCAACGTGCTCTGCGCGGGGAAGAACCCGTCGCCCAGGCGACCGGCACGGCGCGCCGCTGCGGGCGTGTGACCTCCGACAACGATCGGCACGCCGCCGGGCTGCACCGGCGCCGGCAGCACGTGGACGTCGCTGAAGTTGAAGTGTTCGCCGTTGAAGGTCGCGGGATTCTGCGTCCACGCGGCGCGCAGCGCCCCGATCGCTTCGTCGGTACGCGCGGCGCGCTCGGCGAACGGAACGCCCAGGGCGGCGAACTCCTCTGCGAGCCAGCCCACGCCGACGCCGAGCGACACGCGCCCCTTCGACAGCTGGTCGAGCGTCGCCACTTCCTTGGCCAGGACCAACGGGTTGCGCTGCGGCAGGATCAGCACGCCCGTGCACAGGCGCAGGTTCGTCGAGTTCGCCGCCATGTAGGTCAGCCACACCAGCGGATCCGGGATCGGGCTGTCCTCCGGGCCGGGCATACGACCCGTCGGCGAATACGGGTACGGCGATTGGTAGCCCTTCGGCACCACGACGTGTTCGACGGTCCATACCGATTCGATGCCGAATTCCTCGGCGGCGGCTGCCATGGCTGCGGCGTTGTCGGGTAAACCCCAGGGTCCGACGTTCGCGAAAATGATGCCGAATTTCATGGAGGCGGACCCTAATGAGGAAAACGTGAACGAGGACTGGCTGAAGGGACGGTTGCTGCTGTCCTTGCCGGTCGTGCGCGAGGACGCCTTCTACCGCACCGTCATCCTCGTGCTCGCTCACGGGCCCCAGGGCGCGCTCGGTGTCGTGCTGAATCGGCCGACCGAAGTCGAGCTGGGCGAGATCTTCCCGGAGCTGGCTCTCGAAGCCGCCGAGCCCGCGGTGTTGTTCTCCGGTGGGCCCGTCGAGCCCGACGGGATCATCTGCCTGGCGCGCGGCGCGTCGACCGAGGAGCGACCCGGCTTCGCTCCCGTGCTCGACCGGTGGGGATCGATCGACCCGCGCGCCGTGCCGCCCGAAGGCGTCGACAGCGTGCGCGTCTATCGCGGGTACGCCAACTGGGCGCCGCGCCAGCTCGAGTTCGAACTGGCGCGCCACTCGTGGCTCGTCACCGACGCGGGACCGTTCGATCTCACGACCGACGAACCCGAAGAGCTGTGGGAGCGCGTCCTCGATCGCCAGGGCCCGCGGTACACGCGCCTCAAGAACGTGCCGCGCGATCCATCATTGAACTGATGCTGTTCCCCTCTGAAGCGACGCGGTTCTTCGAACAGCTCGCAGCCGACAACACCAAGGCGTTCTGGGTCGCCAACAAGGCGACGTACGACGAGCACGTGCGCGCCCCGATGGTCGCGCTCACCGACGCACTGGCGAGCACGTACGGGCCGTTCCATTTGTTCCGGCCGAACCGCGACATCCGCTTCTCGAAGGACAAGACGCCGTACAAGACCAATATCGCAGCCTCAGCGGAGACCGAAGGCGGCGCGTCGGTGTACATCGGTTTCTCGGCGGAGGGTCTGTAAGCCGGTACGGGCTACTACTACATCGCCAAGGACCAACTGGCGCGCTACCGCGATGACGTCGCGGC
>JBEEFR010000054.1:0-3314 GCA_041166285.1 Actinomycetota bacterium | reverse complement strand
CGTTGATCTGAGGGTTCATGGATCGCGGGACCCGTCCACTACAATCTCCTACTTGGCGACCTTGCGGAGGGCCCCACGTGGCTGAAATCGAGATCGGTATCGGCAAGAGCGGCCGTCGCGCCTACGGGTTCGACGACATCGCGATCGTCCCGAGCCGGCGCACACGGGATCCCGAGGATGTCGACATCTCCTGGGAGATCGACGCGTTCCGCTTCGAGTTGCCGATGCTGGCCTCGGCCCTCGACGGGGTCGTGAGCCCGGCGACCGCCATCGAGATCGGCCGGCTGGGCGGCGTGGGCGTGCTCAACCTCGAGGGCCTCTGGACCCGCTACGAGGACCCCGAGCCGCTGTTCGAGGAGATCAGCAAGCTCGACACCGACAAGGCCACGGCCCGCATGCAGCAGATCTACAGCGAGCCGATCAAGCCGGAGTTGGTGCGCGACCGCATCAAGGAGATCAAGTCGGCCGGCGTTCCTTCCGTCGCATCGCTCACGCCCCAGCGCGTCGAGCAGTTCGCCGACGCGATCATCAAGGCCGAGCTCGACCTGTTCGTGATTCAGGGCACGGTCGTGTCGGCCGAGCACGTCTCCAAGACCGTCGAGCCGCTGAACCTCAAGAAGTTCATCCGCGAGTACGACATCCCGATCATCGTCGGCGGCTGCGCCAGCTATCAGGCCGCACTGCACCTCATGCGGACGGGTGCCGTCGGCGTGCTCGTCGGTGTCGGCCCCGGCAACGCCTGCACCACGCGCGGCGTGCTCGGCCTCGGCGTGCCGCAAGCGACGGCGATCGCCGACGCAGCGGGTGCCCGCATGCGTCACCTCGACGAGACCGGCGTGTACGTCCAAGTCATCGCCGACGGCGGCATGAGTCGCGGCGGCGACATCGCCAAGGCGATCGCGTGCGGCGCCGACGCAGTGATGATCGGCTCGCCGCTGACGAGCGCGCACGAGGCGCCCGGCAAGGGCTACCACTGGGGCATGGCGACCTTCCATCCCACGCTTCCTCGCGGCGCACGCGTGCGCACCGAGATCCGCGGTTCGCTCAAGGAGATCCTGATCGGCCCCGCGCACGAGAACGACGGCCGCCTCAACCTCTTCGGCGCTCTCAAGACGTCGATGGCGACGTGCGGGTACGAGACCGTGAAGGAATTCCAGAAGGCCGAAGTGATGATTGCGCCGTCACTGCAGACCGAGGGCAAGCAGCTCCAGCGGTCGCAGGGCGTGGGTATGGGGCACTAGCTCCGCTTCGTGTCTGAGCGCCACCCGGTCCTCGTCGTCGACTTTGGCGCGCAGTACGCACAGCTGATCGCGCGCCGCGTGCGCGAGGCGCACGTCTACTCCGAGATCGTTTCGCACACGATCACTGCTGACGAGATCCGCGCCCGCAACGCCGGCGCGATCATCCTCAGCGGCGGGCCGGCTTCGGTGAACGTCGAAGGATCACCGCGACTCGACCCCGGGATCTACGACACCGGCGTGCCCGTGCTCGGTCTCTGTTACGGCGCGCAGCTGATCGCGCTCCAACTCGGTGGCGAAGTCGCCAAGACCGGCCAGGGCGAATACGGCCGCACGACGCTGAACGTGTCGACGGGCGCGACCGCGTTGCTGCACGAACTGCCGAACGAGCAGGACGTGTGGATGAGCCACTTCGACACCATCACGCGCGCGCCCGACGGGTTCGCGGTCGTGGCGTCGACGGCGAACACTCCGGCGGCGGCGTTCGAGGACCTCGACCGGCGCATCTGCGGCGTCCAGTTCCACCCCGAGGTCAAGCACACCCCGCGCGGCCAGGACATCCTGCAGCACTTCCTCTACGACGTCGCCGGTTGCGCGCCCGAATGGACTCCGGCGTCGGTCATCGAAGAGCAGGTGGCTGCGATCCGTGCGCAGGTCGGCGAAAAGAAGATCCTGTGCGCGCTGTCGGGCGGCGTTGATTCCGCAGTCGCTGCGGCGCTCGTGCACAAGGCAGTGGGCGATCAGCTGACGTGCGTGTACGTCGACACCGGCCTGATGCGCCACGGCGAGTCGGAGCAAGTCGAGTCGACGTTCCGCAACCAGTTCCACATCGACCTGGTGCACGTGAAAGCCGGCGATCGTTTCCTCGAGGCGCTCGACGACGTCATCGATCCCGAGAAGAAGCGCAAGACGATTGGTGAGTTGTTCATCCGCATCTTCGAGGAGCACAAGGCCGACCACGGCAACGCCGAGTTCCTCGTGCAGGGAACGCTGTACCCGGACGTCATCGAGTCGGGGAGCGGGACCGCCGCCAACATCAAGTCGCACCACAACGTCGGCGGGTTGCCCGAGGACATGGAGTTCGAACTCGTCGAGCCGCTGCGCGATCTGTTCAAGGACGAAGTGCGCGCCGTCGGCGAACAGCTCGGCCTGCCGCCCGACATCGTGTGGCGCCAGCCCTTCCCCGGCCCCGGTCTGGGAGTGCGCATCGTCGGCACGATCACGCGCGAGCGCGTCGAGATCCTGCGCAACGCCGATCGCATCGTCGTCGAGGAGATCCGCAAAGCCGGTCTCGAGCGCGAGCTCTGGCAGGCGTTTGCGGTCCTGCCGGCGGTGAAGTCTGTCGGCGTGATGGGCGACGAGCGCACGTACGCGTATCCGATCGTCATCCGCGCCGTCACGTCGGACGACGCCATGACGGCTGACTGGGCACGCCTGCCTTACGAACTGCTCGAGACGCTGTCGTCGCGCATCATCAACGAAGTGCCCGGTGTCAACCGCGTGGTTTACGACGTGACGTCGAAGCCGCCGGGCACGATCGAGTGGGAGTAACGCCCGAGTTCATTCAGGGCGAGCTCGCCCGGGCGAAGACGTACACGGTCGTGTTCCTGTTCGCCGGGCCCCGCTACGACGATCACCCCGACGGCGATGCGCTCGTGATGGCGCACGTCACGCGGAACTTCGAGATGAAGGCTGACGGCGTCTTGGCCGTCGTCGGGCCGATGCGCAGCGAAGGCGACGTGCGCGGCCTGTACATCTTCAACTGCGATCCGGTCGAGGCGACGCGCCTGATCGAGGACGACCCGGCCGTCGCCGCCGGCATCTTCACCTTCGGGGTGCAGACGCTGATGGCGTTCCCCGGCGACACGCTCTCTTAGCGCACTACTTCGGCTGCCACGGGCGATCCGACGGCATGTCGTGCATCACGCAGAACTCGTTGCCTTCGACGTCGCGCATCACGGTGAAGCGGTCTGACAAGTCGAAGTCGTCGGCGAACGTTCCGCCGAGGTTCACAACCCGCGCGATGGTGTTCTCCGGATCGGACGTCGCGACGTCGAGGTGCAGCCGGTTCTTCGC
>JBEEFR010000053.1:0-11312 GCA_041166285.1 Actinomycetota bacterium | reverse complement strand
AACCCGACGACGTCGACGACGGTTGCCGAGCACCACGAACCGACGACGACCACCACGACGGCGGTCGTCCAAGAGAACCACAACCCGGAATCGATCTCACTGACGTGTGAGCCCGCACGCGAACCCGACCGCATCATCTGTCACTGGACGGCTTCGTCGAACCCCGAGCACCGTCGGTATGCGCTGTTGCAGACCAACAACATCAACGACCAGGGCCGCGTGGCGTTCCAGACCGAGAGCCAACTGTCGTACGCCGACACCTACGTGACGCGCACCGCGATCTTCACCTACCGCGTCGTGTCACTGCGCGAGGACGGCACGACGGAGTCGCACAGCAACGCTGTCAGCATCACCTGTTGCTAGACAGCGCGTCCACGATGACCTCTTGCAGATAGCTCAAGTAGCTGTACACCGCGAACGCCGGATCGTCCTCCGGCGGGATCGTGTCTTCGGTGATCCCGAGACGCGTGCCCAGCACGAGACGCAGCTGCGTGAGCGCCGTCATCCACGCGTACAGCTCGCCTTCGTCGACGCGCTCGGCGTGCGCGCCGGCGGCGAGGGTCTCGAGCGCGGCGCGGTGACGGTCACGTAGGTCATCGGTCATCAGGCGCCTGTACTCGTCGGCGAGGTCGCCGTCGGCGGCGGAATAGGCGTCGGGAAAAAGGCGAGCAATCGCCGGGTCGCTCATCGCGTCGGCATCGCCCGCTGACGCGTCGAGCAACTCCACCAGTTGTCCGGGGAGGGACGCCAGCAGCTCGCGTTCCTCCTCGGGCAACTTGATGACGTAGCCGTCGCCCTTGCGCTTGATGCGCTTCACGGCTTCTCCATCGTCGCCCACAGACCGTGCTCGTGGAGGCGGAACACGTCGAGCTCGGCGCGCTCCCGATCACCGCTCGATACGACGGCCTTGCCCTTCGTGTGGACGTCCATCATCAGCTTGGTCGCCTTCTCGAGCGAGTAGCCGAACAGCTTCTGCAGCACGAACGTCACGTACGACATCAGGTTGATCGGGTCGTTCCACACGATCACCTGCCACGGGCGGTCGTCGGCCGGTTTGTCCTCGTCGGTCGGCTGCTCGACCTCGACGGGCGCAATCATCGGCGTGGTCATGACACCAAGAGCTTGACGCGCAACGCGGCGATCCACACGGCGAGGACGCCGACGATGTGCACGGCGACGAGGCCGGCCGGGACTCCCATGAAGTACTGCGTGTACCCGATCGCGCCCTGCGCCACTTCCACGGCGAGCAGGACCATCACGGCGCGGTGGCGGGTCCGCAGCGCCAACCACACCGTCAGGGCGACCAGCACCCACACCAAAAGGCTGTGCACCCGCGCCACGTCGGTCAGCACGAACTGGAACCGGTGCGCCTTCTCGTCACCCCCGTGCGGCCCCGTCCCCGTCACCACCGTCCCCACCACGATCACCGCCAGCGCCGCGACGAGGATCGCCCACGTCATTCTTGTGATGTCTGGTCGTGGTCTTGTCGACGGAACATCACAAGAACGGTGGTGGAGGACGACGGCGTCGGTCACGAGAGCGATCGACAGCAGGAAGTGGCAGGCCACGAGGGCGGGGTTGAGGTCGAACAGGACGGTGATGCCGCCGAGCACGATCTGGCCGATGACGCCGACGACGAGTCCCCACGACAGCCACACGAGGTCCTGACGACGCGGTTCGCGCCGCAGCGAACCCAGCACCGCCGCGATTACGGCGACGACGACCAGGCCCGTGAAGAGCCGGTTGCCTTGCTCGATGCTCTGGTGGAGCGACGACACCCGGACGAGGTGGTGCCGGTCGCAATTCGGCCAGTCGGAACACCCCAGACCGGAGTCGCTCAGCCGCACCGCCGCGCCCGTCACGACGATCACCGTGAGCAGGACCAACGCGGCCAACGTGGCCCGGCGATAGGCCGGCGGCGACACCCTTGGCAAAGCCATGAACGCGCAACTGTAGAAACCGCCGCGGAGTTGCCGAAATTGCTGGTCCGGCCGTTATTGTCGCCCTTCGAATGTCCCGGGTGTCTGCTTACGTCGCGCTGACCAAGCCGCGCATCATCGAGCTGCTGCTCGTGACGACGCTGCCGACGATGGTCGTCGCCCAGCGCGGCCTGCCTCCGGTGTGGCTGATGGCGGTAACGATGGCCGGTGGATCGCTCGCCGCGGGGGGTGCGAACGCCATCAATATGGTGGTCGACCGCGACATCGACGCCCAGATGGAGCGGACCAAGAACCGCCCCCTCGTGACCGGAGCGGTCACGCCCGGACACGCGCTCATCTTCGCCATCGCCCTCGAGATCGGGGCGTTCGCCCTGCTCTGGAGCACCGTGAACTTGCTGTCGGCGGTGCTCGCCGTCAGCGCCACGGCGTTCTACGTGTTCGTGTACACGATGTGGCTCAAGCGCACGTCAACCCAGAACATCGTCATCGGGGGCGCCGCCGGAGCGGTGCCCGTGCTCGTCGGCTGGGCGGCGGTGCAGAACCGCCTCGGCCTCGCGCCCTTCCTGCTCTTCGCCGTCATCTTCGCCTGGACGCCGCCGCACTTCTGGGCCCTGGCGATCCGGTACCGCGAGGAGTACGCCGGGGTCGACGTGCCGATGCTGCCCGCGGTCGCATCGCACCAGTCCACGTCGCGCCAGATCACCGTCTATACGGTCGCGCTGTGGGTCATCTCGCTCGCCTTCGCGCCGGCCGCGCACATGGGCCTCATTTACATCGTCGCGGCCACCGTGCTTGGCGCGGTTTTCCTGTGGTACGCAGTCGCGTTACAGCGCGACGGGTCGCGCGCCATGAAGCTTTTCCACTACTCGATCACCTACGTGACGCTGCTGTTCGCGGCCATGGCCATTGACCAGCTGATCAGGGGACACTGAATGAATCTCCTCAACACCGCCGACCACAAGCGGATCGGCCAAGTGCAGATCGTCGTCTCGTTGCTCGCGCTGGCTGTCGCCGGTTCGGCGGCGATCGCGGTGCGCGCCATGGCGAGCAGCGGCACCATCGACCACTTCGACGCGCTGTCGTCGCTCGACCACGCGTTGGCGGGTGTCTTCGTGGCATTGCCGCTGTGGTTCGGCATTGCGACGGTGATCACGCCGCTGCAGATCGGCACGAACCGCCTCGCGTTCCCGAAGCTGTCGGCCGCCGCGCTGTGGACGCAGATCGGCGGCATGGTGCTCGTGATCGCGGGTTACACCGAGACGCCGGCCAACCCGGCGGGCCGCTCCGTGTTCTCGCCCGTACCGCTGCCCGGTTCGCTGGCCAAGTTCGCCGACACCAAGGGGTCGGACCTCATGGTGCTCGGGATGCTGCTCGGCGCCGTCGCCACCGTGCTGATGGCGGTCAGCCTCGTGACGACCATCGCCAGTCGGCGCACGCACGGGCTCACGATCGGGCGCCTGCCGTACTTCTCGTGGTCGGTCCTCCTCGGCGGCATCGGCGTCGCGCTCGCCACGCCCGTCTTCATCGGCGGTCTGTCGCTGGTGTGGATCGACCAGCACTTCGGGGGCTCGTTCTTCACGTCGCAGGCAGCAAATGTGTTCTGGACGCACGCGGTGTGGCTCGGCGGCCGGCCCGAAGCGCTGCTCGCCGCCGTGTTCGTGCTCGGCGCCGGGAGCGACATCATCGCCACGGCCACCGGCCGACCGAACGAACTCGACCAGGTCACTCGCGCCGCCCTCGCTGCCTTCGCCACCTTCGCGTTTGTGCCGTGGACGCTCACCGCTGATCAGGCGGGCGGCGTGATGGCGCCGTTCAGCAACGTCGTCACGATCCTGCCCGTGCTCGCCGCCGGCGCGGTGTTGCTCAGCTGGCTCGGACAACTTCGCCACGGCGTCAAGGTGATCCCCTCGGTCGTTCCGCTGGTGCTCACGCTCGCACTCGGTGCCGTCGCCGTCGGCGACTTCATCGTCCGGCTCACGACCGACCATCGCGGTGGAACGTGGACCGAGGCGTCAATCGTGCTGTTCGCGCTCGCCATCCCCGTTGCCGGCGCCGTCGCCGCCCTCGTGCACTGGGCGCCGAAGCTCGTCGGCGGGACGATCGCCGCGCCGGTCGCGTCGCTGGCGTCGCTGGCGACCGTCGGCGGTTTCACGCTCTTCGTGGCGTCGGGCGTATTTCTCGGCGCCGACGGCGCGCGCTACTTCGCCCACGCTTGGGACAAGTCCGACGGCCACGGCGTGCTGGCGTTGCTCGGCGCCGTCGGCGTCGGCACCGCGGCGCTCGGCATCGTGATCCTCGCGCTCGGGTACGCCGGGGCGCGTTCGACCTCGGGTGCCGCCAACCCGTACGGGTCGGGCACGACGCTCGAGTGGGCGACGGCGTCACCGCCGCCGCCGGACAACTTCGAGTCGGTGCCCGACGTCGGCTCTGCAACACCACTCGTCACTACGGGAGCTAATCCATGACAGCCGTTGCTGCGCTCGAGTCGGGCCAGGTACGCACGCGCCGAGGTCCCGACGCATTGACGGTCGCGTCGTACGTGGCCGGCGGCGCGCTGCTGCTGGCGTCGGTCGCGATGCTCGCCGCGTTCTACAACCTGCGCGACACGGCGTCGACGTGGCCGCCGAAGGGCGTCGATTTCGACGAATACCTCAGCGCCATGCTCACGGCGACGTTGCTGCTTTCGGGCGCCGTCGTCGCATGGGGCGCCAGCGCTGCACGCCACGACAACCGCCGTCAAGCGCTGGCGTCGCTCGCCATCACGGCCGGCCTCGGCGCAGCGTTCCTGAACCTCGCCTGGTACACCGGCGGCCATTCCGGCTTCGGTCCGTCGTCGCACGCTTTCGGCGCCGTGGTGATCGCCGGACTGGTGCTCGGGTCGGTTGGCGTCGCCTTCGGCATCGGCTTTCTCGTGGTGGCGATGCTGCGCACCCAGCTGAAGGCGGGTGAAGCCGACTTCGTCGGCGCCGCCGCCCGGTTCTGGTTCTTCGTCGTCGCGGCGTGGATGGTTTCACCCGTCGCTCTCTACGGTCTCATGAGCCCCAAATGACCAACAACGCAGCCAAGTTCGCCATCGGAGTCGCGGTCGCCGCTTTCGTCGCGGCGCTCGCGCCGAGCCTGCTCCACGACAAAGCCGCGTGGATCCTGTTCGTCGGCCTGTTGCTCGCCGCGGGTGCGGTTGCCTTCGGCGTGGGCCGCACGGTCGGCGCCGACCTGCCGCCGACGGGCGAGCCGGGCGCGGCCACGGCGATCGACCCCGCCGACGCACCGCGGGCCTCGTACGGCCCGCTGATCGCGGCCACCGGTGCGACCGTGTTCGCCGCCGGCGGTGCGCTCGGGCCGCGGTACGTAATCGTCGGGCTCCTCGTCGCCCTCGCCGGCGTCGGCATGTGGTTGTTCGACACCATGCGCAAAGCCGTCGACCCCGCAGACGCGACCAACGTCGACCATCGACTGATCGCTCCCGTCGCCCTGCCCGTCGGCGCCTTCGTCCTCGCGATCACGATCGCGTTCTCGTTCTCCCGCGTGCTGTTGACCGTCAACGAGACCGCCAGCTGGATCGTGGCGTTCATCGTGGCCGCCACGCTGCTGTTCATCCTCACGACCATCGCCAATCGCGTCCCCGCGACCAAGGTCGTGGCCGGACTCGCGGGCGTCGGCTTGCTGGGCGTGCTCGTGGCCGGAGGCGCGGGCGCAGCACGCGGCGAGCGCAGTTTCGAAGACGAGCGGACCGCGATCCCGACGGTGAGGATCACGGCGAAGAACATCGCCTATGACCGCGACGTGATCGCGTTTCCTGCCGACAGGAACGTCCACCTCGAGTTCACCAACCTCGACGTCGGCACGTTCCACAACGTCGCCGTCTACGACCAGAACAACGCGCCGGTCTTCGCGGGCAAGCCGATCAACCACGGCACGACGGAGTACAAGATCAAGACCGTCGCGCCGGGTACGTATCGCTACGTATGCGACTTCCACCCGGCCATGACGGGTGAGTTCCGCCTGTCCCCGTCGTCTGGCTCGCAGGAAGGATCGAACCGATGAAGCGCCGGCTTCTCCCCCTCGTCGTCGCGCTGGGGCTCCTGCTCGGTGCGTGCGGCAGGCACGTGCAGCCGCAGAACGTGCTCGATCCGCGGGCCCCGATCGCGCGCCGCCTCGACTCGCTGTGGAACCCCGTGTTCTCGATCGCCGTGGTGATCTTCGTCCTCGTCGAGTTCCTCGTGGTGTTCGTCGCCATTCGCTATCGACGCCGCAGCGACGACGACCAGCCCAAGCAGATCCACGGCAGCACCAAGCTCGAGTTCGGCTGGACGCTGGCCCCGGCGCTCATCCTGGCGTTCGTCGGGTTCTTCACCGTGCTGAACGTCGGGAAGCTCGACGCGATCCCCAAGGGCAACGACGTCATGCGCGTCAACGTCACCGGGCACCAGTGGTGGTGGGAGTTCGAGTACCCGAAGCTCGGCGTGACGACGGCCAACGAACTTCACCTGCCGATCGGTGAACGCGTCGACGTCCGCCTCACGTCGGCCGACGTAATCCACTCGTTCTGGCCGCCGAAGCTCGCCGGAAAGCTCGACGTGATTCCGGGTCGGGTCAACCACATGGAGATCGACCTCCGCAAGAACGTGCAACCCGGTTACTACTGGGGCCAGTGCGCCGAGTACTGCGGCCTGTCGCACGCCAACATGCGCCTGCGCATCGTCGTGCACTCCGCCGACGGCTGGGCGCGTTGGCAAGCGGGCCAGACTCACGCGCCGAACCTCGACCTCGCGGCCGACTCGTCGGCCGGCAGCGGCAAGGACCTGTTCCGCACCAAGGGCTGCGGCGGTTGCCACACCATCAACGGGTACACCGCAGGCAAGGTGGGCCCGAACCTCACGCACTTCATGAGCCGCAAGGTGTTCGCCGGGGCGATCTTCCCGAACAACGCCGAAGAGCTCAAGGCGTGGTTGCGCAACCCTCCGAAGCAGAAGCCGATGATGCCGGACAACGGCATGGGCATGCCCAACCTGAACCTGGCCGAGAACGAGATCACCGACTTGATCTCGTTTCTCCAGACCCTTAAGTAGGTAGCGAAGTATGGCCACCACTCTCGAACCGACGACGCCCGTCGAAACACCGGTCGCTCCGGCGTCGACGCCCGTCCTGCGCCGGCCCACGAACACCAAGGGCTTCTGGGGCTGGATCACGACCGTCGACCACAAGCGCATCGGCGTTCTCTACGGGGTGACCGCGTTCACGTTCTTCCTCTTCGGCGGCATCGAAGCGATGCTGATCCGTCTCCAGTTGGCGCGCCCCAACGGCACGTTCCTGTCGGCCGACCTGTACAACCAGCTGTTCACGATGCACGGCACGACGATGATCTTCCTCGTCGTCATGCCGATCTCGGCGGCGTTCTTCAACTACTTCGCGCCGATCATGATCGGCGCGCGCGACGTGGCGTTCCCGCGCCTGAACGCGTTCAGTTACTGGACATTCCTGTTCGGCGCACTCTTGATCAACTCGAGCTTCTTCCTCGGCGGCGCGCCGAACGGCGGCTGGTTCGGCTACGCGCCCAACACGTCGATCACGTTCTCGCCAGGCCACAACATCGACTTCTGGGTCTTCGGCCTGCAGATCCTCGGCATCGCGTCGACGGTGGGTGCCGTCAACTTCATCGTCACGATCCTCAACCTGCGCGCGCCGGGCATGGAGTTGTTCCGCATGCCGGTGTTCGTGTGGATGACGTTGGTGGCGAGCTTCCTGTTGCTGTTCGCCATGCCGATCATCACGGTGGCGCTGTTCCTGCTGATGTTCGACCGGAACTTCGGAGCCAACTTCTTCAATCCGGGCGCAGGCGGTGATCCCGTCTTGTGGCAACACCTCTTCTGGTTGTTCGGCCACCCCGAGGTGTACATCCTCATCCTGCCCGCGATGGGCATCGTGTCGGAGATCCTGCCGGTGTTCGCCCGCAAGCCGCTGTTCGGATACCGCGTCGTGGTGTTCTCCGGTATCGCCATCGGCTTCATGGGATGGGGCGTGTGGGTGCACCACATGTTCGCCGTCGGTCTCGGCCCGTGGGCCGTGTCCGCGTTCTCCGTGGCGACGATGTTCATCGCGGTGCCAACCGGCGTGAAGATCTTCAACTGGTTGGCGACGTGCTGGCGCGGATCGATGCGGTTGGCGACGCCGGCGCTGTTCTGTCTCGGCTTCATCGCCATGTTCACCATCGGCGGTCTGTCAGGTGTGACGCACGCCGTGTCGCCGCACGACCGTCAGCAGACCGACACCTATTACATCGTCGCCCACTTCCACTACGTCCTGTTCGGTGGCGCGCTGTTCGGAATCATGGCGGGCATCTACTACTGGTGGCCGAAGATCTTCGGCTACATGCTCAACGAGAAGCTCGGCAAGTGGCACTTCTGGCTGTGGCTGATCGGCTTCAACGTGACGTTCGGGCCGTTCCACCTCCTGGGTCTCGAAGGAATGCCGCGGCGCATCTACACCTACGACAAGGGACTCGGTCTCGACTTCTGGAACCTCGTCGCCACGATCGGTGTGTTCATCATCGCGGCGTCGATCCTCGTGTTCCTCTACAACGTCGCCCACTCGTATCGGTTCCGTACCGCCGCGGGTCCCGACCCGTGGGACGGGCGCACGCTCGAGTGGACGATCCCGTCGCCCGCCCCGGCGTACAACTTCGCCGAACAACCCGAGGTGCACGAGCTCGACGACTTCTGGCACCGCAAGTACGGCGAAGACGCCGAAGGCCGCATGGTCAAGCTGGCGCCGCCCGTCACCGAGGGCTCGCTCAACCTGCACGCCACCGACGTGCACCTGCCGTCGCCGTCGTACTTCCCGATGGTGGCGTCATTCGGGCTGCCGGTGATGGCCTACGGGATGATCTACCACACGTATGCCGTGGTGGCCGCGGGCGCGCTGATCCTCATCGGTGCCCTCTACGCCTGGGGCCTCGAGCCGTCGACGGCCCCGCATGTCGAGCATCACGAACTGGCGGCCACTGAAGAACCTGCCGCGATCTCCGCCGGCGAAGCTTCGGCCGAACAAGGGGCAACGGAATGACCGTCCAGGCGATGGAACACGAAGCGCACGACACGCGCCACGAGGGACACCCGCCGACCAACACCGGCGTGTCCAACGAGAAGATGGCGATGTGGGCCTTCCTCGGCTCGGAGTGCCTGCTCTTCGGCGCACTCATCTCGACATACCTGCTGTACCGCGGCCACAGCGTGGTCGGTCCGTATCCCAAGGACGTCTACGACATCCCGTTCACCTCGGTGAGCTCGTTCGTTCTGCTGATGAGTTCGCTCACGATGGTGCTGGCGCTGTCGGCGATCCAACGGCGCGACGAGCGTCGGCTGCGCGTCTGGCTGCTGGCCACGGCGCTGCTCGGCGCGACCTTCATCGCCGGTCAGATCTACGAGTTCACGTCGTTCGTGCACGAAGGCCTCACCATCCACACGAACTTGTTCGGCTCGACGTTCTTCGTGATGACGGGCTTCCACGGCGTGCACGTCACGCTCGGCATCGTCATGCTCCTGACGTTGTGGGGTATGTCGATGCGTGGGCAGTTGCCGCCGGAGAAGGCAGAGACCGTCGAGATCGCCGGCCTCTACTGGCACTTCGTCGACATCGTGTGGATCGTGATCTTCACGGTCGTGTACCTCATCAAGTAAGGCGAGCGAGATGACTACGACTGGTACCGAACACGAACACGCCGACATGAATATCGAGACGGCGCACCACACGCACCCGAGCGAGATGGTCTACGTCAAGGTCGCGGCGTTCCTCGCCGCGGTCACGGCGCTCGAGGTCTTGCTGTCGTACAAGAACGTCGGCGGTGAGCACGGCACGATCGCGTTCCTGCTGATTCTGGCGGCCCTGAAGTTCGGCACCGTGGTGGCCTACTTCATGCACCTCCGCTTCGACCACCCGTGGTTCCGCCGCCTGTTCATCACCGGGCTGGTCTTGGCGATCGGCGTCTACGTCGCGTACCTGTCGACGCTGCACGCCTTCACCGGGTACACGCGCAAAGGCCCGTAATGCCGAAGCCCGATCCTTGGGCGTTTCACGCACACCCCGAGGTGTGGGCCTTGATGGTCGCCATCATCGTTGGCTACTGGTACCTGGTTCGCCGCGGGCCCGTCACCCGTAAGCAGGTCGCGTCGTTCACGTCGGGTTGGGCGTTGCTGTGGTTGGGTGCGGACTACCCGATCCACGACATCGCCGAGAAGTACCTCTTCAGCGTGCACATGGCCCAGCACATGCTGTTCTCGCTCGTCGCGCCCGGGTTGTTGATCATCGGCATCCCGGCTTGGCTGCAGAAACAGCTGTGGGGAACGGGCCGACGCGCCGACGTGCTGCGTGTGCTGGGCAAGCCGTTGATCGCCGGTGGGCTCTACACGATCTGGTTGGTCTTCTCGCACTGGCCGACGGCGATGGATCTCGCGCTGCGTCACGAGCCCGTGCACTTCCTGTTCCACCTCGCGCTGTTCTCGACGGCGTCGCTGATGTGGTTTCCGGTGCTCAACCGCGACCCCGACCTGCCGATGCTGAGCGAAGTCGGCCGCATGGTCTACGTGTTCCTGCAGTCGGTCATGCCAACCGTGCCGGCCGCGTTCTTCACGTTCGCCGACAACCCGATCTATCCCTTCTACGCGCACGCGCTGCGGCCCTTCGCCATCAGCGCGGTGTCCGACCAGCAGCTCGCAGGCGCAATCATGAAGGTGTGGGGCGGACTCATCCTGTGGCTGGTGATCGCGGTGATGTTCTTCCGCTGGACCTCGAAGGACGAGAAGGACCGCATCGAACGCCGGCGCACGCTCGCCCGGATGGCAGCCGAACTCCAAGAGCATTGAGGCGCTGCGCCGTCGCGCTCGCTGTCCTGCTGGCGGCGTGCAACGGGTCGTCGTCTTCTTCGCACGCGGATGTCGGCGACACCGCGCCGGGCTTCTCGACGCGTGATCTGACAGGCAAGGCAGTCGCGCTGCGCGACTACCGCGGGCAGACGGTCGTACTGAACTTCTGGGCGTCGTGGTGCGTCCCGTGCCGTCACGAGTTCCCGCTGCTGGCGCAGATCGACGCGCGCGAAGCCGTTGCGGTACTCGGCGTCGTTTACAACGACTCGGAGGGCAATGCCCGCAAGTTCATGACCGACCACAACGGCACGTGGCCGGGGCTCGTCGACGACGGGCAGATCGCGCGTGCCTACCGGGTGGGACCCGGCATCCCCGCGACGATCGTGATCAACCCCCACGGCAAGATCCGGCGGCGCAACCTCGGCGAGATCCGGTCGATCACGGCCCTGCTCAAATGAGGCGTGTGCGTACCTAGGCGGGCTGTGCCCGACGAAATACGCACACGCGTCAGACC
>JBEEFR010000052.1:0-11776 GCA_041166285.1 Actinomycetota bacterium | reverse complement strand
AAGATGGCGCGCGTCACGCTCGACGGACGCGTGGCGCGCCACGTCGGGCCCGCTGGTGATCAGCGCGCGCTGTTGTCGCGCGTGATCGACGACATCGCCATCGTGTTGTGCGCGGAGAGCGTCGGCGCGTGCGACCGCGCGCTGGAGATGGCGACGGAGTACGCGAAGGTGCGCGTGCAGTTCGATCGTCCGATCGCGACGTTCCAGGCGATCCGTCACAAGATCGTCGACATGCTCCATCAGCTCGAGCTGGCACGCGTCGCCACGCACTATGCCGCGTGGGCGAGCGACGCCGAAGGCACCGACGTCGACGTCGCGGCGCGCGAAGCGGCGGCCGCGTCGGCGAAGGGTTTCGTCGGCGAAGCGGCCGCGATGATCACCGGTGAGAACATCCAGGTGCACGGCGGCGTCGGCTTCACCTGGGACGTCGACGCCCACTTGTTGTTCCGGCGCGTGAAGGCGAACGACGTGTTGTTCGGGCGCCAGGGTTGGCAGCGGCAACGTCTCGCCGATCTCGTGCTCAACGGCGCCGTGTAGCCGTGGCCGAGCGGGGCCCGAATCTCTCTGGCCGAGACGTCGAAGACGTCCACCTCAGCAACGCGCGGGTGCGCCGCATCGACATGGTGAACTCGCACGTGACCGGCGCCTTTCTGCTGAACGCGCGGATCGACGGCGACTTCGAAGGCCTCGTGATGAACGGTGTCGAGGTGGCGCCGCTCATCCGAGCGGAACTGAAGAAGCGGCATCCGATACTTGCGAAGAACAACGCCACGTCGGCCGAGGCGCTGCGCGAATGCCTTGAGGAGGTGTACGCGATCTGGGACGGTCTCGAAGCGCGCGCGGCGGCGATCGACGAAACGGCGTTGCACGAACGCGTCGACGACGAGTGGTCGTTCGTGGAGACGATGCGCCATCTCGTCTACGCCACCGACGTGTGGTTCCGTCACGGGATCCTCGACTTGGCCGACGCCTGCCACTCGTTGGCGCTCCCTCACAGCGAAGACCGCGACGACCCTCGGGTCGACGCGAGCGCGGATCCGTCCTACGCCGAAGTGCTGGCGGTCCGTCGCCAGAACCAAGCGCAACTGCGGGAGTTCTTGGCGCCGCTCGACGACGGCGACGTCGCGCGGACGTGCTCGCCGACCCACCCCGGGCATCCGGGAGGGACGTTCACGGTTGGTCAGGCGATCTGGGTCGTGAACAACGAAGAGTTCTGGCACTCCACGTACGCGGAGCGCGACCTCAGCGCCCGGGCAGGTCTTTCTTGACGACTTTGCCGGTGGCGTTGCGGGGTAACTCGTCGACGAACGTAATGCGGCGCGGCACCTTGTAATCGGCGAGACGCTCGGCGCAGAACGCCTTGATGTCGTCCTCGGTCGCGGCGGCGCCGTCGACGAGCACGATCCACGCTGCGACGTCTTCGCCGAGCACGTCGTGGGGAATCGACGCCACCGCCGCCTCTTGCACGGCGGGGTGCTCGTACAGCACCGCTTCGACGTCGGTGGCGTGAATGTTGTTGCCGCCGCGGATGATGACGTCCTTGGCGCGGCCGACGATGTACAGGAACCCGTCCTCGTCGAGGTACGCCAGGTCGCCTGAGTGCAGCCACCCGTCACGCCACGTCGCGGCCGTCGCCTCGGCGTCGTTGAAGTACTCGCGCTCACGACCGGGATTGCGCACGACGAGCTCGCCGATGGCGCGCGCCGGTAGCTCGTCACCGGTCTGCTCGTCGACGATGCGGAACTCGGTAGGCGGCATGGGTTTGCCGACGGAGCCAACCCGCTTGTCGCGCTCTTCCTCGGGCATGAAGCAGAACGCGGGGCCGGCCTCGGTCATGCCCCAGGCGTTGGACACCATCGCCTTCGGCATTTTGTCCTGGAGGATCTTGACGGTTCCGGGCGCGACGGGCGCGCTGCCGAGCGAACAAATGGTGAGCGACGACAAGTCGGCGTGTTCGAAGCGTGGGGACGCGATCAACAGTTCCGCCATCGCCGGCACGACGAACGTGGCGCGCGGCTGGCGCTGTTCGACCACGTCGAACCAGGCGTCGACGTCGAACTTGGGCATGTAGAGCAGCGCCATCCCGAGCTTCATCGGGTTGTAGGTCGAGGCGATGCCCGCGAAGGTGAACATCGGCGACGCGTGCAGCCACCCTTTCGTCGAGTACCGCTGCGGCAGCCCGTTCGGCACCATCGCGATGTTGCCGTGCCGGACCACGACGCCCTTCGGTCGCCCGGTCGTGCCCGACGTGTACATGACGTCGGCCATGTCACTGCTCTCGAGCGGCACTTGGTAATCGGAGTCGTCGCCGTCGAAGACGAGCTCGCCGGCGCGAAGCACAACCTTCGACCCCGAATGCTCGAGCAGCGCGTCGCGTTCGCGCTCGACGAGGCGCGTGTTGAGCGGTACGGCCACCGCGCCTGCCTTGTGCGCCGCCGAGTACGCCACGAGGAAGTCGAACGGCGCTTCGGGCCCGATGAGGATGGCGACGCGGTCGCCCTTGTCCACGCCGTGTGCGGTCAGCCAGCGCGCCAACTGATTGGATCGACCGTTCCACTCGCGAAACGTCATCTCTTCGTTCGTCGTGACGTTGATCGCCGCGGCGCGTTCGGCAAAGTGCTCCGCCATCGTGCGGAGTTGGTCGGTCAGGAACTCAGCCATTGGCGTCAGGGTCGCGGGGGAGTCCGAGCAGGCGTTCGCCGATGACGTTGCGCTGGATCTCGCTCGTGCCGCCCGCGATCGTCAGGCATCGGTTGGCGAGGAAGCCGAAGGTCCACTGCTGTGCGCGACCAACCGTCGTCGCGCCCTCCGGCCCGAGCAGTCCCAGGCCGAACTCCTGTGTTCGCTGGTCGTGCTCGACGCCGAGCAATTTGCGCACGCTCGCTTCCGGTCCGGGCTTGGCTCCGGTCACGCTGCGGTGGGTCGAGCGCAGACCGAGCAAGGCGACGGTGTGCGATTCGGCGACGAGCGCGCCCAGCGCCGTGCGGCTCTCGTCCTCGAGGGCGGCGTCGGCGCACAGCATCAGCAGCGCTTCGATGCCGCCGCCGAACGATGAGCCGCTGCCCATGGCGACGCGCTCGTTCGCCAGCGTCGTGCGCGCAAGCGGCCACCCGCCGTCGACGTCGCCGATGACGCCGTCGTCCGGGACGAAGACGTCGTTCATGAAGACCTCGTTGAACATCTCGAGGCCCGTCATCTCCTTGAGCGGACGGATGTCGAGGCCGGGCGACTTCATGTCGACGATGAAGTACGTGATGCCAAGGTGCTTGGCGGCGTTGCTGTTCGTGCGCGCCAGACACATTCCCCAGTCGGCCTCGCGCGCGAACGACGTCCACACCTTCTGCCCGTTGAGCAGCCACCCGCCGTCGGTTTTCGTCGCGGTCGTCCGCAACGCCGCGAGGTCGCTGCCGGCCTCAGGCTCGCTGAAGAGCTGACACCAGTTGATCTCGCCGAGCAGGGTCGGGCGCACCCAGCGCTCTTGTTGCTCGAGCGTGCCGTGGGCGGCGATCGTCGGGGCAGCCCACGCGCCGATCTGCAGGTTCGGCCGGCGGATCTTGCGCTGCGCGAACTCTTCGTCGATGACGAGCTGTTCCACGGCCTGCGCGTTGCGCCCCCACGGCTCGTCCCAGTGCGGCACGAAGTAGCCGGCGTCGACGACGCGGGCGCGCTGGTCTTCGCGCGGCAGCGCGGCCACTTCGTCGGCGAACGCCGCGATCGCCGGCCGCACGCGCTCCGCTTCCTCAGGAAGGTCGACGCTAAGCCCGCGCCGCGCGCCGGTCAGCGCAGCGTCGGCGACGGCGCGCTTCCAACTCGTCGCGCCGAGCAGCTGGCGCGCCGCCAGCGCGCGCCGCAGATAGAAGTGCGCGTCGTGCTCCCACGTGAAGCCGATCCCGCCGAGCACCTGGATGCAGTCCTTCGCCACGGCGACGGCGTTGTCGAACGCGATGGCTCCGGCGGCCGCGGTCGACAGCCGGATCTCGGAGTCGCTCGCGGGTTGGTCGAGGGCGACCGCGGCGTCCCACGCGACGGCTCGGATCTGCTCGGTGGCGACGAGCATGTTGGCGCAACGGTGCTTGACGCCCTGGAACTGGCCGATCGGGCGCCCGAACTGCTTGCGCACGGCGGCGTACTCGGCGGCCGTTTGTACGCACCAACCGGCGACCCCCGCGAGGTCGGCTGCGAACAACGCCGCGGTGATCGCCTTGATCCACCCGCGTTGCAGCTGGAGCGGCGTCGCTTCGCCACCGCTGATGCGAGCGACGGGGCGCGTGGGGTCGAGCGATTCGACGGGTTCCGCGTCGAACGCGGTAACCGCCGCCCATCCGTCGCCGTGCGGCATGACGATCACGTCTGCGTCGGCGCCGCACAGCGCCAGGCCGTCGGCGTAGGCCACCGACCCACGACGCGATCCGTCGTACAACCCGTCGGTGTCGGCGCCGGCGGCGCGCAGTAACGCCGCCGCCCACATCGTCGGCAGGATCGGCCCCGGCGCGCAGACGCGGCCCAATTCTTCGAGCACGATCGCCGACTCCAGGAACCCGAACCCGTCGCCGCCGAGGAAGCCGAGGTTCGCCAGCTCGTCCCAGAACGGCGCTTCGTAGGTGCGCATGACCGCGGGCCCGATGTTCGCCGCAGCGAATTTCCGGACTGTTTGCGCGAGCGCGACATGGTCGTCGCCGATGGCGATCGACGAAGCTTCTAACACGCGTGTCACGTTACGCTCAGACGCGATGCCGATTCACTATGAACAGGTCGGGGGCCACGTCGCCCGCATCACCATCGATCGCCCCGAGGCGCGCAACTCGATGGACCTGTACCACTTCCGCGATCTCGCCAACGCGTGGCGACGCTTCCGTGACGACCCCGACGACTGGGTGGCGATCGTCACCGGTGTCGAGGGCCACTTCATGTCGGGCGCGGACCTCAAGACCTACATCCCCCAGATCACGGAGCTGCAGGCGGAGATCCAGAAGGGCGGCGTCGACGAGATCGACGGCTGCAAATTGCGCGACGGAACCGACGCCGTGCTGCGTTCGCTGAAGATCTACAAGCCGATCATCGCTGCCGTCGACGGGCCGTGCGTCGCCGGCGGCATGGAGATGTTGGGCGGCGTCGACATTCGCATCGCCACCGAGCGCGCCGTGTTCGGAGTGATGGAACCGAAGCGCGGCTTGTTCGCTGGCGGCGGCACGACGGTGCGGCTGCCGGCGCAGATCCCGTTCCCTGCGGCGATGGAGTTCCTCCTCACCGCCGAGGCGTTTCCGGCGTCGCGGTGCCTCGAACTCGGCTTGCTCAACGAGATCGTGCCCGCTGACCAGTTGCAGGACTGCGCCGTCGAGTGGGCCAGGCGCATCAACGCCAACGCGCCTCTGGCCGTGCAGGCGACGAAGGAGAGCGTGTTGCGCGGTATGGCTGCGGGGTCGCAGAAAGAAGCGTTCAAGATCGAAAGCGAGCTTGCCGGCTCGATCTTTTCGAGCAACGACGCCAAGGAAGGGCCGAAGGCGTTCGCCGAAAAGCGCGAGCCCAACTGGTCCGGTACCTGATGCCGATCGATCCGCGCGCCCCGTGTGTGATCGGCGTCGCCCAGCGCACCGTGCACCCCGGGCAAGGCCCGTCGCCCGAACCGCTCGCGTTGTGGGACGACGTGTGCCGTCGCGCCGCGCAGGACGCGCAGGCCAACGGCGATGTCCTCGCCGCAGCCGACTCGCTGCAGATCGTGTACTGCATGGCGTGGGCGTACGACTCACCGGTCGACCGACTCGCCGAATCGCTTGGCATCGAGCCGAAGCACCGCTTCTACTCGGGCATCGGCGGCACGACGCCGCAGGTGCTCGTGGACGACGCGGCGGAGGCGATCATCCGCGGCGAGATGGACCTCGCCGTCATCACCGGCGCCGAGGCGCTGGAGACGAAGCGTCAAGCAAAGAAGGCCGGCGAGCGCGTGCAGTGGTCGTTCAAGGCCGAGCAGCCGCCGCCGTTCCCGTTCGAGGCACCGTTCCATCCCGCCGAGACGGCGCACAACGTCTTCCAAGCGTGGCTGACGTTCCCGCTGTTCGACGTCGCCCGCCGGGCGCGCCTCGGCATCGCGCCCGACGACTACCGCCAACGGGTCGCGCAGCTGCTGGCGCCGATGTCGCGGGTGGCGGCGACGAATCCGTACGCGTGGTTCCCGAAGGCGCGCAGCGTCGCCGAGTTGCGCGACGCCACGCCCGAGAACCGCATGGTCGGCTACCCCTACACGAAGTACGAGATCTCGGTGATGGACGTCGACATGGCGGCGACCGTCATCGTGGCGTCGCACGCCAAGGCCGACGAACTCGGCGTGCCGCAGGATCGCCGCGTGTACCTCCGCGGTTGGTGCTACGCCACCGATCCCGTCTACGTCGCCGAGCACCGCGATCTGTTCCGCTCGCCGGCAATGGTGGCCGCCTCCGCCGAGGCGTTCCGCTGCGCAGGTACTGCGATCGACAACGTCGCCCACATCGATCTGTACTCGTGCTTCGCGTCGTCGGTGCATCTCGCGTGCGACGCCCTCGGCATCAAGACCGAGGACGCGCGCGGCCTCACCGTCACCGGCGGCTTGCCCTTCGCAGGTGGAGCAGGCAGCAACTACATGCTGCACTCGATTGCGGCGATGGTCGACACGCTGCGCGCCGATCCTGGTTCGACCGGTCTCGTCTCAGGCGTCGGCATGCACATGACGAAGCACTGCTACGGCGTGTACTCGACGACACCGGGCGACGTGATCGTGCCGGACCAGAAAGGCGTGCAGTCCTCGCTCGACGTCCGTGAGCCCGTGCCGATCACCGATGTGCACGCGGGCCCTGTCACCGTGGCCAGCTACACGGTCGCCCATGGGCGCGACGGCGCGCCGGAGTGGGGCCTCGTCATCGGCGACGTCGGCGACGGCTCGCGCGCCTACGGCAAAGTCGACGACCCGGGCTTGTTGGCGGAAATGGAAGAACGCGAATTCGTCGGCACAACCGTCGAATTGGTGCCCTCCGAAGGCGGCGTGAATCTCGTGAAGGCTCAATGAAGGACGTAGGCCATGGAAGTTCGTGAAGCAGTCATCGTCGACGTCGTGCGCACCGCGATCGGCAAACGCAAAGGTGCGCTGAGCGGCTGGCACCCGACCGACCTGCTCGGGTTCACCCTCAAGCACCTCGTCGAGCGCACGGGTGTCGATCCGGAACGCCTCGACGACGTCGTCACGGGGTGCATCACGCAGTCAGGCGAGCAGGGGTGCAACGTCGGTCGCAACGCCGTCATCGCCGGCGGACTGCCCTGGACGCTGCCGGCGACGTCTGTCGACCGCCAGTGCGGTTCGTCGCAGCAGGCGATGCACTTCGTCGCCGCGTCGGTGATGTCGGGGATGTACGACATCGCCATCGCGTGCGGCGTCGAGTCGATGTCGCGCGCGCCGATGGCGAGCAACGCCCGGGGCGGTACCGGCCCGTTCAGCCAGCAGTTCCTCGCCGAGGTCGACGGCAAGCTCTACGCGCAGTTCCGCGTCGCGCAGGAGTTGGCCGACAAGTGGGGGATCACGCGCCAGGAGATGGACGAGTTCGCGGTGCAGTCCCACCAGCGCGCCGCGGCAGCCACGGAGTCGGGGCACTTCGCCCGGGAGATCCTGCCCGTGCCGATCAAAGATGAGGAAGGAAACCTCACCGGCGCGGTGCTCGACCGCGACGAAGGAATTCGCGCCGACGCGTCCTACGAGAAGATCTCGCAACTGCCGCCCGCGCAGTCGTGGGAGCCCGAGACAGCGAAGGACATCACCGCCGGGAACGCGTCGCAGATGAACGACGGCGCGGCAGCGATGCTGATCGCCTCGCGCGACACCGCCGACGCCCTCGGCCTGCCCTACCGAGCCGTGCTGCGCCACTTCTCGGTAGCCGCCGAGGATCCGGTGCTCGTGCTGAGCGCGCCCAATCCGGCGACGCGCAAGCTTTACGAGCGCAGCGGTCTCACGACGTCGGACTTCGACGCCGTCGAATGCAACGAAGCGTTCGCGGCGATCGCGTTGATGTGGGCGCGCGAGTTCAAGCCCGAACCCGAGAAGTACAACCCCCGCGGTGGCGCCATCGCCATCGGGCATCCCCTCGGTGCAACGGGCGTACGCATGACGGCAACGCTGCTCAACCACCTCGAGCAATCCGGTGGCACGCTCGGCATGCAGACGATGTGCGAAGGCGGCGGCCAGGCCAACTGCACCGTTATCGAGGTCGTGCGGTGAAGGTCGCCGGCAGCAACGTCGTCGTGACCGGCGCGTCGGCGGGGATCGGTGCCGCCCTCGCCCCGATGATGACGGCCGCGGGCGCCACCGTCGCCGTCGTTGCCCGCCGCGAGGAGCGCCTCACCGACATGGTCAAGGCCGGTGGCGCGGCGCGGCACTACGTGTGCGACATGGACGACCCCGGCGCCGCCGAGGCGATGATCCTGCAGGCCTGGGACGACATGGGCGGCGTCGACATCCTCGTCAACAACGCCGCGATCCCGAAGCGCCGCGCGGTGCAGGTCCTCACACTGGACGAGATCGCCGAGACGATGCGCGTCAACTTCGAGTCGCCCGTCCGCATGACCCAAGCACTGCTGCCGAAGTGGCTGGCGCGCGACCACGGAATGGTCGTGAACGTGTCGTCGTTCGGTGGCCGCGCCGGCATCCTCCACGAGGCGGCGTACTGCGCGTCGAAGTTCGCGCTGTGCGGCTGGAGCGAGTCGATGGCGATGGATCTCTGGCGCACCGGCGTCGACGTGCGCCTGATCATCCCGGGCGCCATCGACACGGAGATCTGGGATCTGCCGGGCAACGACGAGCCGTTCTTCCACGGCGACAAAGAGCCGCCGGCGACCGTCGCGCAGGGAATCATCGACTGCATCGAAGGCGACGCCTTCGAGCTCTACGTGCCCGACATGAAGTCGATCGCCGAATTCAAGATGAGCAACATCGACGTCTTCCTGCAAGGCAACGTGGAATTCGCGGAGTCCCAGCAGCAGGCGTAACGCGCGCTCGAGGCCGGACTGGTTACGCCAACAACCGACGCTTGAGCAGTTTGCCGGTCGGCAGGCGCGGGAGTTCGTCGACGAAGCGCACCTCGCGCGGGCACTTGAAGTGCGACAGGCGGTCACGGCACCACGCGATGAGTTCGTCGGCGGTCGCCGAGGCTCCCGGCGCGAGCTGCACGAACGCTGTCACCTGTTCGCCCATGTCGGGCTCAGGCGTGCCGAGCACCGCGACGTCGTCGATCGACGGGTGCACGACGAGCACGTCCTCGATTTCACGCGGGTAGATGTTGACCCCGCCGCTGATGATCATGTTCGACGCGCGGTCGGTGAGATACAGGTAACCGTCTTCGTCGACTTTGCCGACGTCGCCCATCCAACTCCACCCGCGCGCGTCCCACGCCTGCTTGGTCTTCTCCGGCTCTTGGTAGTACTCGAACGTGCGGTTCGTCGAGAACCACACCTCTCCCTCTTCGCCGACCGGCAGTTCCTCGCCGTCGTCACCGACGATGTGGATCTGGCCCGTCATCGACTTGCCGACGGTGCCGGGATGCGCGAGCCAGTCGACCGAGTTCACGTACGTGAGCCCTGCGCCTTCGCTGCCGCTGTAGAACTCGTGGACGATCGGCCCGACCCACTCGATGAAGCGCTGCTTCGTCTCGACGGGGCACGGCGCGGCCGCGTGCACGACCACTTGCAACGACGACAGGTCGAAACGCGCGCGTTCTTCGTCGCTGAGCTTGAGGAGGCGGATCATGTGTGTCGGCACGAACTGCACGTGCGTGACCCGATGACGTTCGATCGCCGCCAGCACGTCGAGGGGCTCGAACTTTTCCATCACGACGGCGGTGCCGCCTACACGCTGCGTTCCGTACGTCCAGCCTGCGGGCGCCGCGTGGTACAGCGGAGCGCCCGGCGACAGGTACACGGTGTCGGCGTTGAAGCCGAACATCCCGGTGAGCATCATCGTGAGGAACGACTTGGCGCCGATGTCGCCCACGCCTTGTCCTATTGGCGCCAGCGGCGGCAGGATGCCCTTCGGCTGGCCCGTCGTGCCGGACGAATAGAACATCCAGCCGCCTTCGGACTCGTCGTCGCCCAAACCTTCGGTCGCGCCGCCGGCGATCACGTCGTCGAGCACTTCGAAGCCGTCGATCGGGCCGTCAATCGAGATGCGTGTTTTCACGTTGCCCATGTGGGGTTCCATCTCGGCGACGACCTCCCGCAACCGAGCCGTCGCGAAGAACGCCGACGCGTCGCAGTTGTCCACGATGTAGCCCGCCTCGGCGGCCACGAGGTGCCAGTTGATCGGTGTCACGTACGCGCCGACCCGCATCGCCGCCCATACGACGTCGTAGAACTCGGGCTGGTTGTCGAGCAGCACGGCCACGTGGTCACCACGCCGCATGCCGCGGTCGTGCAGCACGCGCGCCAGCGCGCCACTGCGCGCCGCGATTTGTGCGTACGTCCGTGTTGCGCCCGTCGCGTTCATCACGACGGCGGGCTTGTCGGGCGTCGTCGCCGCGTGTGCGAGGAGGTGTTCGCCCGCAGGGTCCATGACTCTCAACCTAATGTGACGCCAATGTTAGAAGTCGGTGTAATCGGGCTCGGCAACATCGGCGGGAACCTCGCGCAGAACCTCGTGGCCGACGGCCACAGCGTGACGGTCTTCGACCTCGATGCCGAGCGAGTCAAGGCCATCGACGGCGCGACGCCTGCGGGCTCTGTCGCCGATCTGGCGCGGGTCGCCGAAGTCACGCTCACGTCGCTGCCTGATCCCAACGCCGTCACCGCGGTGGCCAAGGAGTGGGCGACGGCTGCGCCGGCCGGAGCGATCCTGTGCGACCTCTCCACGACGCTGCCGGCGAGCAATCAGGCGATCGCGCGGCAGCTGGCGTCGACGGGTCATCAATTCGTCGAGGCACCACTGAGCGGCGGCGCGATCGGTGCCAAGAATCGCGGTCTCGTGTTCATGGTCGGTGGTGACGACGCCGCGGTCGAACGACTCAAGCCGATCCTCGACGCACTCGGCCGCGCCACCTTCCACCTCGGCCCAGTGGGCGCCGGCACGACGATGAAGCTGGCGACGAGCCTGATGGCGTTCAGCGGCGCCGTCGCGGCGTTCGAGGCGCTGTCGCTGACGACCAAGGCCGGCATCGACGTGCGCACGGCGTCAGACATCGTGAAGCTCGCCGGGCCGTCGAACTACTTCCTCGACCGAGCCATCGAAGGCATCAACACGCGGGGCAAGCCGACCGAGTTCGCCCTTCGCCTCGCCGCCAAGGACGCGGGCCTCATCGGCGACATCGGCCAGGCCTACGGCGTGCCGACGCCGGCGGGCGCCGCGGTGCTCGAGTTTCTCTCGGACGCCGTCGCTCGGGGCTTCGGCGACAACGACTGGAGCGACCTCGTCCTCGCCGCCGAAGCGCGCGGCGACGTCGAGCTCACCATTTCGCCCAAACCGGAGGACAAGTAGTGCCGCAGGTTTCGATGGCGCCGGACTACTTCGACGTCGACGCCGACGGGGTTCGCCTCAAAGGTTCGAAGTGCCAGGCGTGCGGGGAGGTCTTCTACCCGCGTCGCATTGTCTGCGCGAAGTGCCTGCAGGAAGGCACCGATGACGTCGTGTTGAGCACGACCGGCACGCTGTACACGTGGACGTGGGTGCACCTGCCGCTGTTCGCCAAGACAGACGCGACCGTGAGTTCATATGGTGTCGGGCAGGTCGACCTGACCGACGCCATACGAGCTCACCTTGGCGTCCGTCTTGGCG
>JBEEFR010000051.1:0-7393 GCA_041166285.1 Actinomycetota bacterium | reverse complement strand
GGACCACCTCGACTTCTACGGCGACTATGACGCCGTGCGCGACGCGTTTGCGCGGTTTGCCCGTGAGACCGACGGGCCCGTCGTGGTCGGCGACGCCCCTGACCTGTTGGAGATCGTCGAAGGGGCGCGCAACGTGATCTCGGTCGGACTCGACGACCACAGCCGGTACACCGTCGACGAGATCGAACGCGAGCGATCGACCGTGCGTTTCCGGCTCCGCCGCGGCGACCATGTCGTCGGGAGTTACTCGATGCCGACGCCGGGCCTCCACAACGTGCGCAACGCGGCCGTCGCCATGGCGATGGCCCTCGAACTCGGCGTGCCGATCGACGCAACGCAACACGCGTTGTCGCGCTTCACCGGCGTCGCGCGTCGCTTTCAGTTCCGCGGCACGCACCACGGCGTCGACTACGTCGACGACTACGCGCATTTGCCCGACGAAGTTGCGGTGGCGATCGCGGCGGCGCGTGACGGACAGTGGAATCGCATCGTCGCGGTGTTCCAGCCGCACTTGTATTCGCGCACGCAACTGCTGGCGCCCGACTTTGCCCACGCGTTCGACGGTGCCGACCACGTCATCATCACCGACATCTACGGCTCGCGTGAGTCGCCGCGACCGGGCGTGACCGGCCACCTCGTCGTCGACGCGGTGCGCGCCGCCAACCCCAAACTCGGTGTGACGTGGCTGCCCGGGCGCGCCGACCTTGCGGAACACCTTGTCGGAGTGATGCAGCCCGGCGAGTTGTGCCTGCTGCTGTCGGCCGGCGATCTGACGTCGGTGCCCGACGAGGTCGCCGCTATTCCATGACGTCCACGGCGATCGACGCCGCAGCGCGCCTGCTCGGCGCACTCGCGAGCCGCGACGCACCTCTCGGCGCCCGTACCACCTACCGCGTCGGCGGCACCGCTGCGCTGTTCGTTGTCGCCCGTGCCGTCACCGACCTGCGGCGCGTGCGTACCGCGGTGATGGAGACGAACCTGGACGTGCTCGTGATCGGCAAGGGCTCCAACATGCTCGTCGCCGACGCCGGCTTCGACGGTCTGGCGCTCACCCTCGAAGACGAATTGGCAGACGTGGACATCGACGCCGCTTCGGCTCGGGTCACCGCCGGCGGAGGGCGCTCGTTACCGGAAGTGGCTCGGCGCGCCGCGTCCGCCGGCGTCGGCGGGCTGGAGTGGGCCGTGGGCATCCCCGGTTCGGTCGGTGGGGCCGTGCGCATGAACGCCGGAGGCCACGGCTCGGACGTCGCGTCGAACCTCGTGAGCTACGCGTTCGTCGACCTCCGCGGTGGTGCAGACGGCGAGCGCACGGTTGCCGATCTCACCGCGAGCTATCGGCACACGTCGGTGCGCAGCGCCCACGTCGTCACGTCGGCGACCTTCGCCGGCGAGGCCTGCGACCCGGCGCAGGCCGAGGCGAAGATCAGCGAGATCGTCCGTTGGCGGCGTGAGAACCAGCCCGGCGGCCAGAACGCCGGATCGGTCTTCACGAACCCCGACGGCGACAGCGCGGGACGCATCATCGACGCGTGCGGCCTGAAGGGTCTGCGCATCGGCTCGGCCGAGGTGTCGCCCAAGCACGCCAACTTCATCCAGGCCGACGCCGGTGGGAGCGCCGACGACGTACGGGCGCTGATCGCGGAAGTGCAGCGACGCGTGCGCGACGCGACGGGCGTCGAACTGACCACCGAAGTGCGCATGATCGGCTTCGACGCGTAGTGACACCGACGAAGGTTGATCCCCGCGTCGCCAAGCGCCGCGCCGAGGTGGCCGCTGAGGCCGCCCGCAAGCGGCGGCGACGGCTACTCGTCGTCGGTAGTGCGCTGGCGGTAGTCGCGGCCTTGGTCGGCGCCGTCATGTCGCCGGCGCTCGACGTCGACCGCGTCGAAGTCAAAGGCGCGCAGCACACGAGCGTCTCGGCGGTGCTCGCCACGACGGGCCTGCGCGAGCGCGGCCACCCGATGGTCGGCGTGGATCGCTTCGCGTTGGCGCACCGCGTCGAGCGTCTGCCGTGGGTCGATCGCGCCGAGGTGACGCGCAAGTGGCCGAACGTCGTCCGCGTTCTGATCGTCGAACGCGTGCCGCTCGGGATCATCGGGGTGCCGGGCGGGGTGGCGGTCGTCGACGCCAAGGGGCGAGTTGTCACGACGACCAAGACGGCGCCCGACCACACGTACGCCATCACCGTCGCGCCCGACGACAAGATCCCCGGCGCCGGCCGCACCGTGCCGCCCCCCGTGCTCGGTGCCGTGCGCATCCTCGGCGCGCTTTCGAAGGGTCTCGCCCCGCAGACCGAATCGGTGCACCGCATCCCCGGCGAACCCGCGACGTACGAACTGACCCTGCATGGGCGGGTCACGATCCGGTTGGGGGAGGCGACGCAGGTTGCCGACAAGCTCGCCGCCGCGGAGGCGGTGCTGGCCGCCCAACACGCTCCCGGCACGGTGATCGACGTGCGCGTACCCGGGTCACCTGCGGTAATCCACTCGTAGACCTTGAAACTTTCGGCCCGCGCCGCTAATGTCTCGACCGCCACGAGAGCTTGACATAACACTGAATCTCAGGTTGAGGTTAAGGGTTTGGCTGGGGCGATCGGGCGTACTTCCCTAGAAATCCAGGAGGAAACGGGACCTATGCCCGGTGCAACGCAGAACTACATCGCCGTCATCAAGGTGGTCGGCATCGGAGGCGGCGGAGTCAACGCCGTCAACCGAATGATCGACGCCGGCCTCAAGGGCGTCGAGTTCATCGCCATCAACACCGACGCCCAAGCGCTCCTGATGAGCGACGCCGACGTCAAGCTCGACATCGGCCGCCAGCTCACTCGTGGCCTCGGCGCCGGGTCTGATCCCGAGATCGGTCGCCAAGCGGCCGAGGAGCATCGCGACGAGATCGAAGAGATGCTCAAGGGTGCGGACATGGTCTTCATCACCGCCGGCAAGGGCGGCGGCACCGGTACCGGTGGCGCACCCGTCGTGGCAGAGATCGCCAAGTCGCTCGGCGCGCTGACGATCGGTGTCGTAACCCGTCCGTTCGGCTTCGAAGGACGTCAGCGCGCCGTGCGAGCAGAGACCGGGATCCAGAAGCTGCGTGAGAAGGTCGACACGCTCATCACGATCCCGAACGACCGGCTGCTCACGGTGTCCAACGACAAGACGTCGATGGTCAACGCGTTCAAGGTCGCCGACGAAGTCCTGCTGCAAGGTGTGCAGGGCATCACCGACCTCATCACGACGCCGGGTCTGATCAACACGGACTTCGCCGACGTGAAGGCGGTCATGAGCAGCGCCGGTACGGCGATCATGGGCATCGGCACCGCGTCGGGCGACGACCGCGCCACGGTCGCGGCGCGTTCCGCCATCACCAGCCCGCTGCTCGAGGCGTCGATCGAAGGCGCTCGCGGCATCTTGCTGAACATCAAGGGCGGCAGCGACCTCGGCCTGTTCGAAGTGCAGTCGGCGGCGGGCATCGTGCACGAGCACGCGCACCCCGACGCCAACATCATCTTCGGCACCGTGGTCGACGACTCGATGGGCGACGAGGTGCAAGTCACCGTCATCGCCGCAGGCTTCGAGCGTTGGGACGACAAGCGCGGCGGCTCGTTCGCCGAGAGCGGTCGTGGTCTTGGCCTCGCCGCCGGCAACGACTTCGACGACGAAGGTGACGACGAGTTCGACGTCCCGAGCTTCTTGAAATAGGTGCGCCTAGGCGCTGCCCACATCCGATTTACTCAGACGTCTGACGGCGACTTCTCCCCGCCGGACGCAACAGACGACGCCGCGCGAACCGCGCGGCGTCGTTCTGTTATCGGGGACGAGTCAGTCGGGCCCTGGACGTGGTTGCGCCAGCAGCACGGACGTGAAGTTGTCTCCGTCGAAAAGCCCGGTGCGTACGCCGGCGCGCTGGCAGATGCCGCGGTGGCGTTCGTGCCGCGCGCACCGGTTGCCGTCGTCACCGCCGATTGCGCGCCCATCGTGTTGGTCGCCGACGACGACTCGTGCGTCGCCGTGGTGCACGCGGGGTGGCGCGGTCTCTTGCTGGGCGTCGTCGACGCGACGGTCGCGGTGATGCGGGCGCGCGACGTCACGACCATTTCCGCCGCGCTCGGGCCGTGCATCCACGCCGAGTGCTACGAGTTCTCCGACGGCGACCTCGCCCCGATCGTCGACGCGCTGGGCGACGAGGTGCGGGGCCGCACCACCGAAGGCACCACTGCGCTCGACCTGCCCGCTGCGGTACGCGCCAGCCTGCGCGCCAACGACGTGCGGCTCGCGCACGAGGAGCAGGCCTGCACCGCGTGCGCACCCGGCTACTGGTCTCATCGGGCGCGCGCCGACAAGCAACGGCAAGCCACGGTCGCGTGGTTGGCATGAGCGTGGCCGCGAACCTGGCGTCGTTGCGCGATCGCATCGCCAGCGCGGGCGGTGATCCGGACGCGGTGACGGTCGTCGCCGTTACGAAGCAGCAGCCCGACGGCGCGGTCGCCGCCGCGATCGATGCCGGGCTCTTCGACATCGGCGAGAACCGCGCCGACGCGCTCGCTGACAAAGCAGCCACGACCAACGACGAGCGCGTCCGGTGGCACTTCCTCGGTCAGCTGCAGCGCAACAAGGTCGCCAAGGTGGCGCGCTACGTGTCGCTGTGGCAGTCGGTCGATCGGCCCGAACTGGGGCCCGCCATCGCGCGCCACGCGCCGGGGGCGCATGTCCTTGTCGAAGTGAATCTCACAGATGATCCGAACCGCGGCGGCACTTCCCTCGCTGCGGTTCCCCCGCTCGTGCGTGATCTCCAAGCCGACGGCTTGATCGTGCGCGGGCTGATGGCGGTGGGTCCGCATGGCGGGCCCGACGCCGCACGACCGGGGTTCACTGCGGTCGTGCGCTGCGCCGACGAGTTGAGCCTGCCGGTTCGCTCGCTCGGCATGTCCGACGACATCGATGTCGCGGTCGCATGCGGTTCGACCATGGTCCGGGTCGGTACTGCCTTATTCGGGGGCCGCCCTATGCCCCGATCCAAACGGCCGAGCAACGTAGACTGAACCCCGAGGAGGACCAGATGGGCCGCTTACAAAAGGCGATGTCGTTTCTCGGCTTAGCCGACGACGACTACGACGATTTCGAGCCATACGACGAACCGATCCCGAGTGGACCGGTGCGCGTCGGGCGCACGGCCGACCCTGATCCCAACGTCGGCACGGTGCGCGCGCTTCAGCGCGAAGAGACCGTGTCGCCCGTGCCCCAAGGGGTTGTGCCGCGACCCGTCGTGCGCCCCGTGTCCGCGCCGAAGACCGCGCCGAAGGTGCACGTCGTCGTCGTCCAGGAATTCAAGGACGCCGAAGAGATTGCGACCCACGCTCGTGAGGGCGACTTCGTCCTCGTGAACCTGCAAAGCGTCAACGACGATCTCACCCGTCGCCTCGTCGACTTCGCGGCCGGGTTGCAAGCCGGGCTCATGGGCAAGATGGAGCGCACGGCGAACAAGGTGTACCTCCTGCGTCCGGCCGACACCGAGATGCCCGAAGACGAGAAAGCTCGTCTCGCCGAACGTGGGCTTTACAGCTAAGTGCTGCTGTACAGAATCATCGAGATCTACACGCTGCTGGTATTCGGTCGGGTCATCCTCAGTTGGTTTCCGATTTCTCGGGGCAGCCCGTTGGAATCGGTGTATAGCTTCCTCTACACGGTGACGGAGCCAGTGTTGGGCCCCGTTCGCCGTGCACTTCCTCCACTCGGTGGCTTCGACTTGTCACCACTTGTCGTCATTTTTGGTTTACAGCTGTTGGGGCAAGCTCTCGCGAGGGGATAGTGAATGATGGACCTGACTCCGGAGACGCTCCGATCGGCAACCTTCAGGGACAAGCTGCGTGGATACCACCCCGACGACGTCGACGAGTTTCTCGAGTCGGTGGCGCGCGGTCTCGAGGTGCTGCTCGCCCGTCTGCGTGACGCCGCTGACAAGGCGCGCTCCGTGGCTCCCGCCGAGCCGACGCCGCGAGCCGATGAAGCGGTAAAGACGCTGGCGCTCGCGCAGCGCACTGCCGACCTCGCAATTCACGAAGCGAAGGCCGAGGCAGAACGGCTTGTCCGCACGGCGGAACAGAAGGCGCGCCGGATGATCGCGGGCGCCGAGGACTCCGCAGCGCAGATCGCCGAGCAGGCGCAGGCCGAATTGCGCGCCGACCTCGAGCGCCTGCAAACGGCGCGTGACCAGCTCTTCGGTGAGGTGCAGGCGCTCGGTTCCTGGCTCGACGGCGAGCGTGGGCGGATCAAGCGCGCGCTCATCGACGTCGCCGATCGCATCGAGCACGTGCGCGACACCGGAGACGCCCCAGTGCCGAAGCCGCTCAGCGTGCCTGCACCACCGCGGGAGAAGCTGGCGTCTGATCGCGCCGCCGGAGCGAAGACGCCACCGCCGCCGCGGCCGGCGGCGCCGCCGCCGGTGGAGCGGCCCAAGGCGACGGTCACGCCGCCCATCGCCGCGCCCACTGCGAACCCGAAGCACACGCCGCCCACGGGCCAACCGGCCGTGCGGGCCACGCGCCCCGCGCCGTCGCCCGTCTCGCAGCCCGAGTACCCGGTCCCGGTACCGGCGTCGAGCGGTGACGCCGCCGTGCTCAACCGCGCGCAGGAGGCAGTCGTGGCCCCGCGCGCTGCGCCGGTCGATGACGATCCGTTCTTTGCCGAGCTTCGCGCCGCGATGCTCGACCAGTCGCCGCTCGGACCCCGAGACGACGACGAATTCGCTGGCTAGAGCGCTGCCGCTGAAACCTGGCGTTCGGAGTAGGTCCGACTAGAGTCATCGCCGACCCGCGCCCTACCCCGGAGGATTCTCTCGTGGTGCTCTTGGTAACAATCGGACTCGTCATCGTCAGCGCGGTGACTCTGCTCCTTGGATTTGCCCAAGACGCAGTCGGGCTGATCTACGTGTCCATCGGATGCAGCGTCGCTGCCGCCGTCATCTTGATCATCGCGGGACGCAGCGCGGGAGCAACTCGGGTCGCCACAGCCGGTGGTCCGACGCCGCTCGACGAGCCGCTCACCTCGACCGGCGACGCCTTCCCGATCGCGAACTACGACGAACTGCTCGTCACCGAAGTCGTCCCCATGCTCGGCGCCCTCTCGGCGACGGAGTTGCGCCAGGTACGCGCCCGCGAAGAGTCGGGCAAGGCGCGCGCCAGTGTGCTGCGGCGCATCGACAGCGAGATCGCGGCGCGGGAGAACCCGGCGTTGGCGGACGAGCCCATCGAAGAGCCGACCGTGGCGACGCCGGTGATCGAAGAAGTCGAAGACGTCGGTCTCCCGCCGGCCGACGACGACGAGCCGTTCCCGATCGAGGACTACGACGATCCGCGCGCCAACGAGATCCTCCCGTTGCTGCCGCAGCTGTACGCCGA
>JBEEFR010000050.1:0-24676 GCA_041166285.1 Actinomycetota bacterium | reverse complement strand
CCCTGATCAACGAGATCCTGGGCCGGTACCGGACGGCGCCGGTCATCTTCGGCACGGCCGCCCCCGACACGGGCAACATGGAGATGCTCGCGGCGTACGGCACCGACGAGCAGAAGGAGCGTTGGCTCAAGCCGATGCTCAACCAGGAAATGTGGTCGGCGTATTCGATGACGGAGCCGCAGGGTGGCTCAGACCCCAACCTGTTCAAGACCCACGCCGTCAAGGACGGGCAGGAGTGGGTCATCAACGGCGAGAAGTGGTTCACGTCGGCCGGCCGCGCCGCCGACATCCTCTTCGTCATGTGCACCAACGGGATGTTCGTGGTCCCGCGCGACACGCCCGGCGTCGAGATCCAGCCCTACCCGTCGAGCCACAACCACATCATCTACAACGACGTGCGCGTGCCACTCGACCACCTGCTCGGTCCCGAAGACGGCGCGAAGGTGCTGGCGCAGCGTCGTCTCGGCGGCGGCCGCATCCACCACGCGATGCGCACCATCGCCCAGTGCAAGAAGGCCTTCGACATGATGTGCGAGCGCGCGCTGTCGCGCGAGTCGCACGGCAAGATCATCGCCGACCACCAGATGGTGCAGGAGGCGATCGCCGAGTCCTACGTCGAGATCGAGCAGTTGCGTCTCCTCGTGCTGCACGCGGCGTGGGTCATCGACAACTCGTCGACGCAGGCGGCGCGCACGCAGATCGCGGCGGTGAAGTTCACGATGGCGCGCGTGCTGAAGGACGTGTCGTTCCGCGCCCTGCACATCATGGGCTCGCTCGGCACGACGGACCTTACGCCGCTGCAGGCGATGTACGCGTCGGCTCCGACGATGGGCCTCGCCGACGGCGCCGACGAAGTGCACAAGGTCACCGTCGCCCGCAACGTCCTCAAGGGCTACCGCCCGCACGAGGGCTACTGGCCGACGGAGTACCTACCGGCCAAGCGCGCCAAGGCCCGTGAGCACTTCGCCGAACTCTTCAAGTCGGACCCGTACTACGAGCAGTACGCCGACGGCATGGCCAAGTACATGGCCGGCCGCCACTAACCCCGCACCACCTCCGAACTGGTCCTCCCCACAACGGCCGCGCGGTTGTGGGGAGGACCAGTTCGCTTTGTGGTGGCCGTCAGGAATCCGGCGAAGAGGAGAGTGATGCCGACTGCGAGCATCACGACGAAGCCGCGGGTTTCTCCGACGACGGAGTTGAGGACTCCGGACGCGCCGTTGGCGGCGACGCCGAGAGCGATCAAGGTATTGGCCAGCGCGGCCCGGCCCCGCAGCGCCGAGTACACCGACCCGACGATCACCGCGGTCGCGCCCACGCCGCTGCCGACTGCGGCGAACACGCGCGGTCCGGCCGGGAACAGTTTCGATCCTTGCGGAATGCCCTCAAGCGGGAGCGCGTGCGTGAACGGGCTGGCCATCACGACACCCACTCCGATGGCGACGAGGATCACGGTCACGGCGGCGACGATGTCGCCGGTCCGCCGCCCGTAGTGGAGGTACACCGTGCCGATGGCGAGAATCGGGACCGTGGCCACGGCGCCGGCGCCGTAGAACAGGCGGAACACGAAACCGTTCCACCCGCCGGCCACGCCGAGCGCCAGGGCCAGCGACGCCAGGGCGTAACAGGCGAACGAAACCGACCACGCCAGCTCGTGTCGCCGGCGCCGCAGCAGCCACCGTTCCCAGGTCGCGACGCAGAAAGCCGCGGCCAACGCGGCGGCCCCCGCAGCTAACCCAGTGTCGACCACGGCCGCGGATCGTAGAATCCATGCTCACGTGACGACGCATTACGACGTTCTGGGGGTCAGCGCCGACGCCAAGCCCGACACCATCAAGCGCGCCTACTACCGGCGCGCCCGCGCGTATCACCCCGACGCGCACGCGGGATCGACGGCGGAACTGATCGACGAGGCCGAGCGGGCGATGGCTGCCGTCAACACCGCGTGGAACGTCCTGCGCGACGCCAACGCCCGGCGCAGCTACGACCAGTCGCTCATCGACGCGGCAGAGCGGACGAATCCCAGCGTCCGCGGGCGGAGGCATGCGAGCCGCGGCACGCGCAGCACGCCGCCCCAGGAGATCCTCGGTGCGGGGTTCCGGTACTGGATGGGCGGTCTAGGCAGCGACGTGAACTCGCGCGGCGAGCGCCGGATCAGCCTGGCCGTCGACGGCGCGACGTCGTTCTCAGCGCTCAAGACGCTGGCGCCCGACCGGCTGTGGTCGCTGCACGCCGAGCGCTCCAAGATCGACGACGACGAACTCGTCAACCTTCAGGGCATGACCGACCTGCTCCACCTCGACCTGTCGAACACGCCGGTCACCGACGCGGGACTCCTGCACTTGCAAGGCCTCGACCGCCTCGAGGTCCTGCAGCTGTGGGACACCGCCATCACGGATGCCGGTCTGGCATTGGTGGCGCGCTTGCCGAGCCTCGTCCAGCTCGGCATCGGCAACACACGCGTCACTGACGCCGGCATCGCGCACCTTCGCGCGCTGCCACATTTGCGCGTACTCCAGCTGTACGGCACGGCCGTGACTGGCAAGGGATTGATGCAACTGCGCGGCATGACGCACATCGAGATGATCAGCGTGCCGATGCGCGTGCGCGGTCGGCATCGGCGACGGCTGCGTCGCGCCCTCGGCGCGTACGTTGCCTGAGCTCCAGGTCGAGTCGATCGTCGCCGGAGGCGACGGCCTCGCGCGGGAGGACAACGGGCGCGTCGTGTTCGTCCGCGGCGGGTTGCCCGGCGAACGCGTCGACGTGCGCTTCACCGAAGAGCGACGCGACTTCGCGCGCGCCGACATCGTGCGAGTCGTGGCGGCGTCGCCTGATCGCGTCGCACCGCCGTGCCCGTTTGTCGCCGCCGGCTGCGGTGGCTGCACGTGGCAACACATCGCGCCCGACGCGCAGGCGCGTTTCAAGCGCACCATCGTGATCGACGCGCTGCGCCGCATCGGTCGCATCGACGACCCACCTGTCGCCGAGACGATCGCCTTGCCCGCTGTCGGTTACCGCACCACGGTGCGCGTGGCGATCGACAAGGACGGGCGTCCTGCCTTCCGCAAGCACGACAGCCACGACCTCGTCGTCGTGGACGACTGCCTCGTGGCGCACCCGTCGCTGGCGCAACAGCTGCGTGACGGCCGATGGGTGGGAGAAAAGGAAGTCACGCTGCGCGTCGCCGCTGACGCGACGGTCGCCGGTCGTCGCTTCGAGGTGTCGCCCGATTCGTTCTTCCAGATTCGCTCCGACGGCGCCGAGATCCTGGTGCGACTCGTCACCGACGCGCTCGTCGATCACGGCGTCACGTCCGTCGTGGACCTCTACGCCGGTGTCGGGTTGTTCGCCGGCGCCGCGCACGACCGGGGCATCGACGTACGGGCGGCGGTCGAGTCGAGCCGCTCCGCCGTCGCCGACGCGCGGGTCAACCTGCGCGGCATCGCCGAGGTCGTGAAGGCCGACGTCGGCAAGTGGCCGGGGGTACCCGTCGACGGCGTGATCGCCGATCCATCGCGCCGGGGCCTTGGCAAAGACGGCGTGGCGACGGTGGTCGCCTGCCTCCCGCGCGTCGTCGCGCTCGTGAGCTGTGACGCGCCCGCGCTCGGCCGCGACGCCATGTTGCTCAGGGCTGCCGGGTTCAGTCTCGAGCGCGTCCAGCCGGTCGATTTGTTCCCGCACACACCCCACGTCGAGGTCGTTTCAACGTTCGTGCGTTTGTGAAAATTGCCGGTAGCCTGGGTGCGTGGCTTCCGACGCCAAACGCTCGATTCCCGAGGCGACGGTCGCGCGGCTGCCGATCTATCTGCGCACGCTCATGGAAGCGGCCGAGAACCACGAGACCACGATCTCGTCGGAGCGGTTGGCCGAACTCGGCGGCGTCAACGCGGCCAAGGTACGCAAGGACCTGTCGTACCTGGGAAGCCTCGGCACTCGTGGCGTCGGCTACGACGTCGAGTACCTCGTGTTCGAGATCAGTCGGGAACTCGGCCTCACGCGCGACTGGGGCGTGATCATCGTGGGTGTCGGCAACCTCGGTCACGCGCTGGCGAACTACAAGGGCTTCGGGGCGCGCGGCTTCCAAGTCGTCGGGCTCGTCGACGTCGACCCGTCGAAAGTCGGCGAAGTGATCGCCGGCGTCACGGTGCGCCACGTCGACGACTTACCGGCGCTCGCCAAAGAAGTTGGCCCCGCGATTGGCGTGATCGCCACGACCGCGAACGTCGCGCAAGAGGTCGCGGATCGGCTCGTGGCCGCCGGCGTCACCTCGGTGCTCAACTTTGCGCCGGGTGTGATCAGCGTCCCGCCCGGAGTGGCCGTCCGCAAAGTCGACCTGTCGATCGAGCTGCAGATCCTCAGCTTCTACCAACAGCGCGCGGCCCACGCATGACCATCGAGGCGCTGCTGTTTCCGGTGAACCTGATCGTCGACGGCAAGGACTGCCTGGTCGTCGGCGACGGGGAGGTCGCGGAGCGCAAGGCCGAGGCGCTCGCGGCGTGCGGGGCCAAGGTGACGCGGATTTCGTCGAGCGACTTCAAGCCGGGCGATTGCGCCAAGCGCTGGTTCGTGGTCACCGCGACCGGCGACAGCGAGCTCAACGGCAAGGTGGCGGCGGACGCCGACAGCTTCGGCGTGTGGGTCAACGCCGCGGACGACCCGAAGCACTGCACCGCGATCCTGCCGGCGGTGCTGCGCCGCGGCTCGGTGACGGCCACCGTCGGCACCGCCGGACGCAGCCCGGCGATGGCGACGTTTCTGCGCAACCGCATCGACGACGCGCTGGGGCCCGACGTCTCGGCGCTCGTCGAGGTCGTGGCCGGTGTGCGCGACGAATTGCGCCAGGACGGCATCGCCACCGAGGGCCTCCCGTGGCAAGAGGCGTTCGATCCGGAATTTCTCGAGCTGGTCGCGGTTGGCAACTTCGATAGAGCAAGTGAGAGGCTTCGCACGTGTCTGTTGTCTTCGTCGTCGGTCTGAACCACGCTTCGGCGCCGTTCGACCTGCTCGAACGGGTGCACGTGGGCAACGAGCTGCAGGAGAAGCTGCTCGCTGAACTGACGGCCGAGCCGGGGATCGACGAGACCGTGGTGCTGGCCACCTGCCAGCGCACCGAGATCTACATCGCGGCGGAGTGGTACCACCCGGCGGTCGACAAGGTGCAGGGCGCGCTCGCCTCCATCGCCGGCGTGGCCGCCGAGGACATCAACCACCACGGATTCGCCTACCACGGCGATCAGGCGCTGCTGCATCTGTTCCGCGTCGCCGCGGGGCTCGACTCACCTGTCATCGGCGAGAGCGAAGTGCTCGGGCAGTTGCGCTCGGCGGCCTCGGTCGCACGCGCCGCCGGCGCGATGGGATCCGAACTGGGTGCGGCGTTCCGCAAGGCAGTGTCGGTGGCGCGTCGGGCGCGCACGGCACTCGCCGTGGGCTCGACAGCGCCGCGTCCGTCCATCGCCACTGCCGCAGTTGCCATGGCGAGCGAGTTGTTGGTGGATCCCCCGAACGCGCGCATCGCAGTGCTCGGCCGCGGCGATGTCGCGTCCGACGTGCTCGACACCCTCGTCAGCGATCAGCCGTCGCGCGAGATCGTGCAGTTCAACCGCAACACCACCAAGCCGCAACGCGTCCGCGCCCGCGTCACCAGTCACGACTTGGCGACGCTGCCCGACCACCTCGACTCGTTCGACGCCGTGTTCTGCTGCACGAGCGCCGAGGTGGCGATCGTGACCGAGCCGCTGGTGTTGTCGGCGCTGGCGCGTCGCGACGCCCGGCCGCTGTTGTTGATCGACCTGGCGGTGCCGCGCGATGTCGCGCCGACCGTGCGCGAGATCGAAGACGTGACGCTGCTCGACGTGCGCGACGTCAGCCGCTTCGCCGGTGAACGGTTTGCGCCCGCAGCGACGGCGATCGCGGCGGCCGACCTCGTGGTCGTGCAAGGCGTCGACGAGTACCTCGCGGCCACGACCGGCCGAACGGTCGCGCCGCTCGTGACCGCGCTGCGCGCCAAGGTCGAAGACGCGCGCATCGCGGAGCTCCGCCGCGCCAAGACGTTCGTGGCCTCGTTGAGCGACGAGCAGCGCGACGCGCTCGACGCGTTGACCAAGGGGCTGTTGGCGAAGGTGCTGCACGATCCGACGGTGCGTCTCAAGGACGCCGCGGGCTCGGAAGCGGGCGAGCGTCTCGCGTCGAGCCTGCGCCACCTCTTCGACCTCGACGGGTAAGCGTGGCTCCGGCCGCGGTGCGCATCGCGACGCGGGGGAGTCCGCTCGCGCTTTGGCAGGCGAACGCCGTCGCGGCGCGCCTGGGAGCCGACGCCGAAATCGTGGTCATCAAGACCGAGGGCGACCGCAAAACCGATGTGCCGCTCGAGGCGATGTCGGGACGCGGCGTGTTCACGACGGAGGTGCAGGCGGCGGTGCTCGACGGCCGAGCCGACATCGCGGTGCATTCGGCCAAGGACCTCCCGTCGTCGGCGGAGCTGCAAACTGACGGGCTGGTACTGGCGTGCGTTCCGGAGCGCGCCGATCCGCGCGACTGCTTGATCGGCTCGACGCTCGACGGCCTGCGCGAAGGTGCGACCGTCGGCACGGGCAGCGCACGTCGCGAGGCGCTGCTGCACCACCTACGTCCTGACCTCAAATTCGCGCCGCTGCGCGGCAACATCGCGACGCGGCTCGCGCGCGTCGGGGAGCTTGATGCCGTCGTCGGTGCGGTCGCGGCGCTGACGCGGCTGGGCGAAGGCGATCGCATCGCCGAAGCGTTCGATCCCGACGTGTTCGTCCCCCAGGTCGCGCAGGGTGCGCTCGCCGTCGAGTGCCGCACCGACGACGCGGCGACGCTCGAACGTCTGGCGACGATCGATGACGCCGACGCGCACCGCTGCGTCCGGGCGGAGCGCGCGTTTCTCGCCGAGCTCGGCGGCGGCTGCGATACGCCTGTCGGCGCGTACGCGCGCATCGTCGACGGCGAGATCCGACTTGTCGGGTTCTACGCGCACCACGCCGAGCAGCTGTGGTGGCACGGCGCCGGCAGCGACCCGGTCCAAGTCGGCGCTTCCGTCGCGAGGGCAATTACGTCGTGACCGTGTACCTCGTGGGCGCGGGGCCGGGCGATCCGGGGCTCATCACTGTGCGCGGCAAGGAGTTGCTGGAGCGCGCGCAGGTTGTCGTGTACGACCGGCTGTCGGCGGCGGCGTTCGTCGACATGGCTCCCGTCGACGCCGAGCGCATCAACGTCGGCAAGACACCGGGCCACCCCGCGATCACGCAAGACGCCATCAACGCCATCCTCGTCGACAAGGGACGCGCGCACGACGTCGTCGTGCGGTTGAAGGGGGGCGATCCCTTTGTGTTCGGCCGCGGCGGCGAGGAATGCCAGGCGCTCGCCGCCGCCGGCGTCCGCTTCGAGGTCGTGCCCGGCGTCACGAGCGCGAGCGCCGCTCCGGCGTACGCCGGCGTGCCGCTGACGCACCGCGGCACGTCTGCGAGCGTCACCGTCGTCACGGGTCACAGCGACGACGACAGCGCGGGAAACGCCGACTGGGATGCGGTCGCCGCGATGGGGCGCAGCGGCGGCACGATCGTGGTGTTGATGGGCGCCGCCGAGCGCGGCGCGGTCGCCAAACGACTCCTCGACGGCGGCATGGACCCCGACACGCCGGTCACGGCAGTGACGTGGGGAACGCGACCGGAACAAACCGTCGTGCGCACGACGCTGGCGGACATGGGCGACGCCGACATAAAGCCGTCGGTGACGATCGTGATCGGCGCCGTCGCCGCGCTCGCCGACGACCTGGCGTGGTTCCGTCTGCCCCTCGACGCCGCGCGGGTCCTCATCGCGGCGCCCGCGAGCGACCCGAGCGACGCCGAGAGTTACAGCGCCCGCATCGCCGCTAGTGCCGAACGCATCGGCGCAACCATCACGCACGTGGTCACGGGCACGCGCGCCGAGGCGACCGACGGCGGCGCGCACCTGCGCGACGCAGTGGCGCGCACGCGCGAGGCGGCATGGGTGACGTTCGCGTCGGCCGCGTCGGTGGACGCGTTCGCCGACGCCGCCGGTGAGGCATTCGCGTTCGGCGACGCCCTCGTCGGCACCGTTGGCGACGCCACCGCGGAGGCGTTCGAGCGCCGGTTCGGCCGTCCGCCCGATCTGGTGGCCGACCCGCCGCGGGGCGCGGCGCTCGCCGCGGCCATCGGCGCCGCCCCCGACGAGGGCGCGCGCACGGTGTTCGTCGTCGGCGCTGAGGACGGCCGGCCGGAGCTTGCCGACGGGTTGGCGAGCGCCGGATGGAAACCGTTGCGCATCGCCGCGTACCGGATCGGTCCTCCGCCGTTGGCCGACGTGGCGCCGCGCGACGCCGTGTACGTCGCCGATCTCATCGTGTGCACGTCTTCGTCCGCCGCGACGTTTCTCGTCACGCACGCCGGGCTCATCACGGCGCGTGCGCCGGTGGTCGCGATCGGGCCGACGACGGCGGAAACACTGCGCCACGCCGGGATCCCGAAGGATCGCGTGCGCACGGCGGCGTCGCCCGCCGTCGAGGACGTCGTCGCCGCCCTCGTAGAATCTCGTACGTCATGAGTTTTCCGACACAACGTCCGCGGCGACTGCGGCGCACCGCGGCCCTGCGGCGACTCGTGAGCGAAACGACGCTGCGCGTCGACGATCTCGTGGCTCCGCTGTTCGTGCGGGAAGACATCGAGGACCCGCAGCCGATTGCGTCGCTACCGGGCGTCGTGCAGCACACGCGCGCGTCGCTGCGCAAAGAGGTGCGCCGCCTCGTCGACCTCGGCGTGCCGGCGGTCATCCTGTTCGGCGTGCCGGCTCGCAAAGACGCGACCGGGTCCGAAGCGTGGAACCCCGACGGCATCGTGCAGGTCGCGCTGCGCGACTTGCGCGACGACGTCGGAGACGAGCTCGTCGTCATGGCGGACCTGTGCCTCGACGAATACACCGACCACGGGCACTGCGGCGTGCTGACCGCCGAAGGTGCGGTCGACAATGACGCCACGCTCGAGCTCTACGCCCGCGTCGCCCTGGCACAGGCGGAGGCGGGAGCGGCTGTCGTCGCCCCGAGCGGAATGATGGACGGCCAGGTGGGCGCGATCCGCGGCGCGCTCGACGGCGACGGGTACACCGACACCGTCATCCTCGCCTACTCGGCGAAGTACGCGACCGCGCTGTACGGCCCGTTCCGCGACGCCGTCGACGTGCGCATCGTCGGAGGGGGCGACCGCCGCGCCTATCAGCAGAATCCGACCAACATTCGCGAGTCCCTTCGCGAAGTCGAACTCGACATCGAGGAGGGCGCCGACATCGTCATGGTCAAACCCGCGCTCGCGCACCTCGACGTGATCGCGGCGGTGCGCTCCATCGTGGACGTACCCGTGGCGGCGTACCACGTGTCGGGCGAGTACTCCATGATCAAGGCGGCGGCGGAACGCGGCTGGATCGACGGCGACGCCATCGCACTCGAACATTTGGGCGCCATCAAGCGCGCCGGTGCCGACATCATCCTCACGTACCTCGCAGCCGAAGTCGCCGAGCAACTCGGCTAGTCGGGCTTGATGAGCAACGAAGAGACCTTCGAGCGCGCGCTCCGGGTTATCCCGGGCGGCGTGAACTCGCCGGTGCGCGCCTTCCGCTCGGTCGGCGGCACGCCGTACCTCGTGGCCCGCGGCAGCGGCGCGTACGTCACCGACGTGGCGGGCGCGACGTATGTCGACTGGGTGCAGAGCTACGGCGCGACGATCCTCGGCCACGCCCACCCCGCGATCGTGGAGGCGGTCACCAAGGCCGCGGCGCTCGGCACGAGTTTCGGCGCGCCGACGCCCGGCGAGGTGCGCCTCGCCGAGGTGGTCGTCGACCGCATCCCGGGCGTCGAGCAACTTCGCCTCGTCTCGAGCGGCACCGAAGCGACGATGAGCGCGCTGCGACTCGCCCGCGCGGCGACCGGTCGTCACAAGATCGTCGTGTTCGACGGGTGCTACCACGGTCACTCCGACCAACTGCTTGCCGCGGGTGGCAGTGGCATGGCGACGCTCGGTGTTCCGGCGTCGGCCGGCGTCACACCCGAGGCCGTCGCCGAGACAGTGATCGTCCCGTACAACGTCGTCCCCGAGATCGGCGCCGACGTCGCCGCGGTCATCGTCGAACCCGTCGCCGCCAACATGGGTCTCGTGCCTCCGGCGCCGGGCTTTCTCGAGGGCCTGCGCGCTGCGTGCGACAAGGCGGGCGCGTTGTTGATCTTCGACGAAGTCATCACGGGCTTCCGCTTCTCGCGTACCGGCGCGTCGGGTCGTCTGGGTGTCACGCCCGACCTGTGGTGCTTCGGCAAGGTGCTCGGCGGGGGCCTCCCGCTCGCGGGGTTCGCCGGCACCGCCGATCTCATGGCGAATCTCGCGCCGCTCGGGCCCGTCTACCAAGCGGGGACGCTCAGCGGGAATCCCATCGCGACGGCCGCGGGCGCGGCTGTGCTCGAACTGCTCACCGAGTCGGCGTACGAGCGACTCGAGAAGACCGCCGGCGATCTGGCCAAGACGCTCGCCGACGCCCTCGGGTCGGGATACCACGTCCCGCGCTGCGGGACGCTCGTGGGCATCTTCTGTCGCGACGAGCCCGTCGCCAATTACGACGACGCCAAGGCCGCCGCAGCGACCGGCAAGTATCCCGGCTTGTTCCACGGCATGCTCGATCGCGGCGTCGCCCTCGCGCCCGGTGCCTACGAGATCCTCTTCCCCGGCCTCGCGCACGGCCCCGAGGAAATCGAAAAGACCGCCGAGGCCGCCGCCGCGGCGCGCTAGCCGAGCGGCATTCCGGTCTTCGACAGCGCGAACCGCTGCGTCGTGTAGATGCCGCGGTGTGTCGAGAAGACGTAGGCGGCGACGCAACCGACCGCCGCGGGCACGGCGATGCCGCTGCCGAACAACTCGACGGCCATCACCGCGCACGCCAACGGCGTGTTGGCCGCGCCGGCGAACACCGACACGAACCCGACGCCGGCGAGCGTGCGCTGCGCCACGTGCAGCGGGCCGGCGAGCGTGGCTCCCAGCGTGGCGCCGATGACGAACAGCGGCGTCACTTCGCCGCCGACGAACCCGAACCCGAGGCACAGCGCAGTGGCCGCGAGCTTCGCCGCGAACGCGTACGACGCCACGTGGTGACCGGCGAGCGCCGCGTTCGACAGGCTGATGGACAAGCCGCTGTATTCGCGACCCACCAGCAAGATGAACGGCACGGCGATGACGCCGCCAATGGCGGCGCGTAGCGGCAACCACGGAACGCGATGCGCGGACTGTTCCTTCAGCCACTCGGTCGACCACGCGAACGCCGCGCCCGCGAGGCCGAACGCGATACCCGCGACCGCGACCTTCAGCACGAGCACGGGGTCGACGTGCGGCGCCAACGGAGCGAACCGCTCGTGGTGGTAGCCGAGGCCGCGCACGATGCCGTCGCCGATCAACGACGCCGTCAGCGCCGGCACCAACGCTTCGTACTGCACGCGGCCGACCGCTTGGACTTCCAGCGCGAACACTGCGCCGGCGAGCGGTACGCCGAACACAGCACCGAACCCGCCCGCGAGCGCGGCGATGAGTACGAGGCGTCGATCGTCGGGGGCGAGCCGCAACGCGCGCGCCGCACCGTCGCTCAGCGACCCCGCCATCTGCAGCGCCGTGCCCTCCCGACCGACGGACCCACCGAACAGGTGCGTCCACAACGTGCCCAGCAGGATCAGAGGCGCCATTCGTCGCGGCAGCCACGACGTCGGCTCGTGGATTTGGTCGAGCAGCAGTGCGTTGCCCTCGCCGCTGCGGCCCCCGAGGTACAGGTAGACGACGCCGATGACGAGCCCGGCAAACGGCAGGCCGAACAACAGCCAGTTGTGGTCGCCTCGAAACGACGTGACGCGTCGCAGCGACCACAAGAACGCGTACGACGACAATCCTGCGAGAGCGCCGGCGAGCGCGCCCATCGCTATCGAGCGCAGCAGTCGCCGGATGAAGGTGAGTTGTTCGCCGATTAGGTGAGTTTCGCGCCCCAGCCGACGAGTTCTTCGACCGTGAGGTTTTCCTCGGCGAGCAACGCCTGCAGTTCGTCTTGTGATTGCGCGGCTTCGGCTGCTTTCACGATGCCGGTGCGGTACTTGTCGCTGACGTTGCGCGTGACGACGACCACGTGCGGTTCGGGCAGATCGGCGCGACCGCCCTCGCTGAAACCGAACCGTTCGTAGAAGGCGCGCAACGGCTTGGGAGCCCACCAGTTGGCTTCACCGGCGAGGCGCATGAACGCAGGGACGAGGATGCCGCGGATGAGCGTGGCGTCCATTACGACGGCCATTGCGAGACCGAGGCCGAACAGCTTGATGAAGCTCACCTTGCTCGACACCGTCGCCAGGAACACGACGGCGAGCAGTCCGGCCGCGGCCGTCACGATGCGTCCCGTCTTCTCGAGGCCGATGGCGACAGACCGCTCGTTGTCGTGGGTCCGGTCGTGTTCTTCCTTGATGCGCGACAGCAGGAACACCTCGTAGTCCATCGACAACCCGAACGCGATGCAGAACATCAGGATCGGTGTTGTGGCGACGAGCGTGCCGGTAGCGGTGAAGTCGCCGGTGAGGAACTTGGCGTGGCCTTCCTGGAAGATGAAGACCATCGCGCCGAAGGTCGCGCTCAGGCTGAGGAGGTTGAGTACGACCGCCTTCAACGGGACGAGCAACCCGCCGAACATCATGAACAGCGCGACGAAGCTGACGATGGCGATGAGCCCTCCGGCGATCGGCAGCAACCGGAACAGCGAGTCCTTGGCGTCGACGAGTTCGGCGGACGCACCACCGACCTTCACGGCGAACGGCGCGTCGACGTGGCGCACGTCCTTCACCAGCTGCTCGCCTTGCAGCGACACGGGCTCGACCGCGGGCACGACGGACAACCAGGTCCCCTTGGCGTCCGGTGGTGCGAAGCGCGCCGAGATGAACGACGGGCCGAGGACGCGCCGGCCGGCGACGTACGACCCGGTCGCGGCGTCGACCCGCGACACGCCTGACACCTTCGACAGGTCGGTGGCGTACGCGTCGATCTCCGCGCCGTGCTGCGCCGCCGGACCGCTGCCGGCGGCGACGACCTGCACCGCGAACGCTTCCTGGGATGAGAAGTCGGCGCGGATGGCGTCGCTGGCAACACGAGTCGTGGCCGAGGGCGGCAACACTCGGTCGTCGGGTGTGCCGAGTTTGAGGCCGAGGAACGGTGCGCCGAGACCGAGCAGCAGCGCGACCACGGCAATTCCGAAGGGCCACGGGCGGCGCATCACGGTCGTCGCCAGTCGGTGCCAGAACCCGTCGTGGTCGGCCCGCTCGCGGACGGGGCGGCGCAGGAGTTTGCGCCACGACAGCGCGTCGATACGGGTGCCGAGTCCGGCCAGCATCGCCGGCAGCACCACGACAGATCCGATGCACGCCACTGCGACCACGGCGATGCCGGCGTAGGCGAATGAGCGCAGGAAGTAGAGCGGGAAGATCAACAGCGCGCTGAGTGACACGGCAACGGTCAGCGCCGAGAACACCACCGTGCGCCCGGCCGTCTTCATCGTGCGCGTGAGCGCCGCAGGCACGTCGTGGCCATCGCCCATTTCCTCGCGGAAGCGCGACAACACGAACAGCGAGTAGTCGATGGCGAGGCCGAGACCCATCACCGTCGTCATGTTCAGCGCGTAGACCGACACGTCGGTGAACGACGAGATGATCTGCAACGAAAGGAATGTGCCGACGATGGCGATCACACCGATGCTCAACGGCAGCAGCGCCGCCACGATGCCTCCGAACACCAGCACGAGCAACACGATCGTGATGGCGAACGCGATCGCTTCGGCGCGCGCCAAGTCGTCCTTGATCGTCGTGCCGACTTCGCGGAAGACCGGGCCCATGCCCGTGATGTCGACGCGGAAGTCGCCCTGGTTGCCGCCGAACTGTTTCGTGATCGCCGGCACGAGCGCGTCGACGTCGTCGTCGCTGCCCTTGATACGCGCCAGCAGCAACGCTTGCTTGCTGTTGTTCGACTTCAGCGGCGGCGGGCTGCCGAGTGTCCAGTACGACGCCGCGAACGCGATGTAGGGCTCGCGCGCCAGCCGCTGCGTGAACGCCGCGCCGGCGGCCGCGTTGTCCGCGTCACTGACGACGCCCTTGTTCGCCGTGACGACCATGACGAGATTCGGATCCTGTTGACCGAAGTCGTGACGCAGGAGCTGCGCGGCCTTCGTCGACTCGGCGTTCGGGTCTTGGAACCCGCCCGTCGACAGTCGGTCGGCTACGCCACCGCCGAAACCAGCGGCGACGACGACGAACACCACTGCGCCCACCCACACAAAGCGGCGACGGCGGACGACGAATTTGGACAGACGAGCAAGCACGGCGCACCTCCCAAAGCGATAACCGCAGTCAACCGCCGCCCTCTTCCGCGTTCCAACCTCAGTCGCTGTGAAATGCGTCACAACACCCTGCTAGAGAAGGGCGCTATGGCCAGATTGACCCAAGGCAACCGTTCGATCGCTGGGCGGGTTGCCATCGTGACGGGCGCGGCCAGCGGCATGGGCCGCGCCACCGCGCACCTGTTCGCCGACGAAGGCGCGCGCGTCGCCGTCGTCGACCTCGGTGAGGACCGCGTCAAAACCGTCGTGGAGGAGATCAACGCCGCCGGCGGTACCGCGCAGGGGTGGGTGCTCGACGTGTCGAACCGTGACGACGTGTCGCGCGTCGTCGGCGAGGTGCGCGCCGCGTTGGGTCCGATCGACATTCTCGTCAACAACGCCGGCATCGCCGTGCCCGCGCCGTTCGCGCAAGCCACGGAGTCCTACCTCGACGCCTGGCAGCGCACGTTCGACGTCGATCTCAATGCGCACGTGCTGTTGATCCAAGCGTGCCTCGCTGATCTGCAGCGCAACGGCGAGGGGCGCGTCGTGAACATCGCGTCGACTGAGGGTCTCGGCGCGAGCGCGTACAACTCGCCGTACGTCGCTGCGAAGCACGGCGTCATCGGCCTGACGCGCGGGCTGGCCGTCGAACTCGGCCAGACCGGCGTGACGTTCAACTGCATCTGCCCCGGCCCGATCAAGACGGGCATGACCGCGGGCATTCCCGACGATGCGAAGGCGAAGTTCGCGCGCCGGCGCGTGCCGCTGCGTCGTTACGGCGAGCCCGAGGAAGTCGCGCAGATGACGCTGTCACTCGTGTTGCCCGCGGCGTCGTTCACCAACGGCGTCGTCATCCCCGTCGACGGCGGGATGCTCGCGCAGAACACGTGATGCAGTTCGAGGGTGTCCACAATCTGCGCGACCTCGGCGGCTACTCGACCACCGACGGACGAACCGTGCGCGAGGGCTGCCTGTTCCGGTCCGACGAACTCCACTGGCTGACCACCCGCGACCTCGACGAGTTCTCGGCGCTCGGCGTCCGCGTCGTCTATGACTTGCGCAACCACTCCGAACGCGAACTGCGACCGAACCCGACGCTTGCCGATGTCGTCGTGCACGAACGCCAAGCGCCGCCGTCGGACGGCGGCAGTATCACCTTCGAGGAGCAAATCGCTGCAGGCAACCTTCCGCCGCAAGCCGACGACGAAGAGTTCGGCGATGTGTACATCACGTTGCTGACGCACCTGCGCGGCGAGCTAGGTCACATCGTGAAACTGGCGTCCGATGCCAACGAGAAGCCGCTGTTGTTCCACTGCGCGGCGGGGAAGGACCGCACCGGCATCACTGCAGCGGTGCTGCTCGGCCTCCTCGGCGTCGACGACGAAACGATCCTCGACGACTACGAACTCACCACGAAGCTGTGGACGCCGAAACGGATGGAACAACTCGGTGACCTCATCGCCGAACACGACCTCGACGCCGACAACCTGCGCCGGATCGTGTCGGCCCGGCGCCCCGTCCTCGCCAAAGCGCTGCGCTATTTGCACGACACCTGGGGCACCTTCGACGCCTACGCCCTGGACGCCCTGTCCGTCCCCCGCGAAACCATCGACCGCCTCCGGACGAACCTCCTCCTCCCCTGACTTTGTGTATCTGGGCGCGCGACGCCGTGCGCTCAGATACACAAAGTCGCAGTGCGGTTCGGTGTTACACCCCCTCGCTGAAATGGAGGGATGGAAGCCTTTGACGAGTTGGCGCAAGCGCAACGTGGTCTGTTGCTCGCGGCGCAGTGCCTCGAGCTGTTCGGACGACGCGGATTCGAGCGGCGCGTCGCACGCGGCGACCTCATCAAGGAGCACCACGGCCTCTATCGCGTGGCGGGCACAATCGTGTCGAGCGAGCTCGCGGTTGTGGCGGCGACGCTGCTCTACGACGCTGTCGGGTCGATCGGCGCCGCCGCCGCGATCCACGGGTTCGACCGATTCCCGTTGCTGCGACCCGAGGTCACCGTCCTCGACGCATTCGGGATACGACACCTCAGGCTCTTCAAACGTCGAGTCGTGATGCACCGAACGAACTGCTTACCGGACGACCACCGAATGGTCGTCAACGGAATACCGGTGACGACACCGGCGCGCACAATTTGCGATCTCTCGCGCCGGTTCAATGCGCCGGCACTTGGAAAGGTTCTCGACGACGCGGTCCGACGCGAACTTGTTTCGTACGAGGAGGTCGCGCGCTGCCGCGACGACATGCGGGCACGCGGCCGTCGTCGTCTGGCGATCCTCGACGCGATGCTCGAGACACGGGGCTTTGGGTTCGATACCGGGGAGTCAGCGCCGGAACTCGATGTCCGGACGTGGCTCGAGGACGCCGGCATCGCGCCCGAGGTCCAAGTGCAAGTCGTCGTCGGCGGGAGGCGGCGACGGATCGATATTGCGTACGTCGCGGAGATGGTGGCGGTCGAGTACCTCGGCATCAACACCCACGCCAATGCGCCCGCACTCATCGACGACAGTCAGCGCAGCAACGACCTGCAACTCGCCGGGTGGCTGATCGTGTTCATCACGAAAGCCACGACCCGAGAAGAGGCCGTCCGAATGGTCCGTGAAGCGCTCGCGCAGCGCCGAAACCTGCCCCGCCCGTGACTTTGTGTATCTGGGCGCGCGATGCCGTGCGCTCAGATACACAAAGTCGCAAACGGGGGGACTACGCGGCGGGCGACATGCGCGCGATGGCGGCGACGGCTTTGTAGGCGGCTTCGGCGGGGCCGAGCTCGTCGGGACGCAGCAGGTTCGCCATGATGCGCAGCACCCACTCCATGAGGGGTTGCGAACGGATACCGGTGCCGACCAGGAGCCGCATCAACTCCGGACGACCGATGATGTGCACGAAGGCGCGCGCCACCTTGTAATACAGCCCGTACGTGTCCTGCAGCCGACGGTCGTAGTCCGACAGCACGAGGCCCGAGCCCGACGTCAGTGCTTCGTCGAGGACGTCTGCAGCGATGCGACCCGTCTCGTACGCGTACGCGATGCCCTCGCCGTTGAACGGGTTGATGGCACCGCCGGCGTCGCCCGTGATCAGCCACGTCGGTCCGGCTTGCGGGCCGACCGAGAACGCCATCGGCAGGCGTCCACCGGTCGCGGGACCGGTCGCGGTCTCCGGCGACGCGCCCCAGTCCGTCGTGCGTGCGAGGTACGACACGAACTCGTTCATCAAGTGCGTCGTGTTGATCGCCTTCCACTGATGGAAGGTCGACAGGAGGCCGATGCCGACGTTGATGCGCCCGTCGCCGACGGGGAAGATCCAGCCGTAGCCGGGCAACACGTTGCCCATCGAGTCGCGGATGTCGAGGTGTGACTCGATCCACGGTTCGTCGTGACGGTCCGACGTGAAGTAGCCGCGGATCGCCATGCCCTGCGGATACGCCTTGTTGCGCGACGCACCGAGCGCGCGGCCGAACCGCGACAGCGAGCCATCGGCGACCACGACGTAGCGCGCGCGTACTTCTTCGACGGCGCCCGTCTCCTTGCGCTTGATGACGGCGCCGCGTACGAGGCCGCTCTCGACGATCGGCGCCGTCGCCTCGGTCTGATCCCAGACGGTCGCGCCGGCCTTCTCGGCGTTCTGCGCGACGAGGTAGTCGAGGTCGTGACGGGTCACGACGTAGCCGTACGGCGGGTAGTCGGGATGCAGGGGCCACCGCATCTCGAGCGTGTGGCCGAACGCCACGGAACGGAGACCGTCGAAGCGGTGGTGCTTGGTCAGCGCGTCGGCGAGCCCCATGTCGTTGAGCTGCTTGACGGAGCGCGGCGTGAGCCCGTCACCACACGTCTTTTCCCGCGGATAGTGCTTGCGCTCGACGAGCGTCACCTCGTGGCCGGCTTTCGCCAACCAGTACGCAGCGGCTGCGCCGGACGGCCCCCCACCGACGACGAGAACGTCGACGGTGTGCGGCATTACAGCCCGTCGCGTTCGTAGTCGGCGACCGCCTGGATTTCTTCGGGAGTCAGCTTGCCTTGGAACGCCGGCATGCCGCCCGTGGCCGCGACGTGCTGACCGCCCGGACGGTTCGGGTCGCCGTAGGGCTTGCCCTTGAACGGCGCGGAACCGGTGTTGATCCACGAGATGTGGTCATCGATGACGGGGAAGGTCAGCTTCGCTTCGCCACCGGCGAGCTTGGGACCGACGCCGCCCTGGCCGCTGGCGCCGTGGCAGGCCGCGCAGTTGTTGCCGAAGATCGTGGACCCGTCGGGCGCGGCCTGTTCGACCGCCCGCGTCCCGAACGCACCTATATAGAGGAAGCCCCACAGCGGCAGCAGCGCCAGCACGCCCATCGCCCACGCGGGGACGCGGCGACGCTTGACCGACTGGAACTTCTCCTGAGCCGCCTTCGAAACGGGCTCGATGAACGCCGGCGCAGTCGGGGTGACCTTGGCGGGAGCGGCGGCTGCCGGAGCGGCGCTCGCACCGGTGGCCGGGGCGGTGTCGCCGGTCGTCGCCGGTGCTGCCGAGGGGGCTTCGCCGCCGGTGAGCGCGGCGCGTCGGGCGGCGGATCGAGCGAGAAGATGATCGGGTACTTCAGCCACGATCGCAATGTATTCGGACCGCCGCTACAGCACCAACATGCTGCGAAAACGTGCCTGGCATGAACATGCGTTTTGGGCGAGCCCCGTGATAAACACATCGCCTGCGTCCGAAGTGGCGTTTGTTCATGCGCGAGGTACACTTGTGAACGGATTCACGAAGTTGGCGAAGGAGGAGGTAACGGCCTAGTGGTTGCGTTTGCCATCTCAGCGATCGTCGACGTGGCGCTCATTCTCATCGCCCTGCGCACCGTGATGCGCCGCCCGAAGGGCACGCCGCTCACGTGGGGCGAGGCCTTCGTGGCGGCCTCGTTCATCTTCGCCATCTTCTACCTGAGCTACGCGATGGTCCCGCACCAGTTCATCACCATGTGCGACAAGGACTTCGGGTGGCGCTCCGACGTCTTCGGCATCCCGACCGGGCCGTTCTATACGTGGCCGATCATCAACGGGCGCCACAACCTGTGGGCCAACGGCATCACGTTCTTCGGGCACGGCCGGATCCTGCTGAACGAGCAGTCCGTGCGCGACATCCTCGTCACGAACATCTACGGGATCATGTTCACGCTGCACTTCAAGTTGTTCGCCTTGGCGAACAAGCGCGGCGAGAAGGGGGCCGAAGTCGTCCCGGTGTCGCCGTACGGCCGCCCGCTGGTGCGCAAGGCGTAACGACCAATGGCCAAGACCGACGCCAACCCGCCGCTTCCCGTCTTCACCGGCGACTACACCCTGCGTGAGATCACGCCGGAGGAACTCTCCGCGTCCGTCAAGCCCAAGCAGTTCATTCACATCGACCAGTCCGAATGCATCATGTGCGAGGGCTGCGTCGACATCTGTCCGTGGAAGTGCATCCACATGCTCACCCCGGAGACGGTCGAGGATGCGCTCAACACGGACCAGCCGGGCGAAGACCCCTCCGACCACGTCGTGTTCGTGATCGACGAAGACGTGTGCACCCGCTGCGCGCTGTGCGTCGACCGCTGCCCGACGGGCGTGATCATCCTCGGCAAGACCGGCGTCGCCCCTCGCGACGGCGATCCCCACCAGCGCGACTCCAACCATGGCTACGGCTATGGCATGAGGTTCTAGGAGACCCATGGCGACACGTATCACTCCCGGTCAACGCATGACCGAGGCGATGGACAAGATGAAGGGTGGCGCGCTGTGGACGTCGATCTTCCGTCCCGGCTCGATCTTCCGCAAGGGCTACACCGACAGCCCGCGCAACCGGTCCTACGTGATCATGAACTCGGTGCTGTACCACCTGCACCCCGTCAAGGTGAAGCGCCACGCGGTGAAGGTCAGCTACACGCTGTGCCTCGGCGGGCTGTCGTTCTTCCTCTTCATCATGCTGACGGTGACGGGCATCTTCTTGATGTTCTTCTACCGGCCGACCGCGGTGTCGGCGTGGTCCGACATCAAGACGCTGCAGACGTCGATCGCGTTCGGTCTCTTAGTGAGAAACATGCACCGGTGGGCCGCGCACCTCATGGTCATCTCGGTGTTCCTGCACATGAGCCGCGTCTTCTACCACGGGGCCTACAAGGCGCCGCGCGAGTTCAACTGGGTCATCGGCGTCGTGCTGCTGCTCCTCACGCTGCTGCTCTCCTTCACCGGGTACCTCCTGCCGTGGGACCAGCTGGCGCTGTGGGCGATCACCGTGGGTTCGAACATGGGTGGGTACTCACCCGTGATCGGAGACCAGGTTCGGTTCGCGTTGCTCGGCTCGAAAGAGATCAGCACGGCGACGCTGCTGCGCTTCTATGTGTTGCACGTGCTCGCATTACCTTTCGTCATCGTGATCTTCATGGCGATCCACTTCTGGCGCGTCCGCAAGGACGGGGGCATCAGTGGACCGCTGTAGCGAGGAGTTGACAGTCCGTGGCTGACATTCCTGACCATCTACTCAAGCGAGCTCAGGAGCGCCGCGCCGCGCTCGAGGCGAACAAACCCGCCGAGGGCGCGGGCGACGCGCCCGCCGCCGCCGCTGAAACGCCCGTGGACGACGGCAACAAGATTCCCGCGCACCTGCTGCAGCGCAGCGCGGCAGCGCGCGCCAAGACCGCAGGCGGCGAGGAAGCCGCGTCGGGCGGCGGCGTCGCCACCGCCGTGGCACCGGCGGCTGCTCCGGCGGGAATGCCCGTGCAGGGCGCGACCGGTCATACGCAGCGCCTGCTGACCGTCGTCAAGGCGGGCTCGATCCAAGACGTCAAGGCGACGCCGACCGACAAGGTCCACACGTGGCCGCACCTGCTCGTCGGCGAGTTCGTCGCCTCACTGGCGTGCACCGCGTTCCTGCTGGTGTTCTCCGCATTCGTGAATGCACCCCTGCTGGCACCGGCGAACGTGAACCGCACGCCGAACCCGTCGAAGGCGCCGTGGTACTTCCTCGGTCTGCAGGAGCTGCTGACGATGCTGCATCCGATGGTCGCCGGCGTGATGATCCCGACCGTGATCATCGTCGGGCTCGGCGGCGCGGGTTACATCGACAAGAACCCGTCGAACAAGCCCGAAGACCGCAAGCTCGCGATCGCGCTCATGACCCTGTTCCTCATGATGTGCGCCTCGCTCACCGTCATCGGATCCTTCTTCCGAGGCGAGGGCTTCAACTTCATCCTGCCGTGGCGCCAGGGCATCCACGACATCTTCGACCTGTGAGCGTTCGATGAATAGTTCGACCATCGTCATCCTTGCGGCCGTCGCACTCGGCATCCTCGCCATCCTGTTCGTGGCGACGGCCGGTGCCCGCCGCGACCGCACTTCTGCCATCGGCCTGCGTCGCGAAGCGCGCCGCAAGGACAAGGCCAACCCGGCGCTGAGTTCCGACGACGCGTTGCGCGGTCGCGCCTACGAACGCAACGCCATGCTCGAGCGTCGCGGCGGTGAAGTCGTGCCCGTCAGCGCGACGCCGGCGCCGGTCGCCGAGTTCGTGCCGCCGGATTCCGAGACGCTCGCCGTCACTCGTCGGCAATTCCTCAACCGCGGCGCCGCGACCCTGATGGGCCTCAGCCTGGCGTCCTTCGGCGCAGCGGTTCTCGCGTTCATGTGGCCGCCGCCCATCAAGGGCGGCTTCGGCGGCAAGATCAACGCCGGCAAGCTCGCCGACCTCAAGCAAACGATGGCGAGCACGAAGGCGCCCGTCTACATCGCCGACGCGCGCACGTGGCTGTCGCCGTATCCGGCCGACGCCGTCAAGAAGGCGAAGAAGGTCTACGCCGGCGCAGTGCTCACCGGCATGGAGTCAGGCGTCGTGGCGCTGTACCAGAAGTGCGTGCACCTCGGCTGCCGCGTCCCGTGGTGCCAGAGCTCGCAGTGGTTCGAGTGCCCGTGCCACGGTTCGAAGTACAGCCGCGTCGGTGAGAAGAAGAGTGGTCCGGCGCCCCGTGGCCTCGACCGCTTCGGTGTCTCCGTCGACGGTGGCAATGTCGTGATCGACACTGGCGCCATCAGCCAGGGCCCGCCGATCGGCACCAACACGACGGGTCAGGAACAGGAAGGCCCGCACTGCGCATGATGGTCGCCACAACTCAGCAACACCTGGCTGTCGCCTTCGTCGTCGCGTTGGTACTCGGGTGGGCGCTGTTCCTCCTGTTGTCGGTCAAGAAGGGTCCAGACCAGATCGGCGACGAGGCCGCGATGGCGCCCAACCGGCGCCCGTACCTCGACGACGACGGCCTCGAAGGCCGACGGCTCGAGAACGCGCAACGCGCCGCCGTCGCGCTGCTGCTCGTCGTGGTCTTCGGCCTTCCGATGTACTGGTTGCGAGAGCCCGGCCGGCAGACGAACGCCGTCAAGGGCTTCGATCGCGAATCGGCACACCGCGGCTTCCTGCTGTTCCAGCCGACGACCTCCGCGATTCCGGAAGGCAACATCGGTCACTTCGGCTGCGGCAACTGCCACGGCACGAACGGTGAAGGCGGCGTGGCCAACTACACCGTCACCAACACCGACGGATCGACGACCGCGCTGCACTGGACGGCGCCGGCGCTGAACACGGTGCTCAAGCGGTTCACCGAAGAAGAGGTCGACACGATCATCACGTACGGCCGAGCGAACACGCCGATGCCGGCGTGGGGCGTCGCCGGCGGCGGTCCGATGAACGAGTACCAGGTGCTCGACATCATCGAGTACCTCAAGTCGATCCAGATCTCGAGAAAAGAGATCCAGAAGAACCTCGCCACCAACTTCCAGTCGCAAGGCCTGAACGCCAGCGACGGTGCGGCGTTGTTCGACCAGTTCTGCGCGCGCTGCCACACCAAGGGTTGGTCGTACTCGTGGAAGGACGCCACGGGACACCCGGTTGAGACGCCGCCCAAGCCCGGCTCGGGCGCGTACGGCCCGAACCTCACCGGCGGCGACACGCTGCGCCAGTTCCCGGACGAGGCCAAGCACATCGAATTCATCACGCTCGGCTCCGAGTTCGCGAAGCCCTACGGGACCCGCGGCGTCGGGACCGGTCGCATGCCCGGGTTCGGTCAGATGCTGACGGAAGCGCAGATCCGAGCGATCGTCGAATACGAGAGGACCCTGTAGTGCCGCACCTGCACGCCTTGCAGTTGCTGTCCACACTGACGTGGGACCCGCAGATCCGCGGCTTCCTTATCGTCGTGACCGCGATCGCGCTCCTGCCGGGGACCATTTACGTGCTGCTGTCGACCAACGTCGGCGCGCGCATCGGCTTCCTGCTGGCGATCGCGGGACTCAGCGGGTGGCTGATGCTGCTCTCGATCACGTGGACGCTCTACGGCTCGGGCATGAAGGGCCGAGATCCGAGCTGGAAGGTGAAAGAGGTCGTCCACTCGCAGTCGGTCAAGGACTTGTCGACTGCCGCGCTGCCGACGCTTGCGGGGTTCCCCGCTCACTGGCACAAGGCGCCGCCGTCAGTCCTCGGCGACTCGACCGCGGCCGCCGACAACTTCATCACGAAGTCCGGTCGCAAGCCGAAGATCGGTCCCGAGGGCCCGATCATCAGGGACCCAACGCCCGAAGAGCTGCGGTACCCGGCGGAGTACACCACCAGCGACCAGTACGTCGTGCTCGACGGTTACGAGCGCGGCGGCGACAACTGCTGGGGCCCGAAGGACCTGTGCACGCATGACGCACCGAAGAAGATCCTGTTCTGGAAGATCCACCACAAGTTCTTCTTCACCCACTCGGCGCACTACGTCGCCGTGCAACTGCAGGCCGCGGCGCCCGCGCCGAACGACCCGTTCGGCAACGCGACCTATACGAAGAATCCCGACACGACGAAGCCAGTCGTCACCGTGGTCGTCGAGCGCGATCTGGGCTCGGTCCGGTTCCCGCAGGTGATGCTCCTGCTGTCGTCGGGCATCATCTTCTTCGTGACGTGCCACGCTCTGCACCGCCGCGACAAGCGGATCATGGCGTTACGTGCTGCTGGCCCCGCGCCTGCGACCGCTTAACCAACAGAAAGGAGCGAACTGATGGCTGATTACCTGCCGCTGCTCCTGATGTTCATCCTCGCCACGCTCTTCGCGTTCGCGTCGTTCATCGCGTCGGGCCTGCTGGCGCCGAAACGCCCAACGATCGCCAAGGAAGCGCCGTACGAGTGCGGCATCGTGCCGTCGCGTGAACCCGCCGAGCGCTTTCCCGTCCGCTTCTACCTCGTGGCGATGATCTTCATCGTCTTCGACATCGAGGTCATCTTCCTGTTCCCGTGGGCC